>JAJYZN010000192.1 GCA_021799915.1 Actinomycetes bacterium
AGCGCCCGACCAGCCCGTTGGTCGTGAGGATGTTCATGAAGATGTCCTTGGACCCCCTGGCACGGGCCAGCTCGGGGTCGTGGTGGACGTCCTGGTAGTCGCGGCTGGCCAGCGCGCCGGCCACGACGAGCGTGGTCGTCACCGGAACCACCAGCGCCGGGAGCGCATCGCCGACTCCGACCTCGCCGTAGAGGCGGGTCGTCGGCAGGAGAGCCGGTGCCTCGCTCACTGATTTCCCTCCTCGAGGCCGGCGACGGGCACGAGCTGTGCAGAGGGATCGCCCTCTGCGGCGGTCCTCGACGCGATGAGGGCGCCCAACCGGGCCAGGTGCCGGCTCGGCCCTCCCAGGACCAGCTCGATCTGCTTTCCCCACAGGAAGTAACGGTGGATGGGGTAGGTGACGTCCGCCCCGACACCTCCGTGCAGGTGCTGGGCGGCGTGGACCACGCGCTGGCCCCGCTCGGAAGCCTGCCATTTGGCCACTGCGACCGCCTCGGCCGACGGCAGCCCCGCGTCGATGCGCCACGCTGCGTGCCAGAGGGTGACCCGCATGGCCTCGACGTCGATCGCCGCGTCGGCAGCCCTCAGCATGGCGCCTTGGAACGTGCTCAGCGGCCGGCCGAACTGCTCCCGCTCGTTCAAGTAGGCCGCGGTCTGGCGGACCGCGGATGTGCACACGCCGAGCGCGATCGCCGAAAGACCCGTCCACGCCGCGTCCAGCATCCACCCCAGTGCGTCCCCGCCACTCTCGGGATCACCGACCACCATGTCGCCAGGAGCGACCGGCGCGCCGGAGAGGTGCACGTGGGGATGGATCTCCCGGTTCGTGGTCTCGGCACGTTCGAGGACGACTCCGTCGCCGGCCGGGTCCACGAGGGCGATGACCACCCCGCCTGACGGCGTTGCCGCGGGGACCACGAGCCGGTCGGCCAGGTGCGCCTGCGGTACTGCGGGCTCGAGGCCCGTCAGGTGCCAGCCACCGCCGCCAGCCGGCTCGGCCTGGACCGGCGGGCGGCCTGCGATCGACTCAACCGTCCCCGACAGCGCTGCGGAGAGCATGACGTTCCCCGACGCCACCCCTGGGAGCCACCTCCCGGCGACTTCGGCGGGCGCGAAGCGGGCGACCGGGAGCGCGCCGAGCACCAGCGTGGCCCACAGCGGGACCGGGGCCACGCATGCCCCCTGCGCCGCGAGCACCAGGCACAGCTCGGTGAGCCCTTGGCCCGCGCCGCCGAAGGACCGAGGCACGGCCAAGCCCAGCAGGTCGGCGCCCGCAAGGGCCGACCACAGGTCACGGTCGACGCGCTCCTCGGAGCGCTCGACCGACGCGACCCGCTCGGGGTCGACGGCACCCCCGAACACGGCGGCAGAAGCCTGTATGACCGCCTCTTGCTCCTCGGTGAACGCGAAGTCCATTACCGCGCCCCGGTCGGGTCCACAGGCCGGAACGCCGGAAGGGTGAGCTCGTCGTCGTGGTCGACGAACTCGACTTCGACTGCCTGGCCGACCCGCCAGGCTGTCGCACCCAGTCCCCGCAAGTCGGCCACGAGACGGGTCCCTTCCTCCAGCTCGACCAGCCCGATCGCCAGCGGGTACTCGAAGCCGGGCACCTGGGGGTAGTGCACCACCACGAAGCTGTACAGCGTGCCGCGCCCCGTCGACTCCACGGCGTCCCAGTCGAAGGACCGGCACGACGGGCACGACGGCAGGGGGGGATGCCGCAGCTCGTGGCATCGACTGCAGCGCTGGATCAGCAGGCGGTGGCGGCGGGCGCCCTCGAACCAGAACTCGATGTCCTCGGTGAGCGCCGGGCGGGGACGTCGCGGGGGCGGCAAGGCGGGCTCGTCGCGTGCCCCGGCGTCCGGGACTGCAACCGCCGGGCGATATTTCAGGATGCGGAACCTCATCGTGGCGACTGCCTCTCCGGTGGCGAAGAGCGCGTCGGTGTCCGGGTGGTGTCCGACCGACGCGTCGGGCACGGCGACGAGGTCCGTCCGGGTCGTGGCAAAACGCCCGACCCCCAATGCAGTCTGCTTGGGGGCAGAGATGGACTCGATCACCGAGGAGGCGATCACGCGATCGCCGATCCGCAGCGGCCGGGCATAGGTCTGCTCGCAGTTGGTGGCGACGACCGACGTCATGCCCTCGGCATCGAACAAGGCCATCATGCGGTCGTGGGCACTGGCGCCGGCCGCGCTCCCGTCGATCCTGGCCTGCTCGACCTCCAGCGTCGCCCGCAGGCCGCGCATGGTCCACGCCTGGAGCATGGTCGGCGGCGCGACGAGCGATTCGAGACCGACTGCGCGAGCTGCGGCATCGGAGACGTAGACCGGGTCGGTGTCGCCCATTGCCTCTACCCAATGGCGGATCATCGGCAGGTTGACGGCGTCCGGTGAGAGGGCAGGAGGGCCGGTCGGCAACCCGATCAGCGACTCCAAGTCCGCGGAGTGGTCCGGCCACGCGTCGGTCATCGAGCGCTCCGCCGCATTCCGAGCCCCGCGGTGGCGACGATCTCGCGCTGCACCTCGTTGACCCCGCCTCCGAACGTGTTGATCTGCGCCTGGCGGCCGGCTGCCTCGAGCCGCCCGCGCAAGACGGCGCCAGGTGAGCCGGGGGTGATGTAACCCGCCGCGCCGACGATGCCGAGCAGCACGCGGCATGCCTCGACCGTCCGTTCGGTCCCGAACACCTTCACCGAGGAAGACTCGGCCCCGGTGAGGCTGTCGGCCGCCACCGCAGCCACCATTCGCCAGTTGAGCAAGCGAACGGCCTCGACATCGGCAGCCACTCGGGCCAGGTCCGACTGCACCCACGGCACGTCGATCAGCCGCCTGCCGTCGTCGGTGCGCACGCCGGCCGCCCAGGCCGCGACGTCGTCGAGGAGCCTGGAGGACAGCCCGCTCCATGCCGCCAGGCCCACACGCTCGTGGTTGAGCTGCGCCGTGATCATCCGCCAGCCTTCGTTCTCCGGTCCCACGCGATTGGCAACGGGCACCCGCACATCCCGGTAGTAGGTGGACGTGGTGGTGAGCCCACCCACCGTGTTGATGAGGCTCCATTCGAACCCACGTGCCGAGGTGGGGGCGCAGAGGATCGAGATCCCCTGGTGCTTGGGCGCCTCGGGATCGGTGCGGACGGCGAGCCAGATGTAGTCCGCGATGTCGGCACCGCTGGTGAAGATCTTCGACCCGTTCACGACGTACTCTTCGCCGTCGCGCACTGCTCGGGTCTGCAGCGATGCCAAGTCGGTGCCAGCGCCGGGCTCGGTGTAGCCGATGGCGAAGTTGCACTCGCCGGCCAGGATCTTCGGGAGGAAGAAGGCCTTCTGCTCCTCGGTGCCGTACCGCATGATGGTCGGTCCGACGGTGTTGACCGTCACGAAGGGGAACGGCGCCCCAGCCCGGCGGGTCTCGTCGAAGAAGATGAACTGTTCGGTCGCCGGCCGGCCCTGCCCGCCGTACTCCTTTGGCCAGCCGATGCCCAGCCAGCCGTCGCGGGCCGTCGTCTTGACCACCTGGCGCCAGAGCTCGCCCCCCTCGCCCCCTTCGGACAGGCCGGCCCGGACCTCGTCGGTGAGTACGGCGGCGTAGTAGCGCCGGAGCTCGGCGCGAAGGCGCAGCTCGTCTTGGGTCTCTTCGAGGAACATGTGGCGGCGGCTCTTTCGGGCTCCCTCGCCGGTCCCGGCGGGTCCAGGCCGGCGCGGATTGGAACTGTAACACGTTCTCGTTGTCCGGACGCTGGCTGCAGGCGCCCGACGGCCCTAGTATTCCTGACACACGTTCTAGAAATTCCGCACCACCCTTCGGGGCGGCCCTGCGGGCGAGGAGGGCGAAGTGGAGCTCGATGGGGCAGGCCGGCCGGACCGCGGGCAGGGGCTCGGGCGTGAGGTCGGGCGTGAGGTCGGGCGGGGGCTCGAGGCGATCGACCTCACGGACGGGCGCAACTTCGTCGAGCGCGTCCCCCACGAATGGTTCAGCCTGCTTCGCCGCACCGCCCCGGTGTGGTGGCATCCTGCGCCGAGCCGTGCGCCCAGTGCTGCCGCCTATGCCGACCCCCTCGCAACCGGCGGCTTCTGGTGCGTGACCGGCTACGAGGACTGCGTGACCGTCAACCGCGACTGGGAACGGTTCTCCTCGTACCGGGGGGGCGCGCTGTTCCACGACATGGAGCCAGAAGCCCTCGAGCAGCAACGCCTCATGATGCTCAACATGGACCCCTCGATGCACACCCGCTACCGGCGCTTGGTCAACAAGGGGTTCACCCCCAAGATGGTCCGAGACCTCGAGGCCTCGATCGTCGGCTACGCCGACGAGATCATCGACGCGGTGTGCGAGCAGGGGACCGCCGACTTCGTCGAGGACATCGCGGCCGAGCTGCCCCTTTTGGTCATCGCGGAGCTGCTCGGCATCCCCAAGGCCGACCGGCGCATGGTGTTCGACTGGTCGAACCGGATGATCGGGAGCGAGGACCCCGAGTACCAGGTGAGCCCGGCAGCCGCATCCGAGGCAGCCATGGCCGTGTACGCCTACGCCGACGAGCTCTCGTCGGCCAAGCGTGCCTCGCCGGGAGACGACGTGGTGTCTGTCCTCCTCCATGCCGAGGTCGACGGGGAGAAGCTCGATCAACTCGAGATCGACTTGTTTTTCCTGCTGCTCATCGTGGCGGGGAACGAGACCACGAGGAACCTCATGTCCGGGGCCATGACGGCGTTCTTTGAGCACCCTGACCAGTGGCGCCGGCTGCTCGACGACCGCACCCTCCTCCCGAGCGCCGTCGAGGAGATGCTGCGTTTTGTCACCCCGGTCATGCACTTTCGCCGAACGGCCACCCAGGACTGCCGTCTCGGCGACCAGGACATTGCCGCCGGTGACAAGGTCGTGTTCTGGCACATCTCGGCCAATCGGGACGACACCGTCTTCGATGCGCCCGATGTGTTCGACGTCGGCCGCCGCTCCAACCCTCACATCGCGTTCGGGGGCGGCGG
>JAJYZN010000023.1 GCA_021799915.1 Actinomycetes bacterium
TTGACGGCATTCATGGCGACGTTGATCGGGATCGCGAACGACAGGCCCATGTAGCCGCCGCTGGTGGAGAAGATCTACGAGTGGATGCCGACCACCTGGCCGTCAAGGGCCGCCCGACGGCGCCTGCGGACTCGCGTCTCACACGACCAACCGCTTCGTGAAGGTCGCTCTGGCCAGGCGGTAGCCGACGAGGGTGAGGATGACCAGGTACGCGGCGTCACCGATCGACGGCCACAGCTCGGCCGTGCCCAGCACCAGGCCCCGGCACAGGTCCACGCCGTGGTAGAGGGGAGTGGCGTAGGCCACCGGGCGGAGCCAGTCCGGCAGCTCGGTCACCGGGAAGAAGGTTCCCGAGAACAAGAACAGCGGGATGAGGCCGAGACGATAGATGCTGGTGAAACCGACGTTGTCGTCCTGGGTGGCGGCGAAGGCGGCGATCGGCGCGGCAAAGGAGAGGCCGGTCACCACCGCTGCCGGGAATGCCAGGATGGCGAGTGGCGAACGGATCACGCCGAATGCCGCCACCACTCCGAGGTAGATGGCCGACACGGCCATCAGCCGCACGGCGATCCAGCCCAGGTGGCCGCGCAGCACGTCGATCACCCGGAGCGGCGTTGCCAGCATGGCGAAGTACGTGCGGACCCATTTGATGGCACCCATGACCGGGTACATGGCCTCGTTGGCCCCGATCTGCATCGCCGTCGCGGCCAGGAGCCCCGGTGCGATGAAGTCCAAGTAGGGGACGCCGCCGACCAGGTGGGAATGGCGGTCCACGAGGGAGCCGAGCCCGACGCCCATCGCGGCCAGGTACAGCACGGGGTACAAGAAACTGGTGGTGACAGAGCTACGCCACGTCCTCTTGTACTGGTAGGCCCAGTACCCGAGCCCGCGTAGCCAGAGCGGAGTGGGCCTGAGCCCCGTCGTCACGCCGCCGCCCCCTCAGTCCACCAGCGTGCGACCGGTGAGGCGCAAGAACACGTCCTCGAGGGTGGATCGGCGCACCAGGGCGCTCTCGGGGACCAGGCCCCGACGGTGGACCTCGGCCAAGGTGGCGTCACCGTCGGTGGTGTAGAGGAGCAGGCGATCGGCGAGCACTTCGGTACGCTCGGCCACGTCCCCGAGCCGACGGGCGACCTCTGCGTGCTCGCCGGATCGGAAGCGGAGCTCGACCACCTCTTTGGTCGAGTACCGGGCGATGAGCGCGCTCGGAGCGCCTTCTGCGGCGAAGCGCCCGTGGTCCATCACCACCAGGCGATCACAGAGCTGCTCGGCCTCGTCCATGTAGTGGGTGGTGATCACCAGGGTCACCCCGTCCTGCTTGAGCCGGTACAGGCGATCCCAAAGCAAGTGCCTGGCCTGGGGATCGAGCCCGGTGGTGGGCTCGTCGAGGATGAGGAGGTCGGGATCCGAGATGAGGGCCCGGGCAATGGTGAGGCGCCGCTTCATCCCACCCGACAGCGGATCCACCCGATCGTGCGCCCGTTCGGTGAGCTGGGCGAAGTCGAGCAAGCGCATCGCCCGCTCGCGTATGACCGGCCTCGGCAGGTCGAAGTAGCGACCGTAGACGGTCAAGTTGTCCAGGACGGTGAGCTCGAGGTCCAAGGAGTCTTCCTGGGGGACCAGACCGATCCGTGACCGGATACGGGAACCTTGGGTCGCCGGATCCATGCCGAGCACCCGAAGGGTCCCACCGCTCACCGGCGACATGCACGAGATCATCCGCATGGTCGAGGTCTTCCCGGCGCCGTTCGGGCCGAGGAACCCGAAGGCTTCACCCCGTTCGATCTCGAAGTCGACCGAGTCCACGGCGACGAACTCACCGAAGCGCTTCTGGAGGTTCCGGGCCAGCACCATGGGCTCCGGGTGGGGATCGCTCACCGCGCTCGCGCTCGCGCCCGTGCCCGCGCTCGCGCTGGCCTGCAGAGACGGATCTTCAGTCGGGTGTCCGATGAGTCGGGAGGTCCGGCTGGGGACCGATGGATGGGAAGGCATGGCACCGTCGTGGACGATAACCGCCTGCGGCAAGATGATCGGGCCCAGGCTCGACCAGCCCGCGGTGGCGCTCGGTTCCGGTCAGTTCGAGGCACCGTCGGGTGATGCACCCGAGGTGGTCACCGGCCGGGTGCTCGGGTGGTCGGCAGGCGGGAGCGGCAGCGGGAGCGGCAGCGGCAGCGGCGGCGGCAGCGGCGAACGGCGGGCTCCCGTCGGCACCAACTGCCCTGCACCGCGACGGTCCGGCGGTGGACCCTCGACCTTCTCGCAGAAGAGCCGGGAAAGGAGCCGGGGACGGACCGACCTCGGAGGCGTGCCCGGATCGTCGCCTTCGAACACCGGGGCCGGTTGGTCGCCTTCGAACACCGGGGCCAGTTCCTCCCATGTGGAGACGGGCATGGCCAGGAGACGGGTGGCGATCACCATGAGCTCTCCCACCTCGGACACGTCGGGGCCGTCGGGCGTGTCCGACCCGTCGGGCGACGTTGACCAGGGCCTCGAAGCGGGCGGGGCAGGATGCCCGGGGGGGTCGAGGTCGCGCGCCAGATCGTCGATTGCACCGTCGAGCGCCCGAACGGAGCGAAGCGCGAGGTGTCCGGACAGCTCGGAGCCGTCCGGGCTCATCCGGGCCGACCTGAAGTCGTCTCGGACTCCAGGGGGAGCATCTCTGCCCTGAGCGCTCTGAGCGCGCCGACCTCGACCTTCAAGACGTCGGCGATCGATCGACCCCACAGCGCCGCGACCTCGATCACCGTGAACCCGGCCACCAACCGGAGCTCGAGGATCCCCCGATGTCGCCCGGACAAGGTGGGAAGGGCGGCGATGGCTTCGCGAGAGACACGTCTGCCTCGGGAGGACTGACCATTGTCCACACGATGGGTGACCACCGACGGCGCGGGTGTTCGGCCCTCGTGGCACCAGAACAGGTCGGCCCCCGGATGGCGGCCGATGCTCTCGATGTCCAGAGCGATCGTCCTCAGCAACGAGCACAGGTCGCGCCCGTCGCACCGGATGGTCGAGATGCGGTCGATGGCCCGGGCGAACACTTCACCAGTGATCTCCTCGGCGTCCTTCCCTCCCGGCGCCATCTCACTGACCAATCGGTGGACGCAGATCCAGTGCCGCCGGCATAACGCTTCGAGCGCACCGTCGTCGCCACAGCACGCACGTTCCACCAGATCCTGCTCCGACGGTTGCCCAGATCCGTCGCCGAGCTCGAAGTCGTGCCCGCCGGGGGCCCGATCTGGACCGGTGCAGCCATTGGCGCTCGGGTCTACGCCAGAGGTGGAGCTCGGTAGGGGGACCGTGGAGAGGACTACGGAGGGGACCTCGAAACATATTGCACCGACGTGGCCGCCGGCACCCGAGCACCGTCGGTCCGGACGCGAGCCGGGCAGCGGCGATTGGAATTGATACGTATCGGTCTGCATACCCCTATGAACGAACGGCACGTGTCGGTGTGACGCCGGGGCACGAGGTCAACTTCGGGCTCGGCGGGTGGGCTCCTACAGGCCAGCACCGTCCAGTGCCCGATCCGCACCTCGTCCCTATGTGCATGCCGGCGGCCACCCGCTCTCTACCAACCGGGAACGGAGAGCCAGCAGGGCCCGATGCTGGATCTGGCGCACCGCAGCGGCGTCCTTCCCCATCACCGCACCGGCGGCCCCGGCACTCAGTCCCTCGAAGACCCGCAGTCGGAGCACTCGGCGCTGGGTCGGTGGCAGCGACCTCATGGCCGCCCGGATGACCTGGGCATCCAGACGACCAGTCACCTCGTCCTCCACGCTCATCGGGGTGCCGGAGCGATCGTTCGCGTACATGGCGTTCCGATCCCGTACCAGGTTCAGGCGTCGCCACCGGTCGTACGTCAAGTTCCGCGCTGCCGTCTTCAGGTACGCGAGCTTCAGATTGGCATCTGATCCGTCGGTGGCGAGGCGGCCGAGGACACGGCAGAACACCTCCTGGGTGATCTCCTCGGCCTCGTGGCGATCTCGCACGACTGCGGCGGTGCGGTGGAACACGATCTGCCATGCGCTTCGGACGTTGGCGTCGAACGCGGCCTGATCTCGAGAGGCGATCGGTCGGTCCCACCCATCGGGCAGCACCCGGACCAGGATCGAACTGAGATCGACCGAGCTGCCGATCGTTTCCCCGAGATCACCTGCTGGCAGCGTGGGATTCGTCCGGAGGTCTTGGCGGGGCCTCGCCGGGCTCCTGTCCGAGATCACCGTCGACCCCCTGTCGGACGCACTGAGAGCGACGGTGAGCCGGCCGGCTCGATCAGGTACAGGGGAGCGACCAGGTGGCTGGCGCCCCGGCCTCCCGGGGCGCACTGTAGACCGAGGAGGTCCTCGTCTTCTCGAAGGTGCGCCCATCCGATCGCGACGAGCAGCGGTTGCAGGGGATGCGGTGCGCCCGGTGTCCATCGCCAGACCGGCGGCACAGCTCCGCGTTCCCCCTCGTTCCGGACCCCGATCCAAGCGTGATCGAAGCATCCTCGGGACCGTGGGATCGCTCTTCACGTCTCGGACTTCGTGGATGTCGCCGGACCTGACCGGCCAGTCCGTGGATCGTCGGCACCGGCGCTCCCACCTGCTCCCCCCTCCGGGTGCATTCGGTCGAGCGCTCGGCCGCGCTGTTCTCACGCCGACCGCCGTTCGGGTCCGCCCCCGCATCCGCCGCACATCCGCCCGCGTCCTGGGTGGCACCGGGCAGTCCACTACCTACAACGAGTGGGAGCTGCGAATGTGACGGCTTCAGGATCGATCGACGAAGTGGTGCGCGGTATGATTCGCCGGCCGATGTCGGGCAGGTCGCCAAGCGGGCGACCGTCCAGCGGAGGTGACGGGCGAGGGGGAGCGATGGTCGACACCACCACGGTGCAAGAAGTGCAAGAGGTGACGGCCCCGAGCGGCACTACTCCGAGGGCGGGGCCCGAGGGTGTCGGCCCCGGAGGTCCTCCGGGGACCCCGCCTTTGACGAGGCCCGCGTTCCAGATCGTCCCCCTTCGAGCCCTGCCCTTCGTGGCGATCGTCCTGATCGGCCTGGTGGTGTCGATCGCCGGGAACTGGCTGTGGGCCCTGGACTTCTACCACGTCGTCGGTGGAGGGCTGTGGACCGGGATCGATCTCTTCGTAGGGTTTGTCATCGGGCCGATCCTGGGTCGGCTCTCCATTCCGGCGCGCATCGAGTTCACCACCCGGTTCATGCCCAAGATGCTGGTGATCATGCCGACCCTGGTGACGATGACCCTGGGGGCGGGCTTCCAGCTGGCTCGCCATCTGGGCACGCTTGATTCCGCCTACCCCCACCACGCCTGGGTGGTGGTGTCCTTCGTGGTGGTCGGGATCATGACCGTCGTCGCTCTCGGGATCCTGGAGCCGGCGAACATCGCCGTCCTCTTCGAGCTGAAGAAGCCCCAACCCGACGGTGAGGTCATCGGACGGCTCATGAAGCGCTTCGTGTACTCAGCGGGCATCACCGGTGCGATGCAGGTGGCCACGCTCATCATCATGACCAGGTTGGCGACGTGACCGCCGACGCCCCCGCCAACGCCCCCGCCGACGTGGACCCCGGCATCCGTCCTGCCGTCACGCCGGAGGCCGGGTCCGGCCCGGAGGTGCCGACCGGGCTGCCGCCGGTGACGGAGATCGCCACCGTCACCCTGGCCCTCATCGTCGTGGGGGGCATCTACATGTCCGCCTACCTCCCCCGCCATTCGCCCCTGGGGGTGCCCTTCGGGTTGCTCGGTGCTGCGGCCGTGCTGATCGTCACCAACCTCGTGCTGCTCGTGCGCCTGCGAGTGTTCGCCTGGGGGCTGTTCTTCCGGGTGTGGCGTTGGGCGTTACTGGCCTACTGCGTGGTAGCCGGGATGCTCGAGTACGTGTTCGTCTACGACGGCACCCGCGGGAAGATGCTGCTGGTCCTCAGCTTGATGTTGGCCGTGTTCGCCCTGACCGTCCCCACCATCATCGCCTTCACCGTGGCTCGGTTCCAGGCGGTGGACCCGGAGGCGACCCGAGCGGAGTCGCGTTGAGCTTCCGGCGCGGCTTGCTGGTTCGCCCACTCCGGCGGGCTGCCCACCCGGTTCGCAGCACTGCCGGATCGATCAAGCGGAGGGCCACGCCGAAGCCGGTACGCGCCGTCTACTACGCCCGTCATCCGATCGGGACCGCTACGACCCGGGCCGGCCGGGCCGTCCGGAAGTCGTGGTCCAAGTAGTCCGATACCTGTGATCGTTCGGGTCGGGTCAGTCACGGCTCCCGACGGTCTCGGATCCGAGGCTCAGCCGGGTTCGGTGCCCACCACCGAGACGAAGGAGACCATCTCCCCTGGGTAGCCGCCCAAGTTGTGGGTGAGCGCCAGAGTGCGGTCGCTCCGGAGCTGGCGCTCAGGGGGAGCCTCGCCCCGGAGCTGGAGCCAGCACTCGAAGAACATCCGCAGCCCCGAGGCCCCGACCGGGTGCCCGAAGCTCTTCAGCCCACCGTCGGGGTTGACCGGGAGCTCGCCGTCCAGGGCGAACGTGCCGGCCAGGACGTCCTTCCAGGCTTCTCCACGGGCCGAGAAGCCGAGATCTTCCATGAGGACCAGCTCGGTGGGGGTGAAGCAGTCGTGGACCTCGGCAAACGCCAGCTGGCGCCGCGGATCGGTGATACCGGCCTGGAGGTAGGCGTCCGTGGCCGTGGTCTCGCACTCAGGGAAGTGGGTGTAGTCGTAGTCCGGGTCGCTCAGGCCCGAGCCGCTCCCGGCGGCGAACGACAACGCCTTGATGTATAGCGGCCGATCGGTGTAGCGGTGCGCGTCTTCGGCCCGGACCACGATGGCCGCCGCCGCCCCGTCGGCAACACCGGCGCAGTCGAACACCCCGAGGCCTCCAGCCACCCGGGGCGAGGCCAAGATGGTCTCCTTCGAGACTTCCCGGCGGAACTGAGCCCGGGGGTTGCGGGCACCGTTGTGGTGGTTCTTGGCCGAGATGGTGGCCAAGACGTCGGCCATCTGATCGTCGTCCACCCCGTACTTGGCGGCGTAGGCCGGAGCCACCATCGAGAACATGGCGGCGGCAGTGAGCGTCCGGGCCGTGCCGTCGTTGGGTGGGGGGGCGGCATTCAGGCCTTGGTACCCGCTGTCCTTTACCTTCTCGGCGCCTACGGCCATCGCCACGTCATACGCGCCGGACGCCACGGCGTAGGCCGCGGCACGCAGGGCCTCGGAGCCGGTGGTGCAGTAGTTCTCTACCCGGGTGACGGGCTTGCCCTGGAGTTGGAGCGGGCGGGCCAGGGTGATGCCGCTCATGCCGCCTTGGGCGGTGCCGATCCAGTAGGCGTCCACGTCGTCCTTGGTGATCCCGGCCGAAGTGAACGTGTCACGGGCGGCTTCGACCACCAGGTCGTCGAAACCCTTGTCCCAGCGCTCTCCGAAGCTGGTGCAGCCCATGCCCACGATCGCCACTCGATCGCGAATACCGTGCGAGGTCATCGACCCGACACTCCGGGTCCCGGCGAGTGTCGGACGTCGGCAGCGAGAACGGTCACTGGTTGCTCCCTTCGGCCAGTGGCGGCCCGTTCCGAACCGGACGAGCCTTCCAGAAGTAGTCGTGGATGCCGTCGGCGGTGAACAGGCGCCGGAAGGTCATCTCGACGCGATCTCCCACGGCCAAGGTTCCGGCATCGACGTCCGTGAGCTCGACCGGGAATCGCCCGCCCCCGACGAAGTCCACCACGGCGAAGACGATGGGTGGGCTCGGGGAGTACGCCATGTGGTCCACGGTGAACGTCACGATCGTCCCCTCGGAGTCGGCCATGGGCACCGGCTCCATGTCGTCGAAGGCGCCACCTTTCATCGACACCCGGGAAGGGGGAAGGTGCACGGCACCGCTCGACCGATCCCGAGCCCCCACGAAACCGTACTTCCACTCCTCACTCCTCCAGGCGGCGGTGGATGAGACACGAGGAGGCTCTGGACGGCGTGGCGGCTCCAGGGTGAGCATGCCCCGCCATGACAGGAACTTCCCATAGGGGACCGGAGCACCCCACGCGACCTGATCGTTCACCGAGCGCGTCGGTTGCCACCGGGCCAGTTCGGACGTGGTCCGGAAGATCAGCGCGTCGGCGCCGTCGGCCAAGTGGATGAGTGCCACGACCCGGCCGGCGGGAACTTCGCCGCGGCGCTGCCCCTGCGCCTCGTCCTCGAGGACCGAGGCCAGGACGACCATGGGATGGGCACAACCGGTCTGGCCCACGTCCCGCGATCGATCGTCGGCCAGGGCGCCCTCGGCTATGCCGAGCTTCTTCGCCAGTGCCGCCACCGCCCGGGAGTGCATCCCGGTCACCACCACCTTCGACACACTCTCGGGGGCCACGCCGGCGCCCTCGCAGGCCCGCCCCCAGACGTCGAGCCCGAGCTCGAGGTATCGGGTCTCACCGAAGCGCTCCTCCCACAGCCGGTCCCGGCGCTCGCCCGGGACGCGCCAGCGGTCGACGAACTCGTCGGTGGCTGACGCCCCGCCGAGATGCTCGGCGAGCAACGGGCCCTCGCCCCTTCCGTCACCCACGACAAGCGCCGCGGCACCGTCACCGCCGGCAGACTCGTCGGCACTCGTGGGAAGGCCGTCACGCTGGTCGGCGGCTACCACCAGGACGGTGCCCGAAGAGCCGAGGGACGCCGAGAGGGCCCCGATGCCCGAACGGAGCGCTCCGCCGAAGTCGTAGGCCGGTACATCCCCGGGCAGCCGGAGGGCCCGATGGACGGCGGTGGCGTTGGTCTTGTCCAGGTAGGCCGGGCTCGTGGTGGCGAACCACAAGGCCGAGGGCGTCGCACCGCCACAGGAACGGAGGGCCAGCCGGGCGGCTTCCACCCCCATGGTGGTGGTGTCTTCGTCGTGACCGGACACCGCCCGCGTCCCTTTGCCCCCGCCGGCGGAGAACACGGTGGCGATCTCGGATCGGCTCAGCCGCCGGAATGGGATGTAGCCGGCAGCGCCGACGATGCCACGCACCCCGCCGATGGTAGCCGGACGCGATGCCCGGAGCTGACGCTGTGTCAGTTCTCTCACGACCCGACGGGTGGTGGGAGTCACTCCAGTCGCTTTCCCAAGGCGCTGCGAAACGACCCTGAATTCCGAGAGGACGTTCGCCGGCAGCTGCTCACCGACGATCTCTTGGAGCTGCCGCAGACCGTCGCGGTGCTGAAGGACGTGGTGGCCCGGCAGCGTCAGGACTTCACGGCACTCGCTTCGAAGTGCGAGACTCCATGGAGCTGGCCCTCTCGGTGGTGATTGACCGTTCGGAGCCGTTCGCGCCGAGATCGCCGACCTTCGTTCCGATCTGAATGAGCAGAGGTCGGACATGGACACGCTGAAGACCGACGTGATCGAGATCAAGCACCGTCTGGCCTCCTGAACCGGCCTGTCGGCGGGATCGGCTCCAGTCAACGGCGTCCGGCAGCGGTTCGGGCGAACTGACCACCACACGCCACAGCAGCCACCCCCACGCCGGCACCCGGCCGGGACGGGTCCGCACTCAGGGCCGTAGCCCCAGGAGCGACGATGCTCGGAAGGCTCCGTTCGGTTCGACAGGCCGCGAGAGGTTTGCCACACTCTGGAGTAATTGCGCCGTTGGGGTCGCGATCCCGGTGGGTCGGTCGGAGAGGGATGGAGGTCGTACACGATGAAGGCAGAGATAAAGGGTTCGACGATGCCGGTGCTCGAGATGGTCCTGGACCCGGGTGAATCGATCATCTCCGATCACGGAGAGCTCTCGTGGATGACCACCAACATGCAGATGACCCAGACCACCTCCGCAGGTGGCGCGGGTGGGCGCGGTGGCGGCCTGATGGCTGGGCTGAAGCGGGCGGTGGGCGGGGGGAGCATCTTCCTCACCCACTACGAGCCGACCGGCGGCCCCGGCATGGTGGCCTTCGCGGCCAAGCTCCCCGGCCACATCGTCCCTCTCGAGGTCGCCGACGGGCAGGGATACCTGGTCCACCGGCACGGGTGGATCTGCGGCACGCCGGGGATCGTCCCGTCGATGGGTTTCCAGCAGAACTTGAAGGGGATGCTGTTCGGGGGCGAGGGGTTCGTGCTCCAGCGCCTCGAGGGCCAGGGCACGGCCTGGGTCGAGCTGTCGGGCGAGCTCACCACCTACGAGCTGGGCGCCGGCCAAGGCCTCGTCGTCCACCCCGGCCACATCGGTGCCTTCCAGGAGAGCGTGACCTTTCAGGTGTCACGCCTCCAGGGCATCGCCAACCGCTACGCCGGCGGTGACGGTCACTGGATCGTGACCCTGACCGGTCCGGGGACCATTCTGCTCCAGTCGATGCCGCTGTCGAACCTGGCCGCCGCCCTGCAGCCGTACTTCGGTGGGAACGAGACGACGGCTGACGCGGTGGCGGGGGGTGTGGCCGGCGGATCGGTGGGCGGGATGCTGGGAGACTTCCTGCGAAGCTGAAGTTGTAGCTGAAGCTGCCAACCGGGCGGGACACGACCGGAGTCCGTCCCCACCGAGATCGCAACGACGACCGGCACGTGACGTTCCGGGGATGAGAGGAGGAGATCATGGGACTGATGGACAAGGTGAAGAGCCAGGCCAGCGCGCTGGCCGACAAGGCCCAGGAGGGGGCCAAGGTGGGCCAGGAGCGCCTGATGCAGATGCAGTCCAAGCGGCAGGCCGACGCGATGCTGCTCGAGCTGGGCGGCCTCACCTACCTGGCTCAGGCCGGTCGAGCGCAGCCCGGTGCCGCCGCCCGCGCCGAAGAGCTCGTGCATCAGCTGGCCGCGTTCGAGGCGGCCCACGGCCCGATCTCGGTCACCGCGGCGGTCCCACCTCCAGGGGAGGGCGGCAGCTATATCCCCGGTGGGACTGCGCCTGCCGGGACTGCGCCTGCGGGGACACCGCCTGCGGGGACACCGCCTGCGGGGACTGCGCCTGCCGACCCCGCACCGGCAGCTGCTCCGGCCACGGCACCGGCGACCGGAGGCGGGATACCCACCCCGTCCTACGCTTCCGACGAGGAGAGCCCCGGGGAAGGCTGAGGCGGCGGGGAGGAGAGCCCCGGGCCCGGCTGCTCCCCCGGTGCCCAGCTGCCCCCCGGGCCCGGCTGCCCCGGGGCCCGGCTGCTCCCCCGGACCCGGCTACTCCCCCGGGCCCGGCTACCCCAGCCGGCTACCCCAGCCGGTCGCTCACTTCTTGGGCGCCCCACCAAACGTGCCGCTGCTCCACTTGCGCACCACCGAAGGCGTACCCCGGGCGCCGGGAACCTCGTGGACCGGGAGCAGGAGCCCCAAGTCCGAGACCGAGACCGTGAACGTCCCGTTCGAAGGGCGCGTGTACGGTGTGTCCTGCCCCAGGATCTCGAGCTCGGCGGCGTGTCCGGCGGCGAAGTGCCATGCACCGGGGTTGAGCTGGAACACCTGGGCGCCCTTCTGCGAGGAAGCGTCGATCCGGTAGATGCCGCGGGTGATGAGCGTCTCGGTGCCGTTCGCCAGGTTGACGTCGAGCAGGCGCTCGGTGACGTAGGGGTACTGCCCGGTCACGTGGAAGCGAGCGCTCACCGTCGGGGCTCCGAGGAGGGTGTAGCCCGAACCCGTGGCCGCCGGTAGGCGGTAGATGGCGACGCCCGGGCCTTGGGCGGTCTCTGTCGCCGTCACGGCGGCACAGGCGCCGCCTCCGTAGACCGGGTCGAAGGTCTTGGAGATGGTGGGGTTCGCGGCCGACGAGTCGACCGTCTGGGCGGCCGACGAGTGGTAGACGACCTCACCGGGATGGAGCCCGGCCCAGGTGCTGGCGTGGTACGGGCCACCGGCCGGAGCTGTCTTCGGACAGGTCTCGGTGAGGGCGGTCGCACCCATCGTCGGCTTTGCCTTCGAACCCTTGAGGTAGTACTCGATGAACGACTTGATGCGGGCGCTCAGCATCTCGAGCTCCGCGGGCTTGTTCTGCCCGCGCATGTGGCCGCCGTCGAAGTCGAACAGCGAGATCGGCGCGGACGGGTAGAGGGAGCGGTCCAGGTTGTAGTACCGCACCGCTGTGTTGACCGGGAAGATTGTGTCGGTGAAGCCGTTCGACAGCAGCAGCGGCGCCGGTGCTTCTCGCTTCATGCCGTAGGACCCGTCGAGCAGGTAGTACGACGAGTGGAACTGGGCGATCTGCTTCACCATCGACCGGTCGGCCGGAGTTGTGTACGGCTCGCCGGCCGAGATCGTCTGCTCCCAGCTGGACACGTTGTCCACGGTCGCCTTCGGGCCGGCGTAGTTGCCTTCGAGCTCTCCGAGGGCATAGAGCCCGTTCACGATCGACTCCTTGGCGACCCCGATCGGTGAGAGGTCGGTCGTCGGCGTGGCGACCCGGTAGTCGAGCGTCCGTCCGTTCGGCATGAGTGCGTAGGCCAGGTCGCTGAACCCGGCGAAGGGGGCGGCGGCGGCGATGTGCAGCGGCGTCCCGTCAGGGCTGCGCCAGGGTACGAGCTTCCCGTTCGGCAGCATGACGCGGTTGTTCAAGGTGGCCAGCTCCAAGGACACGCCTGCTCCGTAGGACTCGCCGGTCGCGGCGATGCGGTTCGGGTTCACCAGGTGGTCGTCGACCAGGAGCCCGATCGCGTACTGGATGTCTCGGGCTTCGTAGCGGTAGTCGTCGAGGTGGATGTACCCGTTCGCGCAGGCCGCCGGGTTGACGAGGCGTGATGTGGCGGTGCCGCACGAGTCGCCCCACCCACGTGCGGTGACCTGGAGGACGGCGTACCCGTCACTCGCCCATTCGTTCGCCGTCGGCCCCCCGAACTGCGCGTCGTTCAGCCCCGAGGGCGGGTCGCCCCAGCCGTGGCTCTGCACGACCAGGGGGTAGTTCCCGTTCGATCCCGAGCTGCGGGTAGGCGGCAGGATGACGTAGACGGCCAGGGGCGTCCCGTCGAAGCTCTTGAGGCGGTAGTCCGGTTGACCGACACCGCTCTCGTCGCCGTGGCACACCCGCACCTGGTCGGGCTGCACCACGCACGGAACGGCGCTGCCGTTCATCGTGTGACCGACGAACACCCCGGCGTCGGCCGCCGGCCTTCGGTGGGTGCTGGACGCTCCCGCGGTTGCCGTGAGCCCCCCGACCAGGAGGGCGGACGCCACCAGCGCCGCAACGGGTACCCAGGTCGTCTTCGAGCGCATGGGTGATGTCCTCTCTGCTCGGTGCTTCCCCACTCCGCCGGCACACCGGCCCGTGACCGCGTCTAGGGACGCGGCACCCCGGTCAGCAGCCGTCTACGGGCGCCCGGAGGACAAGGGGGCCCGAACGTGGTGCTCGCCCCCCCTCACCACTGCGGCCACCCGGGCGGCAGGGTACCTGTCGGGGGTGTGTTCTGCAACACTCCCCCCGGAGCCCCGACCGACTGGAGCAGCTGGGAGAAGTTGGCCCCGAACGCCGTCGAGTTTGTCCCCGAGAACTGCCCGTAGTCCCTGGCCATGGTGACCCCGTCGGCCGACGGGTCGGCCCACCCGGTCTCGATCCCGTTGGGCCCTTCGTAGAGTGTGCCGAGCACGGTGGCCGAAGTCACCTGCTGGCCCACGCTCACCGCCGGGTTGAGGTCCTCGCCGACGTAGACGACCAGACCGGCTCCGGGACCGTCGGTGAGCCGGTAGGCGATGAAGGTCCCGCCCGGCCAACCTGTGTTCACCGTGCTCAGCACCACACCGTCGCCGATGGCGTACATGGGGCCGTAGCCGCTGTAGTCCACTCCCTGGTCGATCCGCTCGGGGGTCAACCCCGAGATGCCCCGAAGCGGGTTCGAGTACGACCCCGGTCCGGGGGTCGGCGCCGGGGTCGGTGGCTGGGCCTGCTGTCGGGCCTGCTGCTGGGCCAACTGTTGGGCGAGGAGGGCGGCCTGGGCGGCCTGCTGCTGGGCGGCCAGGGCCTGCTCCGCCGCCCGCTGCTGGGCCGCGGCCTGCTGGGCGGCGGCGGCGAGGAGTGTCTGGAGGTTGCTCTTGACCTGGCTGAGCATCGCCTGCTCGCTGTTGAGTGCCGCCTGGGCGGTCCTCCGGTCCGCCGCCAGCGTCGTCACCTCCGACTGGGCCTGGTTGGTGGCGTTCTGGTCCGCCGTCTGGACGGCCTGGGTCGCGTTACGGGCGGTGCGCAGGTTGGCGACGGCGACGGTGAGGTTGCCGGCGGCCACGTCGCTGTACTCCTTCCGGCTGATCTCGGCGGTGGCGTTCGCGGCGCCGAACATGGAGACCACCGGTGTGTGGGCGGCCAGCCCGGCCTGTGTCACGTAGGCGTGGATCGCCACCCGGCGCAGCTGGGCCATGGCCTGGGCCTGGTGCTGGCGGTCGGCGGCCAGCTTGGCGGCGTCGGCGGCGACGCGTGCCTGGTCGGCGGTCTCGGTGGCCTGGGCCAGGTCCGATCGGCTCACCAGGTTCTGGATGTTCGTTCCCTGGTTGATGATCTGCTGCTCGATCTGGGACGCCTGGGCCTGGTCGGACTGGATGGTGGGCGAGCCCGTCCCGGCCGAGGCCGTCCCGGCGAGGGGCCCCACCGAGGTGAAGAGCGCCCCGAGGAGTGCGACCACGACCGCGATCGCGGTCGGCGCCCGGCCGCGCCGACCGGGTGGGCCGGGACGGGGACGTGCTTCCGGTGGTGGAGCTGCACCTAGGAGCATGACGGGTGAGAAAGGTTAGTGGCCGCCCCCGCCGGGAACAACCACCACCCGGTGGAGGGAGCTATGCTGGCCACCGAATCTGACGGTGTGTCAGATCCGATCCCGGGCGCCGCCCCGGGGCCACGCAGCACCCGGCCACGCAGCACCCGGCCACGCAGCACCCGGCCGCGCAGCACCGAGCCGCCGACCACGAACCCACGCCAGGGAGCCACGATGGACTTCGAGTTCTCACCCGAGCAGGCCGCCTTCGTGAAGGAGGTCGAGGCCTTCCTGGACGCCCACGCCGACCCCGAGGTCTTCGACCTGACCCGGGAGAACATGGCCCAGATCGTGGACACCCCGAAGCGCCGGGCCTTCATGGCCGAGCTGGGCCGGCAGGGGTGGCTGGGCATGACGTGGCCGGCCGAGTACGGCGGCCGCGAACAACAGGGCGTCTACGAGTACCTCCTGAACGAACAGCTCGCCGGGCGGGGCGGACCCCAGATCGGCAAGGGCGTGGGCATCATCGGCAAGACCCTCATCCGGCACGGCAACGAGACGTTGAAGCGCGAGTTCCTGCCCAAGATCCTGCGCAACGAAGTCGAGTTCGCCGTGGGCTACTCCGAGCCGAACGCCGGCTCCGATGCCGCCTCGATGCAGCTGAAGGCCACCAAGGTCGACGGCGGCTGGGTGCTGAACGGCCAGAAGACGTGGACCACGTCGGCCCACTTCGCCGAGTGGTACTGGGTGGGGGCCCGCACCGACCCCCAGGCCCCCAAGCACCACGGCATCACCTTGTTCCTGGTCCCCATCGACCAGGAGGGGATCTCCGTCAACGCCATCTGGACCATGGGGGACGAGCGGACGAACGAGGTGTACCTCGACGACGTGTTCGTCCCCGACGACCACGTGGTGGGCGAAGTGAACCGGGGGTTCCAGTACATCTCCGAGGCCCTGGACCTGGAGCGCTTCACCATGTTCACCTTCTCGCCCATCGCCCAGCGCCTGGAGCTGCTCATCGACTACGTGCGCACCACCGTGCGCGACGGCGTGGCACTGAAGGACGACCCGGTGGTCCGCCGGCGCATCGCCCAACTGGTCACCGAAGCCGAGGTGGCGCGGGTGATGGGGCTGAAGTTCGTCTTCGAGTCGGCCAAGGGCGGCGCGGCGCCGACCGCCGAAGCCTCCGAGTACAAGCTCTTCGCCACCGAGCTCTCCAAGCGCCTGGCCGACGCCTCCATGGACATCGCCGGCCCGGGCAGCCAGCTCCGGGTGAAGACCGCCGACGCCCCGATGGAGGGCCGGGCCGAGTCCACCTACCGCTACACGGTCATCGACACCATCGGCGGCGGGGCCTCGGAGATCCAGAAGAACATCATCGCCCGGCGCAAGCTGGGACTGCCGAAGAATTTCTAGGGTGACCGCGCCCCGCGACCTCCCATCCGACGCGGCGGCCCACGCCGGCGGCCCCCTGGCCGGGACGACCGTGCTGGACCTCTCGAGCGTGGGACCGGCGGCGCGCTGCACCCGGATCCTGGCCGACTACGGGGCCGAGGTGGTGAAGGTCGGACCGGTCCCGAGCGCCGGGGCCTCGCCCATCGAGCCGCCGTTCTACGCCTACAGCGGCCATCGGGGGATGCGGCGGGTCCAGGTCGACCTGAAGGCCGACGCCGGCCGCCGGGCGTTCCTGGCCCTGGCCGCCCGGGCCGACGTGGTGGTCGAGAGCTTCCGCCCCGGGGTGGTGGACCGGCTGGGCGTCGGCTACCGCCAGGTGGCCGGGGTCAACCCGGGGATCGTGTACTGCTCCACCAGCGGGTACGGCCAGGACGGGCCCCGCTCGGGCTGGGCCGGCCACGACGTCTGCTACCTGGCCGTCGGCGGCTACCTGGCCATGACCGAGCCCCGGGCCGACGGGGGACCACCCCTGCCCGGGGCGACGGTGGCCGACGCCGCCGGGGGCGGGATGCACGCCGCCCTGGCCGTCTGCGCCGCCCTGGCCGGACGGGCGGCCACGGGTGAGGGCGCCTACCTGGACGTCTCGGTGGCCGACGGCGTGCTGTGGCTCATGTCCCTGGCCGTCGACGAGCACCTGGCCACCGGGGCCGAGCCGGTCCCCGGGCACGACATCCTCTCGGGACGCTACGCCTGCTACGGGACGTACCGGACCGCCGACGACCGGTGGCTGGCCGTCGGGGCCATCGAGCCGAAGTTCTTCGCCAACCTGTGCCGGGCCCTCGGCTGCGAGCAGTGGGTGGACCACCAGCTCGACGACTCGGTCCAGGACCGGATGCGGGCCGACTTCGCCGCGGCCTTCGCCGGCGCCGGGCGCGACCACTGGGTGGCCCTGCTGTCTGGGGCCGACACCTGTGTGGCCCCGGTGCTCACCGTGGCGGAGGTCCCCGGCGACGAGCAGTTCGTCCACCGCCGGGCGACGTCGGAGGCCACCCGCCCGGGGTGCGGGTCCCTGCGCCAGGTGGCCCCAGTTCTGGCCGGGATGCCCCGCCCCGACGTCCCGCCGGTCCTCCCCGTCCCCGGGGCCACCGACACCGACGACCTCCTGGTCGGGGCCGGGGTGGACCCGACCGATCTCGCCGCCTGGCGGCTGAGCGGAGCGATCGCGTGAGCGACCCCCTGGCCCGTGCCGAGGCCCTCGTGGGCGTCGAGCAGTACCCGACCGTCGGCGAGTTCCCGGTCGAGAGGGGCTACATCTGGACCTCTTGCGCGTCGGTGGAGAACGGGAACCCGCTGTTCTGGGACGACGACGTGGCCCGGGAGCTGGCCGGGGGCCCGATCGCCCCTTCCACCATGCTCTCGGTGTGGTTCAGGCCCCACCACTGGGCGCCCGGCCGGGCCGAGCCGGCCCTCCCGCTCCAGGTCCACTTCGACCTGAAGGAGCTCTTCGGGCTGCCCGAAGCGGTGATGACCGACAACACCATCACCTTCTACGAGCCGGTGCGCCCCGGTGACGTCCTGCGGACTCACCAGGTGCTGCGCTCGGTGAGCTCGGAGAAGACGACCAAGCTCGGCACCGGCCGGTTCTGGGTGATCGAGGTCGTCTACCGGAACCAGGCCGACGACCTGGTGGGCACCGAGTCCTACACCGGCTTCGGCTACCGGAGGCCGACGTGACCCCGCCGCTCCGACTCCTCGGTGACGTGGCGGCCGGCCACCGTCTCGACGTGCTCAGGTACGACGTGAGCGCCACCACGGTGGTGCTGGGTGCGCTCGCCACCCGTGACTGGCGGCCGATGCACCACGACAAGGACTTCGCCCGGGACCGCAACGGCACGCGGGACATCTTCTTGAACACCCCGAACCAGGCGGCTTGGTTCGAGCGGTACCTGACCGACTGGAGCGGGCCCCACGGCCGGCTGGGGACCATCACCTTCCGCATGGCCGGATCGGTGTTCCCCGGCGACACCATGGAGCTGAGCGGCGTGGTCGAGGGCACGTCGGTCGACGCCGTGGGCTGCGGGTGGGCCACTGTGGCCGTCGGGCTGTCGGTGGACGGCGACACCAAGACCACGTGCCGCGCCCGACTGGCCCTCCCGGTCTCCCCTGACGACAATCCCTGGTCCCGCCGCGCCGAGCGGTGGCGACCCCGACCCGAAGACGAGGTGGGCTGAGCCGTGCTGGACCTGGAATTCTCACCCGAGCAGGAGCTCCTGGCCGCCACGGTGCGCGAGCTGCTGGCCGAGCACTGCCCGCTGTCGGTGGTGCGGGAGATGGAGGACCACCCGTTGGGCTTCCCGAGCGCCCTGTGGGAGCAGATGGGGGCCTTGGACCTGATCGGGCTCATGCTGCCCGAGCGCTTCGGTGGGTCGGGCATGTCCCTCCTCGAAGGGGCGGCGCTCTACGAGGAGCTCGGTCGGGCCCTGGCCCCGGTGCCCCACTTCGCCAGCGCCGTCATGGGGGGCGGGGTGCTGGCCACCGCCGGCAGTCCCGCCCAGCAGGAGGCCTGGCTCCCGGCCGTCGTCACCGGCGAGGCGGTGCTCACCCCGGCGTGGCTGGAGCCCGAGAGCGGCTACGGCCCGCTCGGCGTCCAGGCCCGGGCCGTCCCCGACGGCGACGCCTTCTCGATCACCGGGCGCAAGCGCCACGTGGCCTTCGCCGCCGCCGCCCGGCGCCTGGTGGTGCTGGCCCGCACCGGTGAGGGACCGACCGACGTGGACCTGTTCCTGGTCGACCCCACCGCCGAGGGGGTGACCCTCACCCAGCGGTTCTCGATCGCCTCGGACACCCAGTACGACGTGGACCTCCATGCCGTGGGCGGCGCCGAGCTCATCGGCCCGGCCGGATCGGGCTGGGCCACCTGGGAGCGGGTGCTCCACGACGGCCTGGTGCTCCTGGCCGCCCAAGCCGTGGGCGGCGCCCGCTACGCCCTCGACATCACCGTCCAGTACGCCAAGGACCGCCACCAGTTCGACAAGCCGCTCGGCGCCTTCCAGGCCATCGCCCACTACCTGTCCGACGCCGTCACCGCCGTCGACGGCGCCGAGCAGCTGGTCCACGAAGCGGCCTGGGCCCGGGCCACCGGCCGGCCCTCGGCCGAGAGGCTGGCTCCCCAGGCGAAGCTCTTTGCCTGCAAGACGTTCCGCGACGTGACGGCGATGGCCCAGCAGGTCTTCGGCGGCATCGGCTTCACCGTCGACTTCGACATCCAGCTCTACTTCCGCCGGGCCAAGCTCTGGCAGCTCTCGTGGTCCGACGACCGGGCCCTCGAAGAGCGGGTGGCCTCGTCGGTCCTTGACTGAGCCGGCCCGGCTCCTGGGTCGACCGAGCGCAGGCGGCGTCGAGCAGGGCCGGCACCGGTAGGACGAACGACCCGACGGTGAGGATCCCGGCCTGGGCCACCAGGCCCACGAGCGCCGTCACGACCCACGCCGCCACGACGGCGCCCGGCCGGCCACGCGAGTGCTCCCAGGCCAGCAGCCCGGCGACGATCACCGTGGCCAGGAGGGGCAGTGCCAGGAGGACGAGCACCTTGGGTCCGTTCACCGCGAGCAGCGTCGCCGTGGTCTGGTGGGCCGCCACCTGGTGGGTTCGGGGTACCGAGCCGGGGGTGGACGTGGACGTGATCGTCGTGGTCGAAGAGTCGTAGGCCGGCACCACCGCGCCGGCCACCACGAGCCCCACCGACCAGACGGCGGCGAGGACCACCAGGGTGGTGGTGGTCCGGTTCCGAAAGGGGCCCGTCGTCCCGGCCCGTTCGAGGGGCGGTCCCTCGGAGCGGCCCGCGACCGATCTCATCGTCCCTGCATGGCCACGAGGGTGCGGAACGTCCGGGCCATGATGCGGGCGTCGAGCACCGGACCCTGGTGGCGCAGGTAGAAGAACTCGTACTGGAGCTTCTCCAGGGCGTCGTCGACGCTGGCCCCGTAGGGGAACTTGACCTGGGCCCAGCCGGTGACCCCGGGCAGGACCAGGTGGCGCACGTCGTAGAAGGGGATCTTTGCGGCGAGCTCGTCGACGTAGCGGGGTTGCTCGGGACGGGGCCCGACCAGGGACAGCTCACCGCGCAGGATGTTGACCGCCTGGGGCAGCTCGTCGACGTGCAGGCGGCGCATGCCCCGGCCGAGCGCCCCGAGCCGGGGGTCGTCGGGGGTGGTCCACTGGCCTTCGTCGGGTGATCCGGGGGTCATGGTGCGGAACTTGTAGATGGTGAAGGGACGGCCGCCCTTGCCCACCCGGACCTGGCGGTAGAACAACGGGCCGCGGTTGGCCACCTGGTCGGCCAGCCACACCACCGGGGTCACCACGACCAGGGCCACGAGAGCCGAGAGCGCCGCCGCCAGGTCGACCACCCGCTTGGCCCGGGCGTAGGCGGGGGCGTGGAGCTCTTGGATGTCGAACATGAGCGAGACCCGCTCGAGGTCGGCGAGGGGGAGCTTGCCCAACCACTCGTCGTAGAAGACGCTGAGGGTGCGGATGCGCAGGCCCCGTCCGTGGAGCACCGCGGCGTGGGCCACCACCACTTCGTCGGCCTGGGCCTCGCGTCCGAGCACGATCACCGTGGCCCGAGTCGAGGTGGCCGCCTCCACCAGGGCACCGGCCACCCCGGGGTGCAGGACCTGCACCAAGGAGGCGGCCCGTTCGGGTGACCGACGGATATCAGCGTCCAGGGCCGCGGCCTCTTCGGGTCCCACGACGGCGAGCACCCGGTCCTCGCCCGCCCCCTGGCTGTGGGCCCGCTCGGCCGACAGCGCCAACGCGACGTAGATCGGCAGCAGGAGCAGCGCCGCCCCGAGCACCACCTCGCGGGGGAGGAGCAGGGAGCCGAGGGCGAGCTGGAGCAGCGAGATGGCCACCCCGCCCCCCACCGCCGCCCCGACACCGGCCCACAGTGCCCCCACCCTGGTCCGCTGGAGGTCGAAGGCCCCCGACACGTAGGCCGAGAGCTCGAGGAGGACGATGTAGCCCAAGGTCCACAAGAACCGCTGGGTGCCGGTGAACGGGTAGTGCCCCACCAGGTGGGCGTGCAGCTCCCCCAGCACGACGACCACGACGACCGGGGCCAGGATCATGGCCCAGCGCCGCAGCCCCCTCACCGCGCCGACCCCCTCACCGCGCCGACCCCCTCACCCTGGAAATTGTCCCACAGCTCGCGGTCCCGCCGCGCCGCCTCGCCGGGGACCTCCGCTCAGTGGCCGCAGCTCTTCTGGACGCCGCGGGACCCGAATGTTGTCGACAGCACCGGCTTGCACTTCCCGCTCAAGTACTCACGATCGTCCTTCTGGCTGGGTGTGTAGCGCAGCGACTCGACCAGGTAGCGGCGCTGGGCCGCCCGGTTGCCGTCGAGGTAGGCCATGTCGGCCAGGAGGTTGAGCGGCGCGGTGTACACCGGGTTCACCGCCAGGGCGCTGTGGGCCGCGGCCC
>JAJYZN010000193.1 GCA_021799915.1 Actinomycetes bacterium
AGGTGTGCACGTTGGAAGTGACGAAGTCTGTGAGCCCCTGGGTCGCAGTCGCTTCCGCGTAGACGTAGGAGGACGCGCCGAGGGCTGCGACGAACAGCTGGGCTGTGACGAGCACCTCGCCGGTCAGGTAGTCGTAGACGGGGATGGTCGGCCCGGCGTAGTCGATGAAGAGCTTCTCTGTGGCACGGTGCTCCTGGCGCATCACGACGCCGAGGGTCTTGGTCCACTCCCGATACAGGTTGCAGAACTGGCTGTAGGCGTAGCCGTCGGGATGGGCCTCTCGGTATTCCTCCCACAAGAGCCACTTGGTCACACCGGTCCTTGCGAGCTCGGTGCGCACGTAGTTCCAGTCCGGCACGGCACGCGTTGTCGTCGGCGGCGCCACAGAGGGGAACAGGCGGTGCTCGAGGGCAGCTGTGTCGAGCTCGGCGGGCAGCGGCCAGCTGAGCCCGGCGGCCTTCGCGCGCTTCACGTGGTCGGCGACCGTGGAGGCCGCCAGGTGGAGGGCGTCGGCCACCTGCCGGCGGGTGAGGCCCATCGCGAACGTGAGCCGGAGAACGTCTCGGATCTTTCGCATGTCGCTGCGGGGACGTGGTGACACCGCTGCCTCCTCTCGTCGCCCCCCACGGCGGGGGGAACGAGATGAAGGTGCTGCGTCGGCTCAGCTCAGCGGTGGATCCTCCGGGTCAGGCCTGGCGCGTCCGGATTCGTCGGAACGCTGTCCGGATTGGATCGGAACGCTGTCCGGATTCCATCGGAAGGGCTCGCGAGATAACTACGCGGACACAAGATGTAGTGGTTGGATGGGTGGTAGGTTCACCAGGAGAAATGGACATCTCTGCAGGTCACCGCATCGGCACTGCGACAGAAGATGTTGGGGCCGCGTAGACAGCTCGCGAGCCCTTTCCATCGGAACAGCTGTCCGGATTGGGTCGGAATTCACACGTGGTAGGGAAAGACCGCTCGACGCGCGGACATGGGACCCCTTGCCGGCGCCCCCGGACGGGCACCGGGCGGCTGGGTCGGTCACTCAGCGATCACGAGCAGCCGGGTACTGCCTCGTCGCTTGGCGGACCCGGTCTCTCCGGCATCTGGCGGAGCCAGGCGCGCGGCGGGCGGAGAACCTCGAGGCTCTCGCTGATTCCTCGCAGGCGCGCCCCGGTGTCATTCGTGAGGAAGACGACCCGCGCACCGGTCATGTGCTGCACCTCATGGGCGACGTCGAGGATCTCCTCGTCGGCGTCGTCTGGCCGGTAGCGAGGGCGCTCAGCAAGGAGGATCTCAAGGGTGGCTGTATCGCGAATGGCCACCGGCCCCTTGTCGCCTTGCGGAAAATGCGCCTCGATCCACGGCAACAGGTCCCGCGCTGCCCGGGCAAGGCGCCCCGAGTCGCTGTACTTCTTCATGTCGAGCTCCTCGATCACCCGCAGCGGCAGGAGCAGCCTGGCGTTGTCACCGAGAACCGGCTTCCAGGCGATGCTGTCGGGGCGCTGGCAGTGCAACAGGATGTTGGAATCCGGAAGTACCGGCACACCGGGTGCCCTTCGCATGCGGTCCCGCGTGGCCTTGAGCTGGTCGGCAAGCTCTCGGAAGGTGTCAGCCTTGGCGTTGACTTCGGCGTTGACCAGTGCGAGGAGCTGGGTACCCGCCGGCATCGAGCAGACGTCGCGGTGCTGCGGATTGGAGAAGAGGGCGGCCGCGTCCTCGGGCCGGAGGAAGCTGTGGAGTTCCTGCTCGGTCCTCGTTGCCCAGAGCACGTACTGGTCGCGCACCTTTGTCGCCGGGGTGCCAGCCGGGATGGCGTTGTACGTGTTCCACCCGAGCGCTGTGAGGCGCTGGGCGGCCTCGTCCACGTCGGCGCCGGGCCGCAAGCGCAGCTTCACCGCGCACTCCGCGTCATGGCTTGAGGAAGACTTCCACCGAGTGGCGCGAATTCGCCGGCGCTCGTGACGATCTCGGCATAATTGCGCTGGGTGAGCCCCAGACAAACGTCGAGATCACGATGGCGCCTGGCCAGCCGAGCGTTCACTGCCGCGATGGTGTCCGCCGAGAACACGAGCAGCGCCCGGGCATCGAGAGCCTCGTAGACGACCAGTGCGAAGCGTTCGCAGCCGCCCCGGAAGTCGATGAGAGGCTCGTTCACCCAAGCACCAGCAGGATTCGCCACATAGCGCACCTGCACCGTGCGGCCCTGCGGGTCGCAGAAGTCCCAGCCCTTCTGCACTCGGTTGGTCGCAAGGGTGCCGCCGAGCTGGGCGTGGGCGATCCGCTCGGCGAACTCGGCGAGCGGGTCGCGGTTGGACCCGTCGGTCCCAATCGCGGTCAGCAGGGCGCGACGCGCAGCGCGGTACTGGCGAAGGGCAGCGAGCAGGCGTTCGGCCTCAACGACAGGCCCCTCGGTTGGCCCAGGCGACTCGCCGTCTACCGCGTCTCGATCTGTCACAGTCATGGCGTCGTCTCACCTGGTGACTTCGCTCGCTTTGAGAGGATCTCGCGAGCACGATCCGCGTACTCTCTCCACGTCCACCCGTTGGGCTCCTTGTACGTGTAGGACCTCGCTCGCCGATCGGAAGGGAGCGAGGAGACCAAGTTGGCTAGGAGGAGCTTCGAAGTGATCGATGTCGTTGAGATCTTGCAGCACTGGCATGCCGGCCGACCGAAGTCGGTGGTGGCGTCGAGTGTGGGGGTGGACCCCAAGACGGTGCGTAAGTACATCGCCCCGGCGGAGGCCGCCGGGTTGGCGCCGGGCGGGGAGCCGTTGAGCCGGGCGGAGTGGGCGCAGCGGGTGGCCGGCTGGTTCCCTGAGCTGGTCGACGCCCGGGCCCGGAGCCTGACGTTCTCGGCCATCGACGCTCACCGGGTGGCGATCGGGGAGATGTTGAAGACCAACACGGCCGCCACGGTCCATCAGCGCCTGCGGGACGAGTCCGGCTTGGAGGTGTCGGCCACCAGCTTCCGTCGCTATGTGTGGTTGGAGTTCCCCGGGGCGGCCGACGCCTCCAAGGTGACGGTGATGCGCCCGGAGGTTCCCGCTGGCGAGGAAGCCCAGATCGACTACGGGTTCCTCGGCTCGTGGCCGGATCCGGCGACCGGGCGGGTCCGGCGGATCTGGGCGTTCGTGATGGTCTTGGCGTGCTCCCGGCACATGTTCGTGCGCCCGGTGATGGTCATGGACCAGGCCGCCTGGGTCCTTGCTCATCTGGAGGCGTTCAGCTTCTTTGGTGGGGTGCCCCGCCGGCTGGTGAGCGACAACCTCAAGACCGGGGTGATCCGCCCGGACCTGTATGACCCGAAGCTGAACCGGGCGTACGCGGAGATGGCCGAGCACTACGGGGTGCTGATCGACCCGGCCCGGGCCGCCAAGCCGAAAGACAAGCCTCGCGTCGAGCGCCAGATGCCCTATGTCCGGGACTCGATGTGGAGGGGCCGGTCCTGGGCGGGGATCGGCGACATGCAAACCGGGGCGGTCCGCTGGTGTGTCGAGGTCGCCGGGGTCCGCTCCCACCGCTCGCTGGAAGGGGCGTCGCCGATCTCGGTGATCACTGCCGTGGAGGCCCCGGCACTCACCGGTCTGCCCGCCGAGCGCTTCGAGCTGGCCACCTGGAGCTCGCCGAAGGTCGGCCCGGACTGCCACCTGAAGGTCGGCCGGGCGCTGTACTCGGTGCCGTGGCGTCACATCGGCACCCGGGTCGACGCCCGCGAGACCGACCGGATCGTCGAGGTGTTCGTCGGCACGCAGCTGATCAAGACCCACCCCCGCATCGAGCGGGGACGCCAGACCGACTGGGCCGACTACCCGCCGGAGAAGGTGGCGTTCTTCATGCGCACCCCGACCTGGTGCCGCAAGACCGCGGAGGAGCTCGGCGCCCATGTCGGTGCCGTGGTGGCCGACCTGCTCGCCGATGGCGCCCTGCACCACCTGCGAGCCGCGCAGGGGATCATCGGCCTGGCCGACAAGCACAGCGCCGCCCGCCTCGACGCGGCGTGCGCCCGGGCGATCGAGGTCGCAGACCCGACCTATCGCACGATCAAGGGGATCCTCGCGGCGGGCAGCGAGACCGCCGACACCGAGCCCGCCGGCGCCGCCGCGGCGGCCCCCGCCCACCTGCACGGCCCGGCCGTCCTGTTCGAACCGCTCGGCAACGACATCAGCGAGGAGGTGGCCGGGTGAGCCGCTCCCACCAGCTCGAAGCGTCACTTCGGACCTTGCGCCTGTCGGGGATGCTCGACACCCTCGACGCCCGGCTCTCCCAGGCCCGCGCCGGCCAGCTCGGACACCTCGAGTTCCTCGCCATGCTCTGCGAAGACGAGATCGCCCGCCGCGACACCGCCGCGCTCGACCGCCGGCTCAAGGCCGCCCACTTCGAGACGGTCGCCAACTTGGCCGACTACGACTTCAACTTCAACCCCAAGATCCCGGCCGCCGCCATCCGTGACCTCGCCACCTTGCGCTTCGTCGACGCCGGAGAGTCGGTCATCCTGCACGGACCGGTCGGTGTCGGCAAGACCATGATCGCCCAAGCCCTCGGCCATGCCGCCTGCCGGCGGGGCCACACCGTGGCGTTCACCAAAACCTCCCGACTGCTCGCCGACCTCGCCGGCGGCCACGCGGATCGGACCTGGGCGAACAGGCTGCGGCGCTGGTCCCGACCCGACATCGTGATCCTCGATCTATGCCGACCCCGCGACTATGCCGACATGGTGGTGATCGGGCCAGGTGGCAGGCGGTGAGCGGCTGGGGGTTGTCGGGATAGTCACAGGCTGTCGAGGAAGGCGAGGAGCTTGTCGCCTGGCCAGTAGCGGCCGCTGGGAGTGTCGGTGGTCGTCATGCGTTGAAGGGCGCGCTCTTTGATCGTCATGTCGGCGTGCAGGTAGGCGGCGGTGGAGCGGGTGTCGGCATGGTCGAGCCAGAGGGC
>JAJYZN010000194.1 GCA_021799915.1 Actinomycetes bacterium
TGGGAGGTGGCCTCCGACGGCGGGGTGTTCGCGTTCGGCGACGCGGTGTTCGACGGGTCGATGGGTGGTGCGCGCCTCGACGCGCCGGTCGTGGGGATGATGAGGGCCTGAGGGCCGCCGAGCCTCGATCCACCGAAGAGCGCCGGTCGGCTGGACTCTCGGAGAGCGCTCGTCATCCGGTCGGCTTGGGGAGGGAGACCTTTCGCGCCGGGACGACGGCATCGAGCACCCCGAGCGCCACGACTCGGTAGGGGACTGCACGGCTACGGAGGAACGCTTCGAACTGTGCCTGGGTGTAGCCGCCCGGACCGGTCTCAGGGTTGGAAAAGGCAGCCGAGGCCTGGGGGATCTTCGTGGGCGCGAAGAACAGCCAGGCTGGGTCCGGTGCTCGTGCGACCTTCGCGGCCATCGCCGGCCATCGGACGACGTCGAGCGGCGATGGGCTCACTGTCACCTGGCCGGGGTCCAAGAAGTCCAGCGTGTAGGCGATCCAGTAGTCGCCGTACGCATAGCGGATGTGGTGGCTCGCCATGGCATGTGCCGATTGGCGCCCGGCAGCATTCGGGTCCGTCCAGTGCGACAAGAACGACCGCGGCGTCGCGGGTATTCCTGCAGTCGAAGCGCCGGCCATGGTGAGGACCAGTGCGCCGGCCAATGCGACCGCTGCCACGGGGACGACTATGCGCTCTTGGAGCGCACGTCGCACAGGCGCCCCCGAGGCGCGGTGGATCCGTCCGGCGGCAGCCAATGCGTCGGCCCAGCCGCTCTCGTGGAGCGATCGGGAATCGAAGACCGGCCCCGCCAGGCTCAAGGCCAAGAACGCGGCCAACAGCGGCGGGAGGTACACGCCGTAGCGCCCGTCGATCCAGTACCCCGAAGACGGGATGGCGCTGTAGATGAAAGGAAAGGCCACGATGCCCGCCGCCAATCCTGCCATTGGAATTGCTCGGTAGCCGGTGCGGGCAGCCCACACGCACCGCACGATCGCGACAGCGATCAATGCTGCGAGGACCCCGAAGAGCACCTCGCCCACCGTGTCGCCACCCACCCACGCGCCGCCGGGCACCACGCGGGTGCCAAGCTGGATGGGAAGCATTTCGTGGAAGAACACCATGAGGCGGTAGCCGTACCCTTGGCCGGGGGTCGAGGGGAGCGAGCTGGTGCGCAGCGATGCGAAGCCCGTGTGGATGTTGGTGTACAGCCACGGCAGCGCGCCGACCACCACTCCCGAGAGCGTCAATAGGGCGGGCCGCCAGCCGATGCGCCGGCTCCACCGGGTACCCTTGTCGGAGAGCCGGCTCCACGAGGTCACCACGATGATGCCGACCGGCGCGGCAAAATATGCGATCTCGGGCGACGCCCACCATCCGAGCCCCGCAGAAAGGCCGAGCACCGCGTACGTGGCCGCTGTCGGTCTCGGCCGGTGGAGCCGAAGCGCGCAGAGCACCAAGACCAGGCCGCAGCACACTGCGAGCTGGCGGAAACCGTTCTCCCGGACCGAGTTCCAAATCCCGGCGTACGACCATACCCAGGCGACGGCACCGCTCACGGCGGCAAGGCGGGGGTTGCGCGTCGCTTCGTGGACGATGGCCGCTACGACCACTGCCGATATCGTCGAGATGAGCGCGGCCGTGCCATTGAGGCCCATCGGGCCGCCGTTCACCGTGCGGAGAACGGCGGCGACCACGTAGGACTCGGCACCCCCGTACTGCTGACCCCAGTAGAACGTTCCGAGGTGCCCGCTCAAGTACCCGCGCGCCATCAAACCGACGACCGCCTCGTCGCTGTTGAGCGGGAGGTGGGCCAGGAGCCACGCACGCAGCATGAGGCCATAGACAAGCGCGGCTGCGACAACGACGAACGTGATGACCCGTCCCAGTGGCGAGGAGGTGGCGGACCCCCGTCGTGCGTGTCGAGGTGCCCCCGATCGCGGTCCCCAGCTCCGGAGCGGACCCCCGCCCCGCAGCGGACCCCCACCCGGTGTGACGGCCTTTCTTGTCGCTGCTGGCACCCGTGCTCCTTGCCGTCGCCACCGGTCCTGCCCCCGTCCCCCGCCCGCAAGCGAGCCCCGAGCCCACTCCCGCACCCGAGCCCACTCCCGCACCCGAGCCAACTCCCGCACCCGAGCCAACTCCCGCACCCCGCTCCGGCATGAAAGAGTAGGGGCATACCGACGAATGCGGACAGTCGCCGTACCGGGGAGAGCCAGCCGGCGCCGCGCCGACGGCGCGTCGCCAACGCACCGGTGAGCTTCGGAGTGTTTGAGCTCACCGCCAGCCAACCTCCCCTCGTCTTGCCCGACCGCCTCTTGGACCTCGTCGTCGAGGCGGGGTACGAGGGGATCGACCTCGGCCCCGTGGGCTACCTGGGCGATGCCGCCGCGCTCGGGCAACGCCTCGAGAGCCGCGGCATCGGCTTGGCCGGCGGGTGGATGGCGATGACCATGAGCGACGAGGGCCTCTTCGACGAGGAGATGGCGGCACTCGACCAAGTGCTCGATCTGTTCGACGCGGCACCCGCCTCCGAGCCGGCCTTCCGTCCCAAACCGACGCTCGCCGACGCCGGATCCCCGCAGAGTCGAGACCACCTCGGGGGACGCACGTCCAACTGCGCATTGGACGCGCCGGCATGGTCAGCGTTGGTGTCCCGGCTTGAAAGGGCGGCCGAACGGGTCCGCCGGCGCGGCTTCGAACCGACGTTCCACCACCACTTGGGGACCTACGTGGAGACCCCCGACGAGATCGAGCGCCTCCTCGAGGATACCGACATCGGCCTGTGTCTCGACACCGGACATCTGCTCGCTGCCGGTGGTGATCCGGTGGAGCTCTTCGGGCGATGGGAAGGGCGGATCAACCACCTGCACCTGAAGGACTGCCACCGAGCGGTGGTCGCGCGGGTCGTGGCAAGCGACGGACCGGTCCGGGCCATCTGGTCTGACCGAGCGTTTTGCGCACTCGGCTCCGGTGACCTCGACGTCGAGGGTCTCCTCGGTGCCATCCGGTCATCGTCCTACTCAGGGTGGCTCGTGATAGAACAGGACGTGATCCCCGGTCCGACCGATCGGCCCGAGACGATCGCCGACGAGCAACGGGCCAACTTGGAGTGCCTGCGGCGGCACGGTCTGCCGTGAGCCGCCCATCGCTGCCGGCGGCTCTCCTCGGGGCCGGGCACATAGGGATGCTCCACGCCCGGCACCTTGCCGGCGGTGCCGGAGGGTTTCGCTTGGAGCTGGTCGCCGATCCCGATGCTGCTGCCCGCCAACGGGTGGCGACCGAACTGGCGGTGCCGACCGTCGAAGACTGGCGCGCCGTCGTCGAGGACCCTCGCATCGCGGCCGTCGTCGTCAGCTCGGGCACCCCATTCCACTTCGAGCAGGTGATGGCAGCGCTGGAAGCAGGCAAGCACGTCTTGTGCGAGAAGCCCCTTGCCCCGACCCTGGGCGAGATCGACCAGATCTCCTACGCCGCGGCGCAGAGCGGCACGGTGCTCCAAGTGGGGATGCACCGCCGCTTCGACCGCCACTTCCGGGCGCTCCATGACACCGTGAGGTCCGGCAAGATCGGGCGGCCTCTGCTGGTGCGCATCAGCTCCCGGGATCCGGAGCCGGCGCCGCCTGGCTACCCGCGGAGCCCCGGCGGGATCTTCATCGATTCGGCGATCCACGATTTCGACGTCGTGCGGTTCCTCCTGGACGAGGAGGTGGTCGAGGTGTCGAGCATGGGGGCGTTCCTGGTGGACCCGATCGCCGAAGAGGCCGGCGATCACGACACCGCGGTGACGCTGCTGCGCTTCGCGTCCGGAGCGCTCGGCGCGCTCGACAATTGCCGGCTCTCCGTCCAAGGGTACGACCAGCGAGCCGAAGTGCACGGGAGTGCCGGGATGGCCGCCGTCGAGAACCCCACAACGCTCGCGCTGCGGGTCGCCGATGCCGATGGCATCTGCCGCCCTCCGCCCCCTGCGTACTTCATCGAGCGGTACACGCCCGCGTACCACGACGAGGTGGTGGCCTTTCGCGAGGCCATCGACGGCGCGCCGGTGCCGGTGACGGTTGCCGACGGCCGGGCAGCGCTGCAGCTCGCACTGGCGGCTTTTCGGAGCATCGAGGAGCACCGACCGGTGCGGTCGGACGAAGTGCAGGCCGACTGAGGCCGGCATGGCCTTTCGGGGAGCGGAGCGCAGCGGGAACAATGGTGCGATGACAAAAGGACCGAGTGGGAACCCAGCACACGTCAGCGCGGCGGCTCGCGTCGACCTCCACCGCCCCGCCGGCACGCTCGCATCGCCGCCATGGGCGCTGGAGCTGACCCAGGGAACGGCCCAATGGTCATGGGTGTCGCTGCGCGTGCTCGAGCTCGAACCCGGTGGCGAGCACGAGCTGGAGAGCGGGGGCGAGGAGCTCTTGGTCCTCCCGCTCACCGGTTCCTGTGAGGTGTCCTGCGACGGCGAGACCGTGGTCCTCGCCGGCCGGACGGACGTGTTCGCAGGCCCCTCCGATTTCACTTATGTCCCGAGGGATGCGCACCTGACGATCTCCAGCGAGCGAGGCGGCCGTTTCGCGTTGCCCGGAGCGCTCGCCGATGAGCGCCTGGAGTTCCGGCGGCAGCCGAGTGAGCGCACCCCGGTCGAGCTCCGAGGTGCCGGACGGGCGTCCCGTCGGGTGGTCAACTACTGCATGGCCGAGACGTTCGATGCCGACCACCTCTTGGTGTGCGAAGTCGTGACCCCTTCGGGCAACTGGTCGTCGTACCCTCCGCACAAGCACGACGTGACAGGCCCAGGGGAAGTGCCACTCGAAGAGCTCTACTACTTCGAAGTCGCCGGAGGACCGGGCGGGCCGGGGTTCGCGTACCAGCAGGTCTACGGCACCGAGGACCGGCCGAT
>JAJYZN010000195.1 GCA_021799915.1 Actinomycetes bacterium
CGATCCGAACGCCCGCTACGTCGATCTCGGCGCAGACTTCTACGAGCGGCGGATCGACACCAGCGCCAAGACCCGCGATCTCATTCGCCAACTCGAGGCTCTCGACCACCAGGTCACGCTCAACCCTGCGGCCTGAGCCGCGCTACCGAACGCTCGGGACTGCGTCCCGAGCGGGACTCCGCCCCGCACCCCGGTCCCGCGCGCCCTACGTCAGTGCACTACTCACGCAAGTATTTTCGGTTCAGGGCACTGAGCACAGCTGGCGCCACGCCATCGCGCTCCTCCTGCAGCAGCTCAACCCCGCCCGACGGCTACGCACCAACTCGAGCGTCGTGAAGCGCAAGTACGTGAGATGGCATGCAAAACGCGCCCGGCACCGAACATGGCCGCAGCCCACTGGACCACCGAGGTTCACGATCCCCAGAACTCCAAGTCCCTAACTCAACGGTACTGGGGCTAGCAGATTGCGGGTGAACCAGGAGGTGGCGGGGAGTTGGAGGGGTCGAAAGGATCGCGCGTCGCCCCGCATTGCGGCAGGGTGGTTGTGGTCGTCGACGTAGGCGTGGACGACGTGGCGTGCAGCAGCACGCCCCTTGATGGATGGTTCGGGAGTGCTCGAGCACCGGTGCCATTGCAACCCGCGGCAGCGATCCCAAGTCCGAGGAGGACAGCTCCCGCAGCAAACAAACGCGCAGCTCGCGTCCGCATTTTGGAGCTCGCGGCAACCAAATGCGGCTGGTGTGTCAGTACAATGCGGTGATCAGGCATCTCGGAACCTCCCTGCAGGCTCGTCAGGGGACATTGGTCGGGGGTGGGGAAGTCGTGAACGTCTCCAGGTCCAAGGTCGCGCTGAGTGTCGTGGATCGATTGGTGCCGGGTCCTCCCCCTGAGATATTCATCGTCGGGATGATGGTGAGCCGGGGGAGCGCGTAGATGTCGGAGATCAGCCGCAGGAGGTGGTCATAGGTACCGGTCACCGACAGATCGACGGGGATCTGATAGAAGGACGAACCGCTCGAGGCAGCCCCCTCTCCCGACGGGCTCAAGCTCACCAATTTGCAGCCCGCCGATTTGACCGTGGCTGTGATCGTCCCGATGTAGGTGTACACGTCAGGGGCTGTCGGGACGTAGTTCTTCAGAGTGGCCAACTCGGCGGTGAGCTTCGAATTTGTGAGCGATTCCCGCTTCAAAATGGCCAGCTTCTGGTTGCCGGCCGTCACCTTGGACTGGAGTGTCTGGACCTGCGAGTCGAGCTTGGAGATCTTGGATCCCTGTGGGAGGAAGAACGCCACGAGCCATATCAGCACGACGACGACGGCCACGACCACTGAGACGATGACGGGGGTCTTCTTGAGAATGTCGAGAGGTAGACGAGCGTCGCTCACGATGTGCCTCCTTTAGCGAAGAGCTGGGCTTGACGGCTACGAGCGTCGCCGTTCACCGAAAAAGTCGAGGGGAACGTGATTGCGCCGTTGGAAGAAATTGAACCGCTCGCAGGTGCGAAGGTGATGTCGGGCACGGTGGCCATCGTATTGCCGTAATGAACGTACGCAGCGATGGAGGGCACGGTGACTTGGCCCGAGCCGGTCGCAATCACCGAGGATGCACCGGGTGACTTGGCGGCCGCTGCCGACTGCGTCGAAGTCTGCAGGCTCAGCGTGGAGAACACCGATGTCGCTGGCATGTAGGTGGCGAGCTGGGTGAGCACGGCCAACCAGTCGGGCACAAAGGACACGAGTGGCTCGTAGGAGGACTTCAGCGTGCTGACTTCGGCCTTCGCCTGGACAACCTTGTTGTAGTGGGGGATCTCGACTGTGTTGACGGTGTGCAACGTGGAGGTGAGTGTGGTGACCTGGCTCTGGGCGTGGTTGACGCTCAGGATGCGCCAGACGGTGCCGGCCACGATGAGGACCAGGAGGAGCGCGCCGACGGCCGCCAAGGCGCGGTAGATGCGCTTGGCGGCGTACCCGGCGCTGACCTCCTTGGGAAGGAGGTTGAACGCCTTCCCAGCCGGGTCGGGCAGGGTGAGCCCGACCGACACCGCCACGACCGGGTCGATGGCCGCGGCCTCCTCGGGGGACACCGGAAGGCGGCTGTCCAGCATGGAGAGCGGGGAGGCCGGCAGGACCGGCACCTCGAGTCCCTCCTGAAGCCGGGGCATGAACCCGACGGTCCTGGCGCCACCACCGGTCACGAGGAGGCGGGCCGGCATCCCGCGGCCAGGAAGCGAGGAGAAGAACCGTACGGAGTTGTGGACTTCGCCGACAAGCTCCTCGACGACCGATCGAACCGCATCCTCGGCCCGGCTGTCGTGGATGCCGGGCTCGGCCAGCCGGCGCTTCGCCAGCTCGGCATCTGCCACCGGGAGGTCGAGCGCTCCGGCCACCGACTGGGTGACGCTCTGACCCCCGATGTCGATCGTCCGGACGAACTGGAGCTGGCCGGCCTGGTGGACGACCACCATGGTGAGCCCGGCGCCCACCGAGACGATCGCCTCGGGGCCGGCATTGAACGTGGGGTCGTAGAGGGCTCGGGCCAGTGCTGCCGTATTGAGGTCGATGCCGATCGGTTCCAGATCGGCATCCCGGGCGGCGGCGACGGCGGCGTCGACGAGCTCGCGGTGGGCGGCGGCCATGAGCACCCGGAGCTGGGGGGCGCCTTCGGCGTCGGTGAACTGGGCCATGACCTTGGCCGAGATCTGGGTCTGGTCGAGGGGGAACGGGATCACCTCGTCCGCCTGGAACCGGACGGCGTCGTCCAGCTCGTCGGGAGGGATGGGCGGCATGTCGACCTCGCGGGTGATGGCCCGCAGACCGGCCAGGCCGAGGACGACCTTGCGGTGCGAGAACCCCCCGTCGTGCCACAGGCGGCGGATGGCCCGCGCCACCTCCGCCCGGTCGCGTACCTCGCCTCCGACGACGCTCCCGACCGGGATCCCCACCTGGCCGAAGTTCTCGAAGATCGGCCGTGAGCCGGCGCTCACCACCAGCTCGGCGGCGCGCACGGCACTCGTGCCGATGTCGAGCCCGATGATCCGATCCGCCATCCGCCTAGCCCCCCATCCCGGTGCCCGGTGCCACCCCGCCGTTTACGGCCTGGGGCACCCTGTCCGATCCGACCACTCGTCCCTCCACGTTTCCCCCGAACGCTCGCCACTGCGAGGCGAGGCTTGGAGCACTCTAGTGTGTGGCACCGCACCGGGCGAGTCAACTTTCCGGGACGGTCCGGACCGGCGCCGATGCCTCCTCGCGTAGAGTCGCGGTGATGAGCTCGGCAGCCGGGGTCGTGCACGCCGGGGTGACCATGCGCGCCGGGGTCGCCGGGACGGTTGCCACGTCGCTCTGCACAGTCGGGGGCCGAGCCGTGGTACTGGCGCGAACGGCTTCCGATCGCCGCCGCGGGGCCTTGGCACGCCGAGACGGGGACACCCTCGCGGAGGCTGCACGGACGGCGTTGCGTCTCCGGCTGCCGCTGGTCCTCGAGCTCTCCTCCAGCGGTGCCGATGTCTCGGACGGTATCGACGCCCTCCACGGATGGGGAGGCGCTGCAGCAGAAGTGGTGAAGTGCTTGGGGGCGGTACCGGTGATTGCCGCCGCGACCGGGCCGGTGATCTCGGGCCCGGCCCTCCTTCTCGGTCTGGCCGACCTGGTGGTGATGACCGGGGATGCGGTTGCCTTCGTATCGGGGCCGGCAATGGTTGCCGAGTTCACCGGCGTCGAGCTGAGCCTGCCGGCTCTCGGCGGGATCGAGGTCCACGCCAGGGCGAGCGGGCTGTGCGCTCTCGAGAGCGACGACGTGACGGCGGCGGTTACCGAGCTGCTGTCCTACCTTCCGCGCCACGCCGACGAGGAGCCGCCGGCGCTCGACACCGGTGACCCGCCTGGACGGGCCGTCCCCGAGCTGGCTGCACTGGTACCGGACCGCCCCGGGGCCTCGTACGACGTGCGCGACGTCGCGCGGGCGGTGGTCGACGACCACGAGCTGTGCGAGCTGTGGGAGCGGTGGGCCCCGCAGCTCGTGACCGCCTTCGCACACGTCGGCTCCCGGGCAGTGGGCGTTGTCGCGAACCAGCCCCGCGCCCTCGCCGGGACGCTCGACATCGCCGCCTCGCAGAAAGGAGCGCGCTTCGTGCGCCTCTGCGACGCGTTCAACCTCCCGATCGTGACCCTGGTCGACACGCCGGGATTCCTCCCGGGCAAGGACTTGGAATGGCGGGGCATGATCCGCCACGGGGCGGAGCTGGCGTTCGCCTACGCCGAGGCGACCGTCCCGCGCCTGTGCGTGATCTTGCGCAAAGCGTTCGGCGGCGCGTACATCGTGATGGACTCAAAAGGGCTCGGCAACGACCTCTGCCTCGCGTGGCCCGGTGCCGAAGTGGCGGTCATGGGCGCCGAAGGCGCGGTCCAGATCCTGCACCGGCGCCAAGACCGCTCCGCCCGGCGCCGTCTCGAGGAGGCCTATCGGCGAGACGTCCTCGCGCCGTGGCCCGCGGCCGATCGCGGCTTCGTGGACGACGTGATCGACCCTGCCGACACGAGGAGGGCGCTGGTGGCCGGCCTGGCAGCGGAGTCGTCCAAACGCGAGCGCCTCGGGGGCAAGAAGCACGACGGCGGGCCGCTCTGACCCGGGCGCTCTATAGCGTCATTCAATTGCAACACGCCCGACGCCAAACCCACACCTCGCTCGGACAAGATCGCGGGCATGGATCGTGCTCGTGCCGGAACTGGTATCGAAGAGGCGGCGGCGGCCGGGATGACGGTGCTGGAGTCTTGCCACAGCACCTGGATCTTCGACACGGACCACATGCGTTTCCGGAGGATCTTGAAAGGCCTCAATCTCCAGAGCGGTGAGGCGTCGACCGCATGGCGCCCCTACTTC
>JAJYZN010000024.1:0-8449 GCA_021799915.1 Actinomycetes bacterium
TGCGATGTGGTGCAGTACACCTCCAACGAGGTGAAGCAGGCCCTCGTCGGGTACGGGGCGGCTTCGAAATCCCAGGTGCAGATGATGGTTGGTGCCATGCTCGGACTCGAGTCGGTGCCGGGTCCGCCCGACGTGGCTGACGCTCTGGCGCTCGCCGTCTGCCATCTCACGACCTGTCCACTTCGCGAGGCGGTCCAGGCGGCACTGGGCTCCGGTGCTGCGCTTGGCCACGAGCGTGTGCAGGGATGAAGCCATGAGCAACGTCACAAGGAGGCTCACGAGCAGCCCCACGACAAGCAAGGAGAACGGGCAATGATCGGTTCGCTCAACGGCACCTTGGCCGCCGTCACCGGGGAGACCGAGATCGTGGTCGAGGTGCATGGGGTTGGCTACCGGCTGGCGGTGACGCCGTCAACCGTGACGAGCCTCGGTCCCAGCGGTTCGCCCGTCCGCCTTCACGTCCACACCCATGTGCGCGAGGACGCGATCGTCCTCTACGGCTTTCGCCACGACGACGAGCGCCGGTGCTTCGAAGCCCTGCTGGGAGCCCACGGTGTGGGGCCGTCGCTGGCGCTGTCGGTCTTGTCGGTCCTCTCCCCGGCTGCCTTGTCGACGGCGGTGCTCGAAGACGATGTGGACACGCTGTGCGCTGTCCCGGGCGTGGGCCGCAAGACCGCTGCCCGTCTTCTCATCGACTTGAAGAGCAGGCTCGAACTGCCTGATCTCGGGGAGACCAGCTACTCCGGCGGCACCGGGGTGATCTCGGCCCGAGCCGAGGCGCGGGCCGCACTGGCCGAGCTTGGGTATGGCCCCGATGAGATCCGTCGGGCGCTGGACGGGATCGACGGGGAGATTGGAGTCGAAGAGATGCTGCGGTTGGCCCTGCGCGAGCTGGCGGTGCGATGACCTCGGGTTCGGGCGCTCGGCGCGACCTCCTGCGCGGGGACGAAACCGGCTCACCAGGGGCTGCCGGAGCCGGCGAACGGGTCGTACGTCCGGCCGCCGACCCACGAGAAGAGGGAGAAGAAGCGGGCCTGCGGCCCCGTTCCCTGGACGAGTTCGTCGGTCAGGCTGAATTGGTCGAGCACCTGGGGATCGTCCTCCAAGCCGCCCGGCGGCGGCGCCAAGCAGTCGACCATTTGCTCTTCGCCGGTCCGCCCGGGCTCGGCAAGACCTCCTTGGCCGGGATCGTGGCGGTGGAGATGGGTGTCGGCCTGCGCGTGACCTCGGGTCCGGTGCTGGCGCGTGCCGGTGACCTGGCAGCGTTGCTGACGGCCCTCGAAGAAGGCGACGTGCTGTTCATCGACGAGATCCATCGCCTGCCCACTGCAGTGGAGGAGATCCTCTACCCAGCGATGGAGGATGCAAAGCTCGACATCTTGATCGGCAAAGGGCCAATGGCCCGATCGATCAGGCTGGACCTCCCTCGGTTCACCCTCGTGGGTGCGACCACCCGTACCGGCCTCGTCGCTGCTCCCCTGCGTGACCGGTTCGGCTTCGTGGGGCGTCTCGACCTCTACGGTCCTGGCGAACTGGAAGCCATCGTCGTCCGGTCGGCTGGGATCATCGGTGTGCCGATCACTCCAGAGGGCGCCGGGCTCATCGCCGCTCGTTCCCGAGGTACGCCGCGGATCGCGAACCGCCTTTTGCGGCGGGTGCGGGACTTCGCCGAGGTTCGGGGCGACGGGGCCATCACCGCAGAAGCGGCAGCCGAAGGACTGGAGCTCTTCGGGGTGGACGCGCTCGGGCTCGACAAAGTCGACCGCGCAATCCTCGACGCACTCTGCAATCGTTTCGACGGGCATCCCGTCGGGCTGACGACGCTCGCTCAGTGCGTGGGGGAGGAGCCGGACACGATCGAGGACGCGTACGAGCCGTTCCTCTTGCAGCTCGGTCTCATTCGGCGCACGCCGCGCGGCAGGGTGCCGACCTCGCGAGCGTGGACCCACGTGAACGCTGCCGGTGCAGCGGACGTGTCTTCGACGTCCGAGCGGCCCGGCGGGCGCCTGCTGTGACGTGATGGCTGCCGATTCCGATCGGTTTCAAGGTTCCGTGGGATCGGAGGTCGCTCCGAGTGCCGGCAGATGGACCCGGAACGTGGTGGACCACCCGGGGACGTCCACGACCTCAATGGTGCCTCCGTGAGCGTCCACCACTGACTTGACGATGGCCAAGCCGAGACCGCTGCCGGGGACGCCTCGATTGTTGCCGGAGGGACCCCGGTAGAAAGGTTCAAAGAGTTGAGGCCGGTCTTGTTCGGGGATGCCGGGGCCATCGTCACTCACCTCGAGCCGGACGAAGTCACCTAATGAGGTGACGCGAAGCTCGACGTGGCCACCGGGGCCATTGAACTTGACGGCGTTCGTGAGGAGATTGGACAGCAGCTGACGCAACCTGGCCGGGTCGCAGCTCACCGTAACCCCACCGGCGCCGGCGGTCAGACCGGAGGGCTCCCTGCGAAGCGTGATCTCGACCCGGCTCCTGGCGGTGGCAGTGCGGACAGCGTCGATCGCGTCCTCCAGGAGTGGCTCGAGCTCGACCTGTACGAAGCGAGATCCGCGTCCGCTCCCGAGGGCGGGGTCTTCGAGCAGGTCGTTGGCCACGTGTAGGAGCTGCTGCGAATTGCGCTCGATGGCGCGGAGCATCCGGCGTTGTTCATCGGTGAACGACGACGCCTCCGAAGAGGACTCGTCGACCAGGAGCTCCGTGAACCCGATGATCGAGGTCAAAGGAGTTCGCAGCTCGTGGGAGACGGTTGCCACGAGATCGTCTTTCATGGAGGTCAGCCTCTCCAGCTCGGCGTTGCGCAGCGCCAGGACTTCGGAAACCTCGCGTTGAATGGCCAAGAGGCGCTCGCGCTCGTGCACGAGCTCCTCGCGCTCGGTCACGTCGCTGGCGACAATGACAAAGCCAGACAAGGGTGTGCCGGAGGCAGGTTGGGCAGTGACGGTTGCTGCCATCCTCCTGCGGTCTCCGTGCGGGCCGACGTAGGAGAGGAGGAGCTGGCTGGAGGTGCCTGGGGGCTCAGTGCCGTCGAGGCTCGACCTTGTGAATGAGAGGGGGGATCCCGACTCGAGTGCCAAGAGCTCGCCGAGGGTCTTCTTCCCAACGGCATCGTGGGAGGAGATGCCGAATATCTCCTCTGCGCCCGCCGAGAAAAAGGTCACCGTGCCGGCGTTGTCGGCTCCGACGACAGCCGTGCCGGTCGCTGCTTGCAGCAGGGAATCCAGTCGGTCATGGGCAGCCTCGGCCTCGGACGCCGCACTCCGCGCGAGCTCCGCCTGACGGGCCACGTCGGCTCGGAGGTCCCGTTCACGGCGCAACGCTCCGAGGAACGTGAAGGAGACGAGTGCGGATCCCACGACGACGATGGTGACCAAACGCCACTGTGAGGGCGGGTAGCTGGGAGATCCGACCACAATGATTGGGACTGCAAGGGCGAGCAGAACAGCGGCGAGCGCGGTGAGCAGGTGGGTGATCCGGTCGTAGTACGCGACCCATACCACGGGCAGCAGGTAGACGACCGCGAGTCCGGTGTCGGCGTCGCTTTGCGTGTCGCGCAGCAAGGCGACGACGGCGATGTAGCCGATCGGGATCGAGAGCCAGAGCCAGACAGGAAGCCGAGCCCAGGGCACGTACACCGCTGCCCCGGTGAGCACGACGAAGAGGATGCCGGCCGCAGCCACATCGCTTGTCCTCGCATGGGGGTAGGGGATAAGGGCCACGAGCATCGATAGCGCGAAGCCGGCGGCAATGAGCGGGAGCTGGCGGCGCAGGTTCCCGTAGAGGACACGCCGGTCCCTTATCACTGACGAGCTGGGGTCCTTTGGAGGAATGGTCGTCCGCTCTAGGTCATCGCCGCGCTCATGAGGCGACGCGGCATCGACGAAGATCCTGCTCGGACCTCTGTCCATCACGCTCCAGGCGCGCGTACGCTGCCCCACTCTGGATTGCTCGATGGCTGAGATGGCTGAGATGGATGTGAGGTGTCGGTCTGGAGCACGACAGCGCTGCTCAGTCTCTCCGGCGACTGTTGTAGCGGTAACCAAATCCGCGCACCGTTTCGATCGGTGAATCCTCGGTGTAGTCCCACGAGAGCTTCTTTCGGAGCCTCAGGACCGCGTACTTGACGCGAGCGGGCGCGAGACCCGATGGGTCCTGCCATGCGAATTCGACCAATTGGTCTGCCGAGAGGATCTGGTCGGCGTGGCGGACGAGGGAGGAGAGGAGCCGGTACTCGATCGGAGTGAGGAGGACAGGCTCGCCTTGCAGGTGGACTTCTTGACGATTGAAGTCGATCCGGACACGACCGTCGTCGTAGAGCGTGCGAGCGGGTCCGGAAGTCGATCGCCTCCTCTGGACAGCCTGGAGCCGGGCCAAAAGTTCGACGCGGCTGAACGGCTTGGTCAGATAGTCGTCAGCGCCGGCGTTGAGCCCTCGGACCTTGTCTCGTTCGTCCGAGCGGGCGGTGAGCACGAGCACCGGCACGTCGCTCATGTCCCGCACCCGTTCGAGCACCTGCCAGCCGTCGAGGTCGGGAAGCCCGACATCGAGCACCACGAGGTGGGGACGCAGCTCGTGGAATGCCCGGAGCCCATCGCGTCCGGTGGCGGTGCGCTGGACTTCGTAACCCTCACGGCTGAGCATGGACTCGAGCAGGATGCTGATGTCGTCGTCGTCTTCGATGACCAGCACTCTCGGACCATCGAGGACCATCACTACCCCCGCCCACAACCCCGGCCCGCGCTCTCGCGGGCACCACCGTCTGTTTCCGGCCTGATTGTAGAACAATGCAGGATCCCGAACGAAAGGGCAAAAGGCCAGCAGCCAGGGAGAGCCCGCCCGGCCGAGCCCTACCCCCCGTCCTGCTGGGGAGGCTGTATGGTAGCTCCCCTGTGCACGCCTGGAACCCGTTCTGTGGCATCGTGATGAGGGAGGGCAGATGATCCTGGCATTTGCGACCGCGCTGCCGGCGCTGCTCGCAGCCACCAAGTCGACGAAGACCTCCAGTAGTGGGGGTGTGGACTTCATCCTGTTCATCGTGGTAATCGGGCTGGCCGGCTATTTTCTCCTACTCCGCCCCCAACAGCAGAGGGCGAAACGGCAGCGGGCGAACCAGTCGGAGATCACCGTCGGAGACGAGATCCTGACCATCGGGGGCATCGTGGGAACGGTGCTGGATCTCGATGCCGAGCGCGTGACCATCCTCACTGGGATGGAGCGCTCGGCCACAGGGGATTCCTCGGGCGCCACCGGTCCCCAGGCACTGCCGACCCGGATGGTGCTCGTGCGCAACGCCATCGCGCGCAAGCTGGACCCGGTTGTGCCGGCAAGCCGCGACGGTTTGGCCGAAGCCGAGCTTGATTTTTCGGGTGGTCGGGTGGGGGACGACACCGATGAATGGGAGGAAGCCGACGGCGGGGAGGAGGCCGACGGCGGGGAGGAGACCGCTGGAGGGGACGGCGGGGAGGAGACCGACGGCGGCTCGGGTGCTCGGGAAGGTGACGCCGAACCGTGAGCCCTCCGCCGTCGCGTGCTCAAGCCCGACGACAGCGATCGCTCCTGCTGAGTGTCATCGCAGTCCTGGTGATCGCATTCGGATCCCTGGCCGCCACCCTGGCGGGCGGGTGGAAGCCCCTGCTCGGGCTCGACCTGGCGGGAGGGTTCTCGGTCGTCTACCAGCCGGTGCAGAAAGCGTCGGCATCGGACCTGTCCGAGACCGTGAACATCCTCACCAACCGAGTCGACGGATTGGGGGTGTCGGGGGCGACCGTGGGGACCCAGGGCAACGAGATCGTGGTCGCCGTTCCCGGGGTCAAGGATCCCCAGCAGGCCCCCAAGACCATCGGCCAAGTTGCGCAGCTCTACTTCCGCCCGGTGCTCTGCTATGCCCCGCCTTACTCACCTCCGGCCAAGGCCAAAGGCGCGACCACGACCACGACCGCTCCAGCGGCGTTGCCGACGAACTGCGGTTCCCCGTACCAGCTTGTGACGGCCAACGCCAAGAGCACCTCCACAGGCGTCGAGTACTCCGGGCAGCCGACACCCACACTGGCCCACTACCCAACTACGAAGGTGGACAACCCGACAGCGACCGTGCTCCTGCCCGGTATCACAGGCCCCAGTGCTGGTCGCTACCTCCTCGGGCCCAAGGAGCTCACCGGCCACATCGTGAGCAAAGCAGTGGCTGAGCAGTCCACAACGCTTGGGTGGGTGGTCGACATGTCGCTCACTTCCCAGGGCCTGTCGCAGTGGAACACGATGGCCAAGCAGTACTTTCACGAGGTCATCGGGATCGAGCTGGACGGGGTCGTGCAGTCGGCGCCGATCACCGAGCCGGGTACATCGACGTTCAAGACATTTACGTCGGTGCAGATCTCAGGGCACCTTACGCAGCAGGATGCTCAGAACCTCGCCCTCGCGCTCAACTATGGCTCGCTACCGATCAGGCTGAAAGAGCTCACGTTGCAGACGGTCTCACCTACCCTCGGCTCGTCGTCGCTCAAGGCCGGGCTCGGTGCGGGAATCGCCGGTCTGATCCTGGTCCTGCTGTACACCGTCTTGTACTACCGGCTTCTCGGCATCGTTGTCCTCTCCGGTCTTGCAGTGACCGCCGCATTGCTGTGGTCCCTCATCTCGTCACTCGGCCATACCACGCTCGCGCCGAGCTTCGATCTTGCAGGAGTGACGGGGATCATCGTCTCCATCGGGATCACCGTGGACTCCTATATCGTCTATTTCGAACGCCTGAAAGACGAGACGCGATCGGGTCGGACGGTGAGAACCAGCGTCGACCGCGGTTTCAAGAGCGCTTGGCGGACCGTACTGGCTGCCGACCTCGTCTCGTTCGCCGCCGCGGTGGTCCTCTATCTCGTTGCAGTCGGGGAAGTGAAGGGGTTCGCGTTCTTCCTCGGCCTGTCGACCCTGATGGACGTCTTCATGACGTACTTCTTCACCCGGCCGATGGTCATCCTCCTCGGGCGCAACGAGCGCCTGGCCCAGGCCAAAGGCATCGGCATCGCTCGCGGGTTGGCGGTTGACTCCGGAGTGGACGGATGAGCCCTTTCGAGCGCCATGACGACAGCTTGCGAGACCTCCAGCAGGGTGGTTCGGGGCAAGGGCCGAACGGCGGGGGCGACGTGGAGGAGGAGGCGCGAGAGGCCTCGGACGGGCGGTCACCTGAGGATACCGCGGACGAGGAGCTCGACGAGTCCCCCGAAGAGCTGGCCGAGGAGCTCGAAGCCGACGAGCTGGAACGCGAGGAGGTCAAGGAGGCTCGCCGTGAGCAGCACAGCGGCCCGGGACCTTTCCGGCGCCTGTACCGCGGCGAGACGTTGTTCGACTTCGTCGGCCGGCGCCGCGTGTGGATGTTGATCTCCGGCATCGTGATCGTCGCCGGGTTGCTCTCCTTGGGGTTCCGAGGACTCAACCTGGGCATCGATTTCAAGGGCGGGACAGCTTGGATCGTGAAGAGCAGCACGCTGACCCAGGGGCACGTGGAGAGCCTGGTCACCGCTGCCGGGCTCTCGCAGCCAACGGTCGAGGTGCTGGGGAGCGGTGGGTCGCGCACGATCGAAGTCCAAGGCGACTTGAACAGCCTTCCGGCAGCCAAGCGCAGCACCGTGTCCAACGACGTCGAGACCGCCCTTGCCAAGGCGGCGCACGTCTCCAAGACAGGAGTGTCGATCACACGCGTCGGTCCCACCTGGGGTGGGCAGGTGACCCAGAAGGCCATCGAGGCTCTGATCGTCTTCTTTGTCATCGTCGCCGTGTACATCAGCTTCCGGTTCGAACCGAAGATGGCGCTCGCGGCGTTCATCGCCATGATCCACGACCTCCTCGTCACGATTGGGGTGTACTCCCTCACGGGGTTCCAGGTGTCACCGGACACGGTGATCGCGATCCTGACCATCCTCGGGTACTCGTTGTACGACACCGTGGTGGTGTTCGACCGGGTGAGGGACAATACGAAGGGGTTCGGCGCGTCCGGGCGCATGACCTATTCCGAGATGATCAACCTCTCGATGAACCAGACCCTCGCCCGCTCCATCAACACCTCGCTCGTGGCAGTCCTCCCGGTCCTCTCCGTCCTCTTGATCGGCGCGGAGCTCCTCGGGGCGACGACCCTCCAGGAGTACGGTCTCGCCCTCACCGTCGGGCTCATCAGCGGGGCCTACTCTTCGATCTTCATCGCATCACCGGTCCTGGCCATGCTGAAGGAGCACGAGCCCCGCTACGTGGCCATACGCCAGCGTCTCCAAGCACGCGGCGATCGCGTAGGGCTCCTCACCCCGGCTGCGGCCGCCGCCCTTGCCGGCGCCGGTGCAGGCGGAGGGAGCACGGGCATGGGCGACGGACGTTCTGCGCGAGCCGGCGCTGGATCCTCCAGGAGCACCACCACCTTGCGTCCCGGTGCCGGTGCAGCCTCGGCAAGACGATCCTCATCGCA
>JAJYZN010000024.1:8459-21150 GCA_021799915.1 Actinomycetes bacterium
CCGGAGCGACGCGGTCGGGTCCGGCTCGGGCGGGACTGGTCCTGCTGGGCAAGCCGGCGCAAATAGCGGATCGAAGGCTCCGTCGGGTGCCGGGTCCAACGCCGGATCGAGGGGAAGCTCGGGTGCTCGTTCCGGCACCCCAACCTCATCGCGATCGGCAGGCGCAGGTGGGGTGGGACGGCCACCCCCTCGGCCGCGCAAGAGCGGGGGCAAGAAGCGCAAGCGGCGCTGACCCGGAGCTCAGGCGCGGTCGCCCGGGCACGTTGATGTGATCGCTCCTCGGACGAGATCAGGTAGCGTGAGACGATGAGCGCGTCGATCAAGCTCTTGGCTGACGGAGCAGGTGCGCGGTTGCCCGATGAAGCCGGGAGCGAGCCCGCCGACGACCCCGCCGGAGGCGGAAAGCATTTTGCTCACGATAGCGAGAACCGTGAGGGAGCTCGGGCGAACGGTGCATGCCTCGAGCCGCTGATCGAGCCTCTTCTCTGCCGTCTGCCGACTGGGTACTCGCAGGCGGATCTTTTGCTCGTGCGCGAGGCGGCCCGCGAAGCGGCAGCCGTTCACGCAGGGCAGTACCGCCGTTCCGGCGAGCCCTACATCACCCATCCAGTGGCTGTGGCTGGCATCGTGGCAGACCTCGGAGTCGACGCCGTGACGGTGGCGTCAGCGCTCCTGCACGACGCAGTCGAGGACACCGCGCTCACGACCGACGTGGTGCAACGCAAGTTCGGTGTCGTGGTGGCATCGGTCGTCGATGGGGTGACGAAGCTCGACCGACTGCAGTTCGACACGAAAGAGGAGCAGCAGGCGGCGACGGTTCGCAAAATGCTCGTGGCCATGGCGACCGACTGGAGAGTGCTCCTCATCAAGTTGGCAGACCGTCTCCATAACATGCAGACCTTGGCCGTGATGCCAGAATGGAAGCAGCGACGAACGGCACAAGAGACGATCGACATCTACGCCCCCCTTGCACACCGCCTCGGTGTGCAGCAGATTCGCTGGCAGCTCGAAGATCTGTCCTTTGCCACCCTTCACCCGAAGCGATACGCGGAGATCGAGCAGATGGTCGCCGTCCGTGCTCCACAACGAGAGGAGTACCTCGCACGCGTTCTCGATGCCGTACGTGCGCGAATGACTGCTGCAGGTATCGACGCCGAGGTCACCGGTCGGCCGAAGCACCTTTGGAGCATCTACGAGAAGATGGTCGTCCGAGGCAAGGAATTCGACGACATCCATGATCTCGTGGGTATCAGGGTGCATGTCGCGACCGAGAAGGACTGCTGGGCGGCTCTCGGAGCCATCCATGCCATTTGGCCGCCGGTCCAGGGACGGTTCAAGGATTACGTCAACTCTCCCAAGTTCAATCTGTACCAATCTCTTCACACGACGGTGATCGGCTTGGACGGGAAGCCGATCGAGGTACAGGTTCGCACTCCGGAGATGCACCAGCGAGCAGAGCACGGCATCGCCGCCCACTGGAGTTACAAAGAAGGACCGACGGCCTCGACCGAGATGGCATGGATGCAGCGGATCGCCGATGCCGACAGGGAAACTTCGGACCCCGTGGCGTTTCTCGAGGCCCTGAAGCTCGATCTGCAACAGGACGAGGTGTACGTGTTCACCCCGAAAGGCCGGGTGATCTCACTGCCGGCCCGATCGACTCCGGTGGATTTTGCCTACGCGATCCACACCGAGGTCGGGCACCGATGCATTGGTGCAAAGGTCAACGGGCGACTGGTCCCGCTCGACACCGTACTCAGTTCGGCGGACACCGTGGAGATCGTCACTTCGAGATCCTCTTCGGCCGGACCGACCCGGGACTGGCTGTACATCGTGGCTTCGGCTCGGGCTCGGACCAAGATCCGCCAGTGGTTCAGTCGCGAGCGTCGGGAGGATGCGATCGACACGGGACGTGAAGAGCTGGCACGCTGCCTGCGCCGTGACGGTATGCCGGTGCACAAGGTCATGATCTCTGACGTGATGGTGCAGGTGGCACGCAGTGTCGGCCTGAACGATGCCGAGGCGCTCTATGCAGCGATCGGGGAGGGGCAGGTCTCGGCGCAGTCGATCGTTCAGCGGTTGGCTCGGGAGCTGAGAAGTGGAGACGACGAGCGGCTTCCGACGACGGCGGTACGTGGAGTTCGCCGTGGGCGATCGGCCGGGCAGGCGTCGGCCGGGATCTACGTCGAAGGCCTGGACGACGTGATGGTGCACTTGGCTCGGTGCTGCACCCCCGTGCCCGGCGACCAGATCATCGGTTTTGTGACCCAGGGCCGGGGTATCTCGGTCCATCGTGCTGACTGCTCGAATGCAGTGTCCCTTTCGGGCCGTTCCCAAGAACGGCTGATCGAAGTCGAGTGGGACAGAGGGGGGAGCGCAATATTTCTTGCGACCTTGGAGCTCCTGGCTTTCGATCGCGAACGCTTGCTGGCCGATGTGAGCCGGGTGGTGTCCGAGCACCACTTGAACATTGTCTCGGCTCGCACCGTCACTACGCCCGATCAAGTGAGCCGGATGGCGTTCGACGTGGAGCTCGCGGACCCAAGCCACTTACATTCGCTCCTGGCGGCCCTGAAGCACATCGATGGCGTCTTCGACGTCTATCGGCAGCTTCCCGGCCGGAAGGGATAGACCTCGTGGAGGGCGACAGGCGGATCGACGTGCGCGCTCCGACTGGTACCCACGATGTGCTCTGGCCGGAATCCTGGCATTGGGAGAACGTCGTGAGCGTGTTCGCCGGCCAAGCCGAGCGCGCCGGGTACGGGCTCGTGATCACTCCGGTGTTCGAGTACGCCGAAGTATTCCGACGCGGTATCGGCGCCGAGAGTGACGTCGTCGGCAAGGAGATGTACGAGTTCGAGGACCGTGACGGTCGTTGGCTGGCCTTACGACCAGAAGGCACGGCATCGATCGTTCGATGCTTCCTCGATCATCACCCAACGGCGCCCTGGAAAGCGTGGTACGTGACGCCTGCATTTCGCCATGAGCGACCTCAAGCGGGACGATACCGTCAGCACCATCAACTCGGGATCGAGGCGATCGGCTCGCCTGACCCCGATCTGGACGTTGAAGTGGTGTGGCTCGCGCGCGAATTTGTTCGCTCATTCGGTCTTCGGCAGGTGGACCTGCACATCAATTCGATGGGGGATGCCAACTGCCGTCCCGCGTACGTAGAGCGTCTTCGCTCGGTGCTTTTCGGACGAAAGACAAGCCTGTGCGAGGAGCACCGGAGCAGGATCGAAAAGAACCCGCTTCGCGTGCTGGATTGCAAGACCGTCGAGTGCCGGGATGCGACGGCCGACATCCCAAAGTTGATGGAAGAGCTCTGTGACCAGTGCGCCGCGCACTTTGATCGTGTCTGCACCGGCTTGGCGGAGCTCGGTGTGGAGTTCACGTTGGATCATCGCCTCGTGAGGGGTTTCGACTACTACACGAGGACGACCTTCGAAATGACCTCCTCGACGATGGCAGCGGCGCAGAACGCAGTCGGAGGCGGCGGACGCTATGACGGATTGGTGGAGATGATGGGCGGTCCACCCACGCCGGGCATCGGGTTCGGTATCGGGATCGAGCGTTTCCTGCTGGCACTCGGAGCCGAAGGACACGACTTGCGTCCCCCCGATCCAATGACTGCATTTGTCGTCGACGTCGCGGGGGGTGGGGCAGCCCGGGACCTGACCGCTGAACTAAGGCGGGCCGGTATCCGGGCCGATCGAGCGTTCGACGATCGCTCGATGAAGGCTCAGATGAAGCTGGCGGATCGATCGGGGGCGCAAGTGGCGCTCATCGTCGGGCCCGAAGAGGTGGAGAACGGAGTCGTGACCGTGCGTGACCTGCGTACCGGAGCTCCCCAGCGCGTCGTGCTGCGATCGCAACTCATCGACGAGGTAGGAGCAATCGTTGGACCGGCGGGGGGTGGGTCTTCGGGGGAAGGCGCCGCACGGTGGGCGGAAGTGTCGAATACCCGGCACGAGGGAACCCGATCAAAGGAGGGGGGATGAACGGCCGCACCTCAGCCTCGCGCAGTGAGCAGACCGCGATGCGAAGTGGGCTCTGTGGCCGGATCGGGTTGGCGGACGTCGGAGCGCAGGTGCGCCTCTGTGGCTGGGTGGCGCGTCGCCGTGAGCACGGCGAGCACCTGGCATTCGTGGACCTGCGGGACCATTCGGGGGTCGTCCAGTGCGTGGTCGACGGTTCGGTGGACGTTCGATCCGAGTACGTGATCCAGGTGACGGGGCGTGTGAGACGCCGTCCCGAGGGCATGGAGAACGGCGCCCTGGCGACCGGTGACGTGGAGATCGGGGACTGCGGTGTCGAAGTGCTGTCGCGCGCCGAGCCGCCACCGTACTCCTTGGAAGACCGGGTGGAGGTCGACGAAGGATTGCGCCTGCGCACCAGGTACCTGGACCTGCGCCGCCCCCGGATGCAACGCAATTTGCGACTGCGGGCCGCGATCGTCGGTGCGATCCGTGACGCGATGGAACGACAGGATTTCTGCGAGGTCGAGACGCCGCTGCTGTGGGCACCGACGCCCGAAGGGGCTCGGGAGTTCATGGTCCCGAGCCGCCTGCAACCCGGTTCGTTCTACGCCTTGCCGCAGAGCCCCCAACTGGCCAAACAACTCCTCATGGTCGGTGGCATGGACCGGTACTACCAGGTGGCGCGGTGTCTTCGTGACGAAGATCTGCGTGCCGATAGGCAGTTCGAGTTCACGCAGCTCGACATGGAGGCATCATTTGTCGGACCTGACGACGTCATGGGGTACGTCTCGGAGGCTGTGCTGGACGCAGTCGAAGTCGCCTCGGGAGAGCGTCCGCCACCGATCGAGAAGATGTCCTGGTCCGAGGCGATGGAGCGATACGGTACCGACAAGCCCGATCTTCGCTTTGGCATGGAGCTGATCGATGTGACCGGGGTGCTGTCGGGGACCGAGGCCCGGGCCCTGCAGGCACCGTCGGTGCGAGCTCTGCTGGTCCCTCAGGGGGGTGAGCTCGCTCGCAGCCGATTGGACGCTTTGGTTGACGAGGCGAAGGCATCGGGTGCGAAGGGCTTGGCCTGGTTCCGTCTGGTGGGTCCGGCCCTCGACCCAGCACCTGATCCAGATGCCGGCGGCTTCCCCAACGCGGTTCCCAGCCCAGCTTCCAAGGACGTGTCCGGCTTTCTCGAGGGCGTGTCGCTGGACTCTCCACTGGCTCGGTTTCTCTCCGAGCACGAACGCGAGGGTCTCATCGAGGCCAGCGGTGGTCGTCCTGGCGACCTGCTGCTCCTCGTCGCTGACGAGCCACGGCTGGCTTGCAGTGTGCTCGGCCGGCTGAGGGTGTCCCTGGGCGGGCGTCCCGTCGGTGAGGGTCCGTACCGCTTCGTGTGGGTAGTGGACTTCCCGATGTTCGACGGCGTGGATTCGTCGGGCAACCCCGTAGCAGCACACCATCCGTTCACGATGCCGCATCCCGATGACCGCGAGCTCCTTGTCTCGGACCCCCTCACTGCCCGGTCACAAGCGTATGACCTCGTCCTGAACGGATGGGAACTGGGATCGGGGAGCGTGCGTATCCACCGAGAAGACATCCAGCGCGAAGTCTTCTCGGTGCTCGGCATATCGGAGCAAGACGCGGCAGCACGGTTCGGGTTCCTCCTCGAAGCGCTCCGTCACGGTGCCCCTCCGCATGCCGGGTTCGCTTTCGGGATCGATCGGCTGGTCGCGATCCTGGCCGGCGAGGAGAGCATCCGCGAGGTCATCGCCTTCCCGAAAACGCAGTCCGGCGCCGATCCCCTCACTGGCGCTCCGTCACCTCTCGACGTCGCAAAGTTGGCCGAGCTCGGTCTCGCCGTTCGCCCACCGGCGGAGTGACGGCGTTGGCTGTGCACACGGTCCACGCGCACGGAAGGCTCCGAGGTGAACGAAGCCCCTGATCTGTTCGATTCTGCGTTCGACGATCGCTTGCGCAGACAGGCGCCTCTCGCTGCTCGCCTGCGTCCGCGCACGCTCGACGATGTGGTCGGCCAGCGCCACCTGATCGGCCCTGGCGCACCTCTCCGGGCGCTCGCCGATGCAGATCGCTTGGGTTCGATGGTGCTCTGGGGACCCCCGGGATCGGGAAAGACGACGTTGGCGAGGGTCCTGTCGTCGACCACGGCGAAGGCGTTCGTCCCCCTGTCAGCGGTCGAATCGGGTGTCCGGGACTTACGCGGTTGCCTGGATGATGCGCGCCGGCTGTTGGGTGAACATGGCCAAGGGACGATCCTCTTCGTCGATGAGGTGCACCGTTTCAACAAGGCCCAGCAGGATATCCTGCTGCCCGCAGTCGAAGACGGGCTTGTCGTGCTCATCGGCGCGACGACCGAGAACCCGTACTTCGAAGTGAACGCACCACTACTGAGCCGCTCGAGGCTGTGGCGGCTCGAGCCGATCGGAAAAGACGACTTGGCGGAGCTGGCCGTCCGGGGACTGGCGGCCGAGGGGGTGGTCGCCGGCCCGGAAGCTGTCAGCGTGATGGTGGGTGCCGCGCACGGAGATGCCCGGTCCCTGCTCGGTACGATCGAGCTCGCGGCGGCGATGGCCCGCTCCCGCTCGGCGGCGACCGAGCCGACCACGACTGAGGAACGAGATCCCGTCGAGATCACCACGGAGGACCTTCAGCGCAGCTTGCACGATCGTGCGCTGGTCCAGGACCGCGACGCCCACTTCGATCAGGTCAGTGCGCTCATCAAGAGCGTGAGAGGCTCGGACCCCGATGCGGGGCTCTACTGGCTGGCACGGATGCTCGAAGGCGGGGAGGACCCGAGGTTCATCGTGCGACGACTGCTGGTGCTCGCGAGCGAAGACATCGGGATGGCCGATTCGAAGGCATTGTCGGTCGCGGCTGCAGCGTCGCGCGCAGTGGAGTCGATCGGACTGCCCGAGGCGGCGTTGACGCTGGCTCACGCGGTGATCTACCTGGCATGCGCGCCGAAGTCGAACAGCGTGACCGTCGGGCTGGCTTCGGCGCGCGAGGACGTGCGGAGCAGTTCGGACGACCAGGTGCCGGTACATCTGCGGGATGCTCACTACCGAGGGGCCACCGAGCTGGGGCACGGTGCAGGCTACCGCTATCCCCATGACGATCCCCGTGGCTGGGTCGACCAACAGTACCGGCCACAAGCCGTCGAGGGCCACGTCTACTACCGACCGTCCGATCACGGTGAGGAGCTCGATGCGGAGCAGCGCCTGCGGACGAGACGGTTACCGTGCCCTGCGCCCCACTCCCCTGCGCCCCACTCCCCTGCACCTCTTTACGAGCCGTCGGCGTCCGAGCGGCCTGACCTCGTGCACGAGCCGTCGGCGTCCGAGCGGCCGGCGCAAGATCGGCGGTAGTGTCCGAAGATGTTCGCCGGTGAGGTCATCGTGCTGGTGGCCGCCATCGTGGCGTGTGTCGCAGCCCTGGTCGGGGCCGGAGCCGCCGTCGCGCTGTCCGGTCAGGTCCGGCGTCTCGAAAAGGCAGTAGAGCTCCTGCGCGAGGAGTCGGTGCCCCTGGTGGTCGAGGCTCGTCAGGCGGCCCAGCACGCCGTATCGGAGATGGAGCGCGTCGAGGCGGTCCTCGAGGACACTGGCGCCGTCACGGCCACGGTGGAATCTGCATCGCGGCTCGCCCGCAAGACCTTCGCCAGCCCCATTGTCAAAGTCTTGGCATTCCGGGCAGGCGCTGCCGGCGGGTTGCGACGTCTTCGTGAAGGTGAAAAGGGCACTCCGCAGAACGAACGCTCCCGGGGATCGTCGTGATGAAGCGGCCCACGTGGCTGGCTGTGGGAGTGGTCCTCGGAGCCGGTGGTGCCCTGTGGGCCGAAGCACGCTTGCGCCGGGAGGTCCGCCGTACCGTTGCGCGCTTTGATCGCGCCGACGTGGCTGGGGGAGTGGTGCGAGCAGCGCGCGAGGGATCGGCCAAGGTCCGCGATGCTGTCGACGCCGGCCGGGTCGCCAAGGCGCGCCGTGAAGCCGAGCTGTGGAGCACGCTCGATGATGGCCGACCGGGCGGGAATGCCGGCCGATAGGCTCTGGCGAATGGATGCGAACCAGCTTCGAGCGGCCTTCACCGGGTACTTCGCGTCCAAAGACCACGAAGTCGTCCCTTCTGCGAGCTTGATCCCCCACGACCCCTCGGTGCTGTTCACCATCGCCGGCATGGTGCCGTTCAAGCCGTACTTCCTCGGAGACGAGCCTGCCCCCTGGCCCCGTGCGACCTCTGTGCAGAAATGCTTCCGTACTCTCGACATCGACGTGGTGGGCCGGACGACGCGGCATGGCACGTTCTTCGAGATGCTGGGCAACTTCAGCTTCGGGGACTACTTCAAGGAGCGGGCCATTCCCTATGCCTGGGAGGTGGTCACCGAGGTCCTCGGCATCGACGGAGATCGCTTGTGGGTCACCGTGCACGAGACCGACGACGCGGCAGCGGAGATTTGGGCCGAAGCCGTGGGCGTCCCTTCCGCGCGGATCCAGCGGATGGGTGAGGACAATTTCTGGCACATGGGCGACACCGGACCCTGTGGACCCTGCTCCGAGCTCTACTTCGACAAGGGTGAGGCGCACGGGAGCGCGGGAGGTCCGGCGGATGGCGCGGCCGAGCGCTACGTCGAGATCTGGAACCTCGTGTTCATGGAGTACAACCGCCTCGAGGATGGCACGCTGGCCGAGCTCCCGACCAAGAACATCGACACCGGCGCCGGGCTCGAGAGGATCCTGCCGATCCTCCAGGGGAGCGCGTCCATCTTCGATACCGATGTGCTGGCGCCCTTGGTCCGCCGGGCCGAGATCATCACCCGCACGCGATACGGCGACGATCCACGGTCTGACGTGGCGCTCCGGGTCATGGCTGACCACGGGCGCGCCATGACGATGCTCGTGGCCGATGGCGTCGTACCGTCCAACGAGGGGCGGGGGTACGTGCTCCGGCGGATCATCCGGCGCGCAGTCCTGGCGGCGAGACGTCTCGGCGTCGACGCGGAGGTCGGGTCGGCGCTGGTCTCCGAAGCGATTGCCATCATGGGGGACGCCTATCCAAAGCTCTTGGAGGATGCCGATGTCGTCCAAGAGGTCATCACCCGAGAGGAGCATGGTTTCGACCGGACCCTTCGCACCGGCTTGGGATTGCTGCGGGACGCGATCGACGATGCGGGGTCGCCGTCGGGGGCAGCGAGGCGGGCGGTGCTCTCCGGCGACGTGGCGTTTCGCCTGCACGACACCCACGGATTTCCGATCGAGTTGACCGAGGAGGTGGCTGGCGAGTCCGGGATCGCGGTGGACCGGGCACGATTCGACGACCTCATGGCTGGGCAGCGAGAGCGGGCTCGAAAGGCGGCACGGCTCGCACCCGGTGCGGACGAGCAGGCATATCGCGCGCTCTTCGATCGTGAAGGCCCGACCCAGTTCATCGGGCGCCATCCGGACAGTTACGCATCTCCAGCTCGTGTGGTGGGCGTCCTGGTCGGGACGGAGCCGGCGACGGCCGAGATCTTCTTGGACCGCACTCCCTTCTACGCCGAGGGCGGTGGGCAAGTCGGCGATACCGGCTCGATCGTGACCGAGACGGGCCAAGCGGAGGTGTACGACACGGTGCCGGCGCTGCCCGGGCTGACCGCGCATCGGGTTCGCATCACCGGTGAGATCTTCCCGGGACAGGACGCGCTGGCAACGATCGACGGGGCCCGTCGCGAAGCGGTCCGCCGCAACCACACTGCGACCCATCTCCTCCACGCCGCGTTGCGCAGCGTCCTCGGAGAGCACGTGCGCCAGCAGGGCTCACTGGTCGCACCGGACCGGCTGCGGTTCGACTTCACCCACCACGGTGCACTGGCTCCTGAGGAGCTGCGGGCAGTGGTCGAGATGGCCGAGGACGACGTGCTGAGCAATGGGGTGGTCGAGACGGTGGAGACCTCGCGAGCGCGGGCAGAAGAGCTCGGAGCCATGGCCTTTTTCGGTGACAAGTATGGCGACATCGTCCGAATGGTTCGCGCTGGTCCGCACTCCCTGGAGCTCTGCGGGGGGACGCACGTCGACGCGCTGGGGATGATCGGGCCGATCAGCATCGTGAGCGAGGGGTCTATCGGCTCGAACACCCGGCGGATCGAGGCCGTCTCCGCATCAGCTGCCGTGGAACGTTCACTTCGCCGCGATGCGGTGCTGAGCGACGTGGCGACCTTGCTCAAGGTCGAGCCCGACGGCGTGGTCGAAGCACTCGAACGGCTCATGGAGCGCCAGCGGACCGCCGAGAGGGAAGTTGCCCGCCTACGAAGCGAGACTTGGGAGTCAAAGGCGTCGGCACTCGCGGGCGAAGCCGGTGTCGATGGTCTCGTTGTGTCCCGCCAGGACGGCTACGTTGCCGACGATCTCCGAGACCTCGCGCAGGCCATCTGCCGCCGTCACGGGATCCGGTCCGTCGTGCTGGGGGGGAGCCCCGACGGGGTACGGGTGTCCTTGGTCGCAGTGACCCGAGGGGATCCTGACGCAGGAGCGCTCGTAAAGGAGATCGCGGCACTGGTCGGTGGCGGCGGAGGTGGGTCGCGACAGTTGGGAGTTGCCGGAGGGCGCGATGTGGCGAAGCTCGATGCCGCTTTGGATCAGGCTCGCCAACTTCTCGGTGTGCCGTGACAGGGGGGAGCACTCGGGCGCGACGCGGTGCCGGAGGGGGCAAGCGAGTGCTCGCGATCGACCTCGGCGCCCGCCGGATCGGTGTCGCGGTGAGCGACAAGGCTCGGACCATCGCATTCGTCCGCCCGGCCATCCTGCGCTCCGGTGATGCCGATCGCGACCGTACGGCGATCGTCAGCGTGGCCGCCGATCACGACGTGACAACGGTCGTCGTGGGGCTGCCGCTGTCCTTGGATGGCCGCGAAGGCCGGGCAGCGACCGCTGCCCGCCAAGAAGCCGCAGCCTTGCAAAGCTGCCTCGAAACCACAGGCGTGCAAGTGACCGTTTGCGACGAGCGGTTCACCACGGTCACGGCAAGCCGCTCGCTGCGCGAGGCCGGCAAGCCGGCCCGAAAGGCGCGTGCCAGTGTCGACAGCGCTGCGGCGGCCGTGCTCCTCCAGGCATGGTTGGAGCAGGGGTGAGCCGCACACCGGCCGATGCCGGCTCCGACCCCGAGGGCGAGCCTGGGGCGGAGCCCGAGAGCGAGCCTGGGGCCGACCCCGACGTACGGGATCCGGCGGCGACGGGCTCGGGTGCGCGGCACGCCCGCCAGACCTCCCGCCGCTCGCGCCGCTCCGGCCACCGGGTGCTCTGGCTGTGCGCCGCCGCGGTGGTGATCGTGGTGCTGGCTGGGGTGGCGTGGTACGAGATCGAGGCAAACCCCTTCGGCGGCCAGGGACGAGCGATCGTGGTCGAGGTCCGCACCGGGCAGTCGACGGCGTCGGTGGCCGCCGAGCTCGCAGCTCGCGGCGTGGTGGAGAGCGCCCTGGCGTTCCGCCTGTCGATGCTCATCCCGGGATCGCCGACCATCGAGCCGGGGGGCTACCTCTTTCACGAGCGCTCCTCCTTCTCCTCGGCAAAGTCAGTCCTGAGCGCGGGACCCGACGTGTTCACATTGGACGTCCAGGCCGGCGAAACCCTTACCGAAGTCGAGATGGAAGTGGAGAACCTACCGGGCACCATCTCGAGGTCCTTCGTCGAGGCCGTCCGGGACAAGACCGTGCGGTCGCCCTACTCGCCCCAGGGCGGCGACAGCCTCGAAGGGCTGATCGGCGTCGGGACATACCGGGTGCTTCCCGGGGAGTCGGGTCGACGGCTCTTGGAGGATATGACCGCCCGCTTCGACGCCGAGGCTTCGGCGGCGGGGGTCACCCCCTCTGCGGCTTCCGCGCTGGGGGTGACGTCGTACCAGCTGGTGATCGTGGCATCGATCGCCCAGAAGGAGGGGTACTTTGACCGGTACATGGGCAAGGTCGCGCGGGTCATCTACAACCGCCTCGCCGACGGGATGCCGCTCGACATGACATCGACGGTGCTGTACCCCCTCGGACAGGATGGCGGCACCGTGACCACAGCCGACCGTCAGATCGATTCGCCGTACAACACCTACCTGCACACCGGGCTCACCCCCACCCCGATCTGCACTCCGTCTCCGACGGCCTTGGCGGCGGCCGTTGCGCCGCCGCCTGGATCATGGCTGTACTTCGTGGTGGTGAGCCGTGCAGGCACAACGCTGTTTACGAGCACATACCAGCAGCAGCTCGCCAACGAGAAGCTCGCCCGCGAGCGAGGACTCTGATGACGGCCCGGCCACCGAGCCGCGCGCGCGGGCATGGCGCCCAGACGACGCTGGTCGGGGTGATGGGCGATCCCATCGCCCACTCGCTCTCGCCTGTGCTGCACAATGCGGCCTTCGACGCCATGGGGATCGACTGGGTGTCGCTCGCCTTTCGCGTCCGGACTGCAGACCTGGCCGGCGCGCTGGCCGGAGTGCGAGCCCTGGGGTTGGCCGGGTTGTCGGTGACCATGCCCCACAAGGCCGGCGTCGTCCCGTTGCTCGACGAGCTCACCCCGGTCGCTCGGTCGCTCGGCGCGGTGAACTGCATCGTGCGGCGCGGGTCGGTCCTCGTCGGGGACAACACCGACGGAGAAGGCTTTCTCGCCGCGCTGCGCCGTGGCGCCGATCTGGATCCCGAGGGACTTCGCTGCATGGTCCTGGGTGCAGGGGGCGCAGCTCGCGCGGTGATC
>JAJYZN010000196.1 GCA_021799915.1 Actinomycetes bacterium
ACCCGCTGTGCGGGGACCGGCAACCGGCCTTGTCGGAACCACCGATAGGCGGTCTGGGGATGGATGTTCTGGGCCTCGGCCCACTCAGCCAAGTTCATCACCGCTCAGTATGGATCGGAGGTGTGACAACTGTTCGCAACCCCTCGTCGGAGAGACGCCGAGCGGTGGTGAGGAACCCGGTGTGGGCAACCATCCGATGGTCGGGACGGACCGAGCGCGCTTCGACGTGCCAGGTGCGTCGCAGCACCTCGACCGTCTCGGCCATACCGAAGGTCGCCGGGTCCAAGGCGTGTCGGAGCTCGGCCGTCTGGTTGATCGTGGGCAGGTAACTGAGCAGGATTCCCCCCGGAGCGAGGGCCGCTGCCGCGTGGGGCAGCACCCGCCAGGGCTCGGGGAGGTCGAGGAGGATGCGGTCGAGCCCGTGCTCGCCGATACCCTCGTACACGTCGCGGACTTCGACCCGGTAGTCGGCGGCAGGACCCAGGTAGGCATGGACATTGGTCCGGGCGCGCTCTGCGAAATCGGTCCGCAGCTCGTAACCCAGGACTGAGGCTCCAGCTCGCACCAACGTCATCGACAGCGCGCCCGATCCCACCCCCGCTTCGAGCACGCGCTGACCCGGCCCGATGTCGGCAGCGATGAGGATGGCGCCGAGGTCCTTGGGGTAGATCACCTGCGCACCCCGGGGCATTTCGAGCACGACGTCCGCCAAGGTGGGCCTCAGCACGAGGAAGTTGCGACCGGTCGATCCGCGCACGGTCACACCTTGCTCGCGGCCGATGACGTCGTCGTGGCGCAGGATGCCGGCGTGGGTGTGGAACGAACCTCCCTCGGCGAGGGTCACCAGGTAGCGCCGGTCCTTTGCGTCGACGACGAGGACGCGTTGTCCGGGTTGAAAGACCCCGTTGCTCACCCGCGCGTACCGGAACCACCGGTCGAGGCGCTCGGGTCCACGACGCTGAGGGAGTAGTGATCGCCGGGCTTGATCGTCAGGGTCCGGACTTCCGGCGCCCGCCGGTGCAGGCGGTGGATGGCGAAGAGGGCGATCGCCAAGAGCCACCAGGCCCAGTGCTCCCCCGAACGGGCTCGCCTGAGCGCCGAGCGGGCCAGCCGCCACAAGAGGTAGTCCACGCCGCGCTCAGATCCTCCGGAGCTCGAGGATGGTCGAGTGCCGGCGCCCCCGCCGCCGTCCGATCAGGTAGGCGAGCGCCACCGTGCCCACGAGGGCCGCTCCGGCCAGTGAGAGGACGACAGGAGCTGCCGAGCGTGCCGTCGTCTCCCCGTCGCCCAGCACGCGGGCGAACGCCGCTTCGAGGTCGTCTCGGGTGATACGGCTGCCATTGGTCGTCGCGCTCATCGGTCCTCCCTCGTCTCGACACCAGCCGGCCGACGCCGGGCAGCCGGTCCCTTCCCCACCCGCCAGGCGGCCGCGGCGATTCCCACCATGCCGGCCACGGCGACGATCGCGTAGGGAGCCCAGCTCAAGTGGCCGGCGAACGTGCTCCCGGTCTCGCCCTGGAGTAGGCGCAACAATCCGACCGCCAGCAGGACGAGACCGATGCCCAGGCTGAGAGAGCCGACGATGCCGTAGGTGACGAAACGACCGAGCCCTTTCAAAGGTCCGATCGTCTCCTGCTTGAAGTAGGCCGTGACCAGGTGGATTGCGTCAGTCCCACTCTCGCCGACCCGACTCCCGGTCCTGCCGGTGCCCTCCTTGCCTCGGGAGGCTCTCATCGACGGTTCACTCCTCTCGTGGTGGCCGGCCGCCCGGCGGCCGTTCGCCGCCGACCACCGTACACGGCAGCACGCGGTCCCGGCATGCTCGGATCGCCGAGCGCATTGCCGGTGGGAGCAGATCGTCGGCCGCCGCTCCGACGTGTGCCGAAAGTCGGGCGGCTCACCCTGCTGGGTTCGAGAGCACAGCGCTCGACGGCCAGCTCAGTGGCGGTCCCGGATCAGGTAGGTGCTCGAGGCCCTGGCGACCAAGGTGCCCGAGGGATCGGTCACGCTCGCCTCGACGAACGCGGCCCGCTTTCCGCCGGCAATCACCTCGGCCCGGCAGGTGAGCGTGGTCCCGATCTCGACGGGCGCGAGGAAGCTCACTTTCATCTCGGCGTTCACGACGCTGACCTTGCGGCCCCCGGCGTGGGTCACCGCCGCCGCCCCCATCGCCGAGTCGCAGAACGCCCCGAGGAAGCCGCCTTGGAGGATGCCGGCCGGGTTGGCGAAGCGCTCGTCGGCCAGCATCTGCCAGACGGTGAGCCCCGGCTGCGACTTGTCGGTGCACACCATGCCGAGGGTGAGGTCGGAATTCGGGGGGACTTGGATCGCTCGACCCGGCACGAGCCGAGGTTATCTTCGAACAGCACGAGCAACCTCTCCATTGCCGAGACCCGCCGGCGGGGCGCTCGGTCGGCGCCCGCCAGTGCGCTCGGTCGGCGTTCGGCGGGGCGCTCGGTCGGTGCCCGGCAGTGCGCGCGGTCGGCGTTCGGCGGAGAGAGCGGTCGGTGCCCGGCGGGGCCCGCGCTGGGCGCCAACGCCGCCGCCAGCAGCCGGCCGGGATGTGGATAGGGTGAGGACGTGCCCGCTGCGCCCCCCTCCCCCACCGCCCCTGCACCATCCAGCGGGGCCGACGCTCTGGAGCAGCTTGCGATCAACGTCGTGCGCGGGTTGGCGATGGACGCGCCCCGAGAAGCCGACTCGGGCCACACCGGAACGGCGATGGCCCTGGCACCCTTGGCGTACGTCCTGTTCACCCGCGTCATGCGGCATGACCCCACCGACCCCGGATGGCCGGACCGGGATCGCTTCGTGCTGTCCAACGGGCACGCGTCCATCCTCTTGTACTCGCTGCTCCACCTCACCGGCTACGACCTGTCGCTCGACGACCTGAAGGCGTTCCGCCAGTGGGGCAGTCTCACGCCTGGCCACCCAGAGCGCCTGCACACCCCGGGTGTCGAGGTCACGACCGGCCCGCTCGGGCAAGGAGTGGCCAACGCCGTGGGGATGGCGGTCGCCGAGCGGATCGTCCGCTCGCAGTTCGGCCCCGAGCTCTGCGACCACTTCACGTTCGTGCTTGCCGGCGACGGGTGCTTCGAGGAAGGCATCTCGCACGAAGCGGCTTCTCTGGCAGGCCACCTCGGGCTGGGCCGGTTGGTCTGCGTGTACGACAACAACCACATCACCATCGACGGACCGACCGAGCTGGCGTACACCGACGACGTTCCCGAGCGTTTCTCCGCCTACGGGTGGGACGTGGACGACATCGGTGACGTGGCCAATGACACGACCGCGCTCGAAGCGGCCGTGCGCCGGGCGATGGCGGTGACCGAGCGCCCGTCCCTCGTCGTACTGCGGAGCCATATCGGCTGGCCAGCGCCGCACCTCACCGACACGAGCAAAGCGCACGGCGACCCCTTCCCGCCCGACGAGATCCGGGCGACCAAAGAGATCCTCGGCCTCCCGCCCGACGAGACCTTCTGGGTGCCTGACGACGTGCTCGACCACTTCCGCCGCTGCGTCTCGCGAGGCGAGGGGCACCGGACCGAGTGGGAGCAGCGCTTCGCCGCGGCGAGCATGGACCGAGAGGCGTGGGCGGCGGCGTGGGCCGGCCGCGGGCTGCCGGGCTGGGATGCGACACTTCCCTCGTTCACGGCGGGTGACAAGATCGCGACCCGCCAGGCCATCCGCACCTGCATCAGCGCGACGGCGGCCAAGGTGCCCGGCCTGGTGGCCGGTGCCGCCGACCTCACCGGCAACACCGGTATGCAGCTCGAAAACGCCCAGAACCAGTCGGTCGAGCATCCTGGCGGTCGGCAGGTCTACTACGGCATCCGCGAGCATGCGATGGGGGCGATGATGAACGGCATGGCCTGCCACGGAGGCGTGCTGCCGGTCGGCGGGACCTTTTTCGTGTTCAGCGACTACATGCGAGGGGCCGTACGGTTGGCCGCGCTCTCGAAGGCGCATGTCGTGTACTCGTGGACCCACGATTCATTGGGGCTGGGGCAAGACGGTCCCACCCACCAGCCGATCGAGCACCTGGCCTCCCTGCGGGCGATGCCCGGGCTGGCCGTGGTGCGTCCGGCCGACGCCAACGAGTGTGCCCAGGCGTGGCGCGCCGCGGTCGAGAGCGACGGACCGACGGCGTTGGTGCTCACCCGCCAGGAGGTCCCCGTCTTGGAAGGTACGGCCGAGCTCGCTGCCGAGGGCGTGGTCCGGGGCGGCTACGTCCTCGTGGACAGCCCGAACGGCCTTCCTGACGTCGTGCTGGTGGCCACCGGGAGCGAGGTGCACCTGTGTGTCGCTGCGGTCCCGGAGCTGGCGGACCACGGGGTGTCGGCTCGGGTGGTGTCGCTGCCGTGCTGGGAGCGGTTCGCCGACCAGGACCAGGAGCACCGGGACCGGGTGCTCCCCCCCGGCATCCCCCGCCTGGCGGTCGAGGCCGGGTCGTCTTTCGGATGGGACCGCTATGCCGACGAGTTCGTCTGCATCGACCGCTTCGGAGCTTCGGCACCAGGAGATGTGGCGCTTGCCAAGCTCGGGTTCACGACCGAGCATGTCGTGGAGCGAGCGCTCGGGCTCGTGGCCGGCGGGCGAGATCGAAAGTGACCTGGCGAGCGGGGCGCAGGGTCGGCGAGCGGGGCGCAGAGTCGGCGAGCGGGGCGCAGAGTTGGCGACCGGGGCGCAGGGTCGGCGAGCGGGCTTGGGGTCGTGAACAGGGATCGTGAGCAGGGCTCGGTGACGCGGTGGGAGGAGCAGGGAGGAGCAACGTGACGAGACTGCACGAGCTGTACGACCAGTGTGGGCAGAGCCCGTGGCTGGACAACCTGCGGCGGGACTGGATCACCGACG
>JAJYZN010000025.1 GCA_021799915.1 Actinomycetes bacterium
CTCGCGGGAGCCCAGCAGGCAGCCGATGACCTCGAGGCACGACTCGGAGAACCGGTCGTCGAACTCCTCGAGGAAGTGCACCAGCTCGCCCCTGGGATCCTCGTCGGGCCCGACCGGGAGGTCGGCGCAGTCGGCGGCCACGACGGAGGTGATGAGATCGGCCTTGTCCCGGTACCGGCGGTAGATGGTGGCCCGGGCCACCCCGGCTTCGGCGGCGATCCCGTCCATCGTCACCCTGGCGTAGCCGAGCTGGGCCAGCTGGCGCCGGGCGGCGGCGGCGATGGCCTCGCTCACCCGCTGGTCCCGAGGGCGCCCGGTGCCGGCCCGGCAGGCGTCGGGTCCGGGGTCCTGGGGCTCCCTGCATGGCGACGTGCCGGCGACGTGTAGGGCACCTGCGTCTTCGGGGGCGCTCGCCCCTTCGGAGACGCTCGTCGGCGCGTGCCGGGACCCGGTCCGGGGGGGAGCGGTCATGGTCCCGCGACCGCCGGGCTGGGAAGGGGGTCACCCGAGCCGGCTCCGGCGCCATCGCCGGTGCCGCTCCCGCCTTCGGCCCCGGCGTGCCCGGCGGCGTCGGTCGATCGGCTTTCCGCTCCGGGGGAGTGGGAGGTCACGAAGTCGCGCTGGCGGGTGAGGGCCAGGGACAGGATGGAGCCGACCAGAGCCACACCGGCGGCGATGATCATGAGGTGGTCCAGGGTGCTGGAGAAACCGATGCGATAGGCCGAGAGGACGGCCTGCCCCTGGTCCCGGGGCAGCGTGGCCACCACTGTTCGAACCTGACCGGACGACATGGCTGTTCGGAGCGCGGCCCCGTGAGCGAGCCCGGCCGCCCTCCCGGCGGGCGACGACAGCAGCACGCCGGTCACCTTGTGCTGGATCTGGCTGATGAAGATGGCGCCCAGTCCGGCGATCCCGGTGGCGATCCCGATCTGGCGAAAGGTGCTGTTGGCCCCCGATGCCATGCCGCTGCGCTCTGGTGGCACCACGCTGATGGCCGCGGACGCCAGGACCGGGTTGACGATCCCGACGCCCGCTCCGGCCACGATGAAGCCGGGCAGCAGCACCGTCCAGCCCGAATCGGAGTGGGTGGTCGACATGAGCAGGCATCCGGCGGCCGTGACCAGGAGCCCGAGCCCCAAGAGGTAGCGCGCCTGGATCCGTACCGTGAGCTTCCCGGCCAGCGGGGCCACCAAGAACGAAAGGAGGGTGATGGGGAGGAAGCGGAGGCCGGCGGCGAAAGGACCGTAGCCGAGGTCGTCTTGGATGTAGAGCGTGAGGTACAAGAACATGGCGAAGATGGACCCCGAGACGGCGAAGGCGGCAATGGACACGCCGACCATCGCCGGCCTCCGGAACAGGTTGAGGTCCAGCATGGGGTCATGCTGACGCCATTCGACCACCAAGAACACCACGAGCAAGGCACCGGCCCCGATCAGCATCCCCAGGATCTCGGTGCTGTGCCACCCGTCTGTGTTCCCCCGCACCAGAGCCAAGACCAGAAGGAAAAGGGCGACCGAGAAGGTGACGAACCCGGCCCAGTCCACCCGCCGGGAATTGGGATCGCGGGACTCTTGGACCCGGGTCAGGGTGATGACCACGGCCAGAGCGCCGATCGGGACGTTCACGAAGAAGATCCACCGCCAGCCGATCCCACTGGTGATGGCTCCACCCACCAGGGGGCCGACGGCCACCGCGCCGCCGACCACAGCTCCGTAGATCCCGAATGCCGTCCCCCGCTCCCGTCCCGAGAAAGCCTGAGCGATGAGGGCCAGGGAGGTGGCGAACATGATGGCACCACCAACGCCCTGGGCACCGCGGGCCAGGTTCAGCATGAGCGAGCTGGTGGAGAGCCCACAGGTCAGCGACGACAGCGAGAAGATTCCCAGCCCGATGGCGAAAACTTCCCGGCGCCCGAACATGTCGCCGATGACCCCGGCGGTGAGGAGGAACGCGGCCAGGGTGAGCGAGTAGGCGTCCACCACCCACTGGAGATCGCTGAAGGAGGAGTGGAGCGACCGCTGGATGTCCGGGAGCGCCACGTTCACCACGGTGATGTCCAAGAGGAGCATGAAGATGGCGGTGCAGACCGCGATGAGGGTCCACCACTTCCGTTCGAGCACGGGCACTGCCGGCACCGCCTTTCTGCGTGGGTCTCCCCGACCCCCCGGTTCCAATACGAGACGTATTGTATAGTAATAGGCGGGCGACGGCGACGAACCGGCCTCATCCATCTGGGATTTAACCGGCCGGCCGTCGGTCTCGGCACGCTGCAGGTCGACTGCGCCAGTCGAGCCCGGCCTCTCGTCTCAATCCCCGGCGGTACCCAAACGGACCAGGACGGACTCCAAGAGGAGACGCTCGTTCGGATTGTGGCGAAGTGACCGGGTCGCCCCCGTCAGGATGGCAACTGCATCCTGGCACCGCCGGATCGTGTGGACGTCCTGTGGTCCGGGAGCGAGTAGCGAAGGGCTCGGACGGCCCCCCGAGTCGACGGGTCGGCCCACGGCGTCGTCGAGGAGGCTCCGGTACCTACGGGCCAGTGCGGCCAGACCAGAGCGGATCTCGTCGGTCCTCCAACGGCGCAACTCGCGGTGCTGGGCCTCGACCAGGTCTTTGCGGCCCGGGACGCCACGCTCTTCGTTCCGCCGGGCCTCTTCGGCCAATGACTCCAGCTCCTGGGCTTGGCGGGCCCTCACGGGGTCCAGTGCCTGCTCGATCGCGTCCAAGAGGGACTGGGCCAGGGCGCCGGCCGTGGCGCCCCGACCGTCGAGCTTTTCGGGGATGGACTTCCACAAGTCGAGGCGGGCGCTGTACTCGGGGTCGGTGACCAGGAGGCGGGCCCGTTCGACGTCGCCTTCGGCGCCTTCGGCCGCCAGCACGGCCAGGCTTCGGTCCACGCCCGTGGACTCCAACGAGGCGACGATCTCCGCCGCCGTCACCGGAGGAAAGGTGACCTTCACGCACCGGCTGGCCACCGTGGTGAGCTCGGGGGGCATGTCGTCGGCCAGTAGGACGAACACGGTGCTGGCCGGTGGCTCCTCGACGGTCTTCAAGAGTGCCGGCGCCGATCGGGTGGCCAGGTGCACGTCTGGCACCATCAGGACCTGGCGAGCACCTCCGAAGGGCCGGCGCTGGGCCAGTCCCACCAGGCGCCGGGCGTCCTCGACACTCAGCGAAGCGCCGGTCCGCTCGACGGTGACCACGTCCGGGTGACGATCGGCGAGAGCTTGTCGGCAGGAGGGGCATTTCCCGCATCCGCCGTTGGGGCACACAAGGGCGGCACCGAAGGCCCTGGCCGCCTGACGCACCCCCGAGCCGGGTGGACCGAGCAGGAGGTAGGCGTGCACCGGCTGGCGGGCCAGCTTCCGCAGGGCCGCCACGGCACCGGGCTGCCCCACGACGTTCGAGAAGAGCTCGACCGCCGGCATGGCGCCATCGGGCGAGGCGCCGTCGGGCGAGGCGCCGTCGGGCATGGCGATGTTGGGCTTAGACATGGGGTAGCAGGCGTTCTGACGGCGGTGGGATGGGACGTCCGAGTCGATCCTCCACCGCACGGATGATCTCAGCACTCACGTCATCGGCGTTGCCAGATCCGTCGACCACCACCCAGCTCGCACCGGCTTGCCGGGCAACGGTGAGGAAGCCGCTGCGGACACGCTCGTGGAACCCGTCGTCGAGTTGCTCGAGGCGATCAGGGGAGACCTCGGCCAGTCGGAGACGTGCCGTGGACACTGCCACGTCCAGGAGCACCGAAAGATCGGGATCGACGCCGGCGACAGCCCAGTCGACGACGGGCCGCAGATCGTCGATACCGAGTCCGCGTCCCGCCCCTTGGTAGGCGAGGGTCGAACCGGAGTATCGGTCGGTGACCACCCACCTCCCGCTCGCCAGGGCCGGACGAATCACCTCGTCCACGTGCTGGGCCCGGTCAGCCGCCATCAAGAGCGCTTCGGCCCGTGGCACGGGCTCGGCCAAGGTCGCATCCAACGCCAGGCGCCGGACCGCTTTGCCGAGCTGGGTCGCACCGGGCTCGAAGGTCAGCAGGGCGTCGAGCGAGTCGGCCAGAAGGCGCGCCTGGGTGGACTTTCCGCAGCCGTCGATCCCCTCCAGAGCGATGAGACGACCCCGTCCGGGCGGGTTCATGCCGTCTTCTTCGCCGCCGACTTCTTCGCCGCCGACTTCTTCGCCGCTGCCGCTGACTTCTTCGCCGCTGCCGCCGACTTCTTCGCCGGTGCCGCCGACTTCTTCGCCGGTGCCTTCTTCGCCGCCTTGGTCCGGCGGCGAGAGGATGGTCCCGCCGCCCTGCGCTCGGCCAGTAGCTCGGCTGCTCGCTCGATGGTGAGCCCTTCGACCTCATCCCCCTTGCGAAGTGAGGCGTTCGTCGTCCCGTCGGTGACGTAGGGACCGAAACGTCCGTCACGAAGGACCACAGGGAGCCCGGTGTCCGGGTCGTTGCCGAGCTCCCGGAGGGGAGTGGCCGCGGCTCCCCTGCCACGGCGGGTCTTGGGCTGAGCCAGGATCGCCCGAGCCTCATCGAGGGTGATGGTAAGGATCTGTTCTTCAGCCGTGAGGCTCCGGGTGTCCTTGCCGCGTTTGATGTACGGACCGAACCGCCCGTTGTGGGCCACGATCTCTTCGCCAGTGTCGGCGTCAATGCCGACGACGCGGGGGATGCGGAGTAGTTCGAGGCCTTGCTCCAGGGTGATGGTGCCCGGTGTCATCGATGCGAAGAGGGACGCGGTCTTCGGCTTGGTGGTGCTGTCGGCGGCGTCACCGAGTTGCACGTAGGGCCCGAACCGGCCGGCCCGCACCTGGACATCCAGGCCAGAGTCGGGATCGGTGCCCAGGACCCGGTCGTTGGACGGCGCGGCCAGCAGCTCTTCTGCCCGCTCCACGGTGAGCTCGTCGGGTGCGAGGTCCTCGGGAAGCGATGCGCGCTCGTCACCTCGCTGGAGATACGGTCCGTACCTTCCGACTCGGGCCACGATCTGGCGACCCTCGCCGTCGACGCCCACGGGGATCGAATTGATCTCCCGAGCGTCGATGTCGGCCAGGTGCGCAGCCACCGCTTGCTTGAGGCCGAGCCGACCGATCCCGATGCCGCTGCCGTTGTGGTGCTCAGCATCACCGTATTGACCGGGTGAGTCACCCGCCCCCGGAACGGTGCCCCTCGCACTGTCGCCACTCCCGAAGTAGAAGCGGGTTAGCCAGGGCAGAGCCTCCTCGCGACCGCTGGCGATCTCGTCCAGGTCGTCCTCCATGGATGCCGTGAACCCGTAGTCGACGAGGTCGGCGAAGTAGCGCTCCAAGAGATTGACCACAGCGAAAGCCGTAAAGCTCGGCACCAGTGCCGACCCCTTCTTCCACACGTACCCGCGGTCCAAGATGGTGGCGATGACGCTGGCGTACGTCGACGGCCGGCCGACACCGAGCTCCTCCATGGCTTTGACCAGCGACGCCTCGGTATAGCGAGCTGGAGGCTGGGTGCTGTGATCCCCGGGTTCCAGTGACGTGGCAGTGACCTTGTCGCCCTCGGCCAGAGCGGGAAGGACTACCTCCCGATCGGCCAGTTCGGCCTCGGGATCGTCCTCGCCCTCCACGTAAGCCCGTAGGAAGCCGGGGAATGCGATCACCCGACCGCTGGCGGAGAACTCGGCTTCGATCCCGGCCAACTCCCCGGTACCCTCGGGCATCTTCCCGACCAGCCGGAGTTGGGCGCTCGTGCCGGTGGCGTCGGTCATCTGGGATGCGACCGTGCGCTTCCAGATCAACTCGTACAGGCGGCGCTCGTCAGCCCCGAGGGACGAGGCCTGGTCGGGGGTGCGGAACGCCTCGCCGGCCGGTCGTATGGCTTCGTGAGCCTCCTGGGCGTTCTTGACCTTCCGCTCGTAACGCCGAGGTGCGGGTGGGACGTACCCGGGACCGTAGAGTGCCTCAGCTTGAGTCCGGGCGGCGACGAGCGCCTCGTCGGACAGAGTGGTGGAGTCGGTGCGCATGTAGGTGATCCAGCCCTGCTCGTAGAGACGCTGGGCCACCTGCATGGTCCGCTGGGCACTGAACCGCAGCTTCCGGCCGGCCTCCTGCTGGAGAGTGGAGGTCATGAACGGTGGTGACGGGGAGCGTCGGAAAGGCTTCTCGGTCATGGATCGCACCGTGAACTCCCGACCTTCTAAGCCGGTTGCCAGCTCTCGGGCCTCGGACTCGGTCAGGACGCGCACCTCGGCTCCCGACTGGCGCTCACCCGTGGCCGTGAAGTCTCTCCCGGTCGCCACGGTCACGCCGCCCACCGCTACCGCCGAGGCCTTGAACTCTCCGGCGCCGTCGGTGCCTCGGCTTGCGCCGGAAGAGAAGGTGGCGTCCACGCCCCACCAGGTGGCGGACCGGAACCTCATCCGTGCCCGCTCGCGCTCGACGACCATGCGGGTGGCCACGCTCTGGACCCGGCCGGCCGAGAGCCGGGGCATGACCTTCTTCCAGAGCACCGGCGAGACCTCGTAGCCGTAGAGACGGTCGAGGATCCTTCGGGCTTCCTGGGCGTCGACCAACCGGCGGTCCAGCTGGCGAGACTGCTCCACCGCCCGCGTGATCGCGGCTGGGGTGATCTCGTGGAACACCATGCGCTTCACCGGCACCTGCGGGGAGAGCACTTCGGAGAGATGCCAGGCGATGGACTCCCCTTCCCGGTCCTCGTCGGTCGCCAGGTAGAGCTCGTCGGCGTCCTTCAACAGGCGTTTGAGGTTGGCCACCACCGACTTCTTCTCGGGGGAGACCACGTAGAGCGGCTTGAAGCCGTTGTCCACGTCGACGCCCAGCCGAGCCCATCCTTCGCCCTTGTAGGCGGCCGGCACCTCGTCAGCGCCCCGCGGCAAGTCCCGGATGTGGCCGATCGAGGACTCCACGACGAAGCCGGATCCGAGCATCCCCGAGATGGTCCGGGCTTTCGCCGGAGACTCGACGATGACGAGGGCTTTAGGCATGACGGGTACCTCGGGCCGGAAAGTGTCGAGATAATCCGCCGTCCTCAGGGTGGCTGGGGGAGCTGGTGGGGCACATCGGAAGGCAAGGTTCCCGGTTCACGGGGACTCCTGTCAAGGCCGTCGGGGCGACACCAGCCACTCCCGGGGCTCCAGGGTGGTCCGCAAACGTGTCGGGTCGGTTCCCGGCAGTCAGTCGGCGCCCGCCGGAGCTGCCGCCTGGGCCGGAGCTGCCGCCTGGGCCGGAGCTGCCGCCTGGGCCGGAGCTGCCGCCACCGGAGTGCTGTCGCCACCCATCCCTTCGGTCTTGCGCTTCGAGAAGGCGATGGCAATGAGGAGGACGACCAACGCCGCTCCGGCGATCCCAAAACGGGCGCCGGTGTTGTGACGGAGCGTGATGACGGCCGGGAGGATGAGGAGCGACACCAGGTTCATCACCTTGACCATCGGGTTCAGGGCGGGTCCGGCGGTGTCCTTGAACGGGTCCCCGACCGTGTCTCCGATCACCGCTGCCTTGTGAGCCTCGGAGCCCTTCCCTCCCTCGTTCCCGTCCTCGATGTACTTCTTGGCGTTGTCCCACGCTCCACCGGAGTTCGAGAGGGTGTTGGCCATGAGCTGACCGGTCAGGATCGCCGCGGCCAGGAACCCACCGAGGGCCAGGTAGTTGATGCCGAACCCGACGATGACCGGAGCCAGGATGGCGAGCAGGGCCGGGGTCGCAAGCTCGCGTTGTGCGGCCGCGGTGCAGATGGAGATCACCCGCCCGTACTCGGGCTTCTCGGAGTAGTCCATGATGCCGGGGTGCTCACGGAACTGGCGACGGACCTCTTGGACCACCGTCCCCGCCGAGCGACCGACGGCCCGGATGGCTAGGGCGGAGAAGAGGAAGGCGATCGATCCACCGATCAGCAGACCTACGAAGGTGGTCGGGTTGGACACGTTGATCTGGGTCAGCGGGTTGTGGAACAGGTTGAGGCTCGGCAGGTGGAGCTGGGAGCCGATGGTCTCGATGAACGAAGCGAAGAGGGCGACGGCGGCGATGACGGCCGACCCGATGGCGACGCCCTTGGTGATGGCCTTGGTGGTGTTGCCCACGGCGTCGAGGCTGACCATGATCCGCTCCGCCTCGCCGGTGAATTCCCCGGACATCTCGGCCACGCCCGCGGCGTTGTCCGACACCGGGCCGAAGCTGTCCTCTGACACCACCATCCCCGTGGTGGCGAGAAGACCGATGCCGATCAGGGCCACGAGGTAGAACGACAGCTCGATGTTCCCGCCGCCGAGACCGACCGCCACACCGATGGCGATGGCGATGGCGATGATGGCCCACACCGACGACTCCAGGCCGGCAGCGAACCCCGATAGGACGGTGGTAGCCGGTCCGGTCCGGGCTGATTCGGCAATTTCGCGCACCGGTCCCCGTTCGGTCGAGGTGAACTGCTCGGTGATCTGGCTGGCTACCAGAGCCAGGATCACGCCGGTGAGCACGGCCCAGAACACCTTGAGGTCGTGGACGTAGTACTGGGCGACGAAGAACGCACCGATCACGGTGAGCAGGGCCGAGAGCCAGAAGCCGCGGTTGATCGGGGCCATGGCGTTGCGGTCCTTGGCCCTGGCTCGGACGGCGTACACGCCGATGACCGAGGCAAAGATGCCCATGGCCGGCACGATCAGCGGATAGATCACCGCGGGGGTGGGGTTGTGGATGTGCCCGGGGAGGCTTCGGAAGGCTGAGTAACCCAGGATCAGCGACGAGATGATGGTGATCTCGTACGACTCGAACAGGTCGGCGGCCATACCGGCGCAGTCACCTACGTTGTCTCCGACGTTGTCGGCGATGGTGGCGGCATTTCTCGGGTCGTCTTCGGGGATCCCCGCTTCCACTTTCCCCACCAGGTCGGCACCCACGTCGGCGGCCTTGGTGAAGATCCCCCCGCCGACCCGCATGAACAGGGCAAGCAAGGAGGCCCCGAAGGCGAAGCCGATGAGCACCGCGGTAGCGCTGTTCTGGAAGATCATGACGATCGCCGTCGCCCCGAGGAGCCCCAGCCCGACGCAGAGCATGCCGGTGACCGCCCCGGTGCGGAAGGCCACCCGGAGGGCTCCTGCCATCTTCCCACCCTTCGCTGCGGCAGCAGCCGTGCGGACGTTGCCGCGCACGGCGATGCTCATGCCGATGAAGCCGGTCAGTCCCGAGAACGTCGCACCGAAGAGAAAGCAGATGACCCGGTAGATCCCGGCGTGGACGAAGTTGAGGGCAACAGACCCGTTCGGACGGGTCACCTGGGTGGCGGTGAAGAAGATGAGGATGGCCAGAGGCACCACGATGAGGGCGATAGCCCGGAACTGGCGCTTCAAGAAGGCCTCCGCCCCCTCCTGGATCGCCTTGGCGATGTCGCGCATCTTGGCCGTGCCGGTGTCGGCAGCCAAGACTCCGCGCATGAGGATCAGTCCGGTGCCGATGCCCACCACACCGGCTGCCAGCGCGACCAGGAGCCACGTCCAGTCCGCCGTGTTCAGGTGGAAAGCCTGGTAGCCCCCTTCAGCGACTAGGGCGTGCATCATGCCGGGGTCGTTCCTTTCTGGTCAGCTCGCACTTCTGCTCCTCGTTGTCTCGGCCGCTGTGCTACCCGGTACGCGCTTACAGTTCCTCGGGCAAGTGCAGCCTTGCGTGCCCGGGATCGCCATTGGGCTGGTGCCTGTGTCGACCAAGTAACCCCCTGGGCGTCGGGCGCGCCAGCGCCCGCCAACCCGTCGAGGTCGTGGGGACGATAGCGACTGGAGGGACCCGGTGGCAAGGAAGCGTTTCGGGCAGGGGCGTCGGTGGGGGACGGAGGGGCCCTCCGGGCTCAGGATCGACCGCCCGGCGGCACCCCCTCGACCCCGGCGACGAGCTCGTAGTCCGGGTTCAGCATGGCCATCCGCTGCCCCCAAGAGCCCACCATTCCTTCGGCTACCAGGCGGGCTCCGGGCTCGATGCCCGGGATCCGGGGCCGGCCCTGGAATACGAGCATGATGCTGCCGGTGCCGTCGTTCAGGACGCACTCGAGGTTCGAGGTCCCGGCCCGGGGCTGGACCCGTACCGAGCGCACCCGGCCGGCCACCCGGACGCGATCACGGAACTGGACGTCGGCGATCTGCTTCGTCCCGACGGCCCGCAGCGCCAGGGCCCGGTCCACCGACGAGGTCGAGGCGTCCCGGACCCGGTCCCGGCGCACTCCCCGGCCGCTGCGAGGTGAGGCGTCGGCCGCCGCCACGGCCTCGCCCCCACCCACCCGGCCAGGGTCGCCGATCTCTGAGTCTCCGGCTCGAGGCCCCGTCCCCCCGGTCCCGGGGGACAGGGCTCCTCGGCCCCCCGGCTCGGGTGCTCCCAGGTCGCCCCTCCCGCCGTCGACGGGATGGGTCCGGAGGTCGTCGGGGTCGAGGTCGCCGGGGACCTCCGGCGCCCCGGCGTCCTGGACCGCACGCCGGTACTGGGCTCCACGATCGGCCCAGCGCCCGTGGAGATCGTAGGGGACGATAGTGGCGCTCACGTGGGGCACCTGGCCCAGGACGGTGGCGATGCGGTCCGCCGTCCGGTCGTGGAGGAAGCGTCGCCAACCGGTCCCGAAGCTCCGGCGGGGCAACAGGACGGTGCACTCGGTGTTCCCGTCGGCCACGGCATCGGCCACCAGCTCGATGGCAGCCCGGGCCAAGCGACGATCCGGGCACTCGACGATGTCCAGGGGGAGCCGCGAGAGCCCGAGCCGTCCCCATTCCTCCTCGAGCTCTCGAGCCACCGCGCTGTCGATGTCGAAGTGGACGGCTCGAAGGTCGTCGGGGGTGAGCGTCCGGGCGTAGCGGATGGCTCGAGCGGCGGCCATGTCCAGGCGATCCACCAGGACGACGACCACGTGCCGGCGGAGGATCGGGCCTTCAGACGCGCGCAGCGCGCCGACCTCGAGCTGTTCGGCCTCCTCTTGGTATTCGTGGTGGAGGCGGAGGAGCCCCCAGTACATGAGCGGACCGACGAGTACCACGACCCAGGCCCCTTCGGTGAATTTGGCCACGGCGAAGATGAGCACGACGCTGGCCGTGAGTACGGCGGCGAATCCGTTCACCGCCACGCTCCGACGCCAGTGGGGTCCGCGCTCTCGGAGGTGGTGCTTCACCATTCCTGAGCCGGCCATGGCGAAGCCGGTGAAGACGCCGATGGCGTAGAGGGCCACCAGGGCGTCGACTTTGGCGCCGAACACCAGGATCAAGGTCACGGCGACGACAGCGAGGACGATGATCCCATTGGAGAAGGCCAGCCTGTGGCCCCGGCGGGTGAGTTGGCGGGGGAGGAAGGAGTCCTCGGCCACGAAGCTGGCAAGGAACGGGAAACCGTTGAAGCTGGTGTTCCCTCCGGTGTAGAGGATGAGCATCGTGGCCAGCTGGACCACGTAGAACAAGACGTGCCCTATCGCTCCAGTTCCGAGCACGTCCCGGACTTCCTGGGCCACCACCGTCGGCGATCCGGCGGCGTAGGGAACAGCGTGCGTCCAGCGGGCCAGCAGGGTCACACCCAAGACCAAGAATGCGAGCACCGAGCTCATGGTCACCAAGGTGATCCGGGCGTTGCGGGCCTCAGGCCTTCGGAAGCTGCTCACACCGTTCGAGATGGCTTCCAGTCCGGTGAGCGACGATCCTCCGTTGGCGAATGATCGCAGCAGCGTGATGAAGGCCAGCCCCATGAGCAGACCGCCTCCCGGAGTCCCGATGTGCTGACCGAACAGCTTCGCCGCCGGAGGGAGCGGTTCGGCGTGGAGGTCGCCGAGCCCGGCCTTGATGTAACCGACGATGATGACGGCGCCGAGGCTGAATATGAAGAAGTAGGTGGGGAAGGCGAAGTACTTCCCCGCCTCCCGGATGCCCCGGAGGTTCCCGTAGAGGAGCACGAGGACCACTCCGACGGTGATCGGCACGGTGTAGGACAGGAGCGATGGCAGCGCGCTGGTGAGTGCTGCGGTCCCGGCCGAAGTCTGGACGGCCACGGTGACCGTGTAGTCGATCAGCAGCGCCACGGCGGCCACCTGAGCGACTTTGGGGCCGAAGTTGTCGCGGGCCACGACGTAGGACCCGCCGGCCTTGGTGTAGAGCTGGATCACCTCGAGGTAGGAGAGGGTCACGAAGAACAGCACTCCGATGATGGCCAGCGTGATCGGGACCACCAGGGTGAATGCGGCCAGACCCACGTAGGGGACGAGCTGGGTCAGCATCTCCTCGGTGCCGTAGGCCGATGACGAGATGCAGTCGGGAGACAACACGCCGAGGGCCGTGGGTCGTCCGAGGCGCTCGGAGCTGAGCTGCTCGGTGACGATCGGGGGGCCAAGGAGGCGGTTCTTCAGTCGGTACCGGAACGTCTCGGGGAACTGGGCCGCCATTCCTGACGGCAGAGCCGTGGGACGCGGCGGTGGAGGAGGTGGGCGCCGGCCCCCCCGGGCTGGGTGGAGAGCTTCCCCCGGACCGGTGCCGCCGGGGGCTCGAGCGTCGCTCGCCCCGTCGCTCGGTTCGCTCGTCCCGTCGCTCGTTTCGCTCGCCGCACCGCCGTCGAGATCGCTCCGTGCGGGATCGCTCTGTGGCTGTGCGCCGCGCTCGTGGGGATCCACCGCCCAAGAGTAGAGCCCATCTCCGGTCCCCGACGTACGACCCCGGGCCGACCCCGGGCTCCCCCCCAGCCCGAAGCGCCTCCCAGGAGGCTTTACAGGAGGAGGCGGGGCGTGTTGCACTGTCGGGATGCACGTCGTCGTGGTGGGATGCGGCCGAGTCGGCTCGGGGCTGGCGTCGGCCCTGTCCGAAGAAGGGCACGACGTCGCCGTGATCGACCGCACGGCCCGGGCCTTCCGGCGACTGGCGGACGACTGGCCAGGCATGCGGGTGGTCGGATCGGGGTTCGACCGTGACGACCTCGAGCGGGCCGGCGCCATCGGGGCCGACGCCCTGGCGGCGGTGACCAGCGGCGACAACACCAACATCCTCACCGTCCGGATCGCCCGTGAGACCTACCACATCCCCCGCGTCGTGGCCCGCATCTACGATCCCCGCCGGGCGGAGATCTATCAGCGGCTCGGGATCCCCACCGTGGCCACCGTCACCTGGACCATCGACCAGGTACGCCGCCGGCTCCTGCCCGAGACCATTGCCGGGGAGTGGGCGGACGCCTCGGGCCGGCTCGTCCTCATCGATCGGGTCATGCCCGATGAGTGGGCCGGCCGGAAGCTGGTCGAGATCGAGGACCCGGGCCGCATCCGACTGGTCGGCGTCACCCGGGCCGGCCTTCCGAGGCTGGACGCCTGCGAGCTGGTCGGCCAGGAGGGGGATCGGCTCCACGTAGCGGTCATGAAGGACGCGCTCGTCGAGTTCGAGGTGAAGATGGGGACCACCTCGTCGACCCACGATACGAGTCCGGCCGAAGGCCGGGCGAGCGCCGAAAGCGGTGGGCAAGGATGAAGGTGGCTATCGCCGGTGGCGGAAGCGTGGGAACGGCGATCGCCCGTGACCTGCACCTGAGCGGCCACGATGTGCTCGTGTTCGAGCAGGACCCCGAGCTGGTTGAGCGCCGTCGCCAGGAGCTGGGGGTCACGTGGGTGGCGGCCGACGCCTGCGAAGTTTCGTCCCTCGACGCGGCGGGGATGGCCAGCGTCGACGTGGTGGTCGCCGCCACCGGGGACGACGAGGACAACCTGGTGATCTCCCTCCTGGCCAAGCAGGAGTTCGCTGTGCCTCGGGTGGTAGCCCGGGTGAACCATCCCAAGAACCAGTGGTTGTTCAACGAGAGCTGGGGAGTCGACGTGTCGGTCTCGACCCCTCAGCTCCTCACGGCCCTGGTGGAAGAGGCCGTCTCGGTTGGCTCGCTCGTTCGCCTCCTCCAGTTCCAAGGTGGGGCGGCCCACTTGGTCGAAGTGACCCTGGCCGACGACTCACCGGCAGCGGGGATGGCCATCGCCGACATCGACTTCCCTCGGGACGCCACGGTGGTCGCCGTCGTGCGCGACGACCGTCTCGTAGTGCCCCGGGGAGACACTGTCTTGCAAGTGGGGGACGAAGTGTTGACCCTCGTCACCGCCGACGCCGAAGCCTCGGTACAAGGTCTGTTCATCGACCGCTGATCGGTGCGCCACTTCAAGGTGCCCGGCCTCGTACCATTGAAGGTGTGAGGGCTGCGTTCTTCGACCTGGACAAGACGGTCATCGCCAAGGCGTCCATCGCGGCTTTCGGCCGGCCGTTCCGTCGAGGCGGGCTCATCAGCCGCAGAACCGTTGCCCGGGCTGTCGTCGGGCAACTCGTGTACCTGCAGTTCGGCGCCAGCGAGCAGAAGCTGGAGCGAATACGCGAGAGCTTGCTCCTACTCACCAAGGGGTGGGAACGAGACCGCGTGGCCGAGATCGTCCGGGAGACCCTCTTGGAGACCATCGAGCCAATCATCTACCGCGAAGCCCTGGACCTCATGGAGCGACACCACGAAGCGGGTGACTTGGTGTACCTGGTCTCGGCGGCACCCGAGGAGATCGTCCGGCCACTGGCCGACCTACTGGGGGTGGACGGGGCCGTGGCGTCCGTCGCCGAGGTGGACGGAGAAGGTCGCTACACGGGGCGAATGGCCTACTACGCCTACGGACCGGCCAAAGCGGCCGCGGTCCGGCGCTTGGCCGAGGGGGAGCGGATCGACCTGGCGATCTCCACCGCGTACTCGGATTCAGTCACCGACGTGCCGATGCTCGAAGCGGTGGGCCACCCGGTAGCGGTGAACCCGGATCGGGCCCTGGCGCGGGTCGCCCGGGAACGGGGATGGGAGGTCCGTGAGTTCACCAACCCGGTGCGGGTCCGGGACCGGACCGCGGTGCGGACGTCAGTGCTCACGACCGCGCTGGCCGTCGCCACGGCGACGGCGGCCCTGGTGGTCTGGCGGGGACGGCGTTCGCGCCTGGCACCCAAGGTCCAGGGACGCCAGGGCCGGAGCACCGGGCGCCGTGCACCGGTGGGCGCCGTTGTCCGCACCGACCTGTGATCAGCCCGCCCGTCACCGGGACGTGGTGACCCGGGCGGGATCCGGTCGCCCTGCGACGGGAGCGGTCCTATCGTGGCCGGGCGGTGTCAGGTGGTGCGCAACCGCTTGGCGGCGACAACTCCCAGGGTGATGAGCACGGCGATGATGATCAGCTTCTTCATGGAGGCGATGCTACCGCCGAGAGCCGGTCGACGCATCCGGGCCTGAACGGGTCCGAGCTGCCGGTGCCCTCTCGACGGAATGGATCAGACGGTCAGAAGGTCACGAGCGCCGGTGTCGGAGGAGGGGTGGCGCAGCTTCGACATGGCGCGGGCCTCGATCTGGCGTATCCGCTCCCGGGTGAGGTTGAAGTGCTCTCCTACCTCCTCGAGCGTCCTGGGCTCGCCGCGGTCCAGGCCGAAGCGCAGGCGGAGGATCTCCCGTTCACGCTCGTCGAGGGGTGAGAGGAGACGACCGATCTCTTCAGGCAGCAGGGACACCGCTGCCACCTCGAACGGGGACTCGGCCGACCGGTCCTCGACCACGTCCCCCAGTTCGGCGTCCCCGTCCTCGCGCAGGGGCTCGGAGAGCGAGAGGGGCTCGGCCCGGAAGCGCAACGCCTCGACCAGCTTGTCCTCGGGCATCTCGACTTCGATGCCCAGCTCGACCAAGGTCGCCGGCCGGCCGAATTTGAGCTCGAGCCGGGCCTGCGCCTTCTGAACGCGCGCCAGGGTGTCACCGGCGTGGACCGGGAGCCTGATCGTTCGCCCGGTGTTGGCGATGCCGCGGGTGATGGCCTGGCGGATCCACCACGTGGCGTAGGTCGAGAACTTGAACCCCTTGCGCCAGTCGAACTTCTCGACCGCGTGCATGAGGCCCAGGTTGCCCTCCTGGATGAGGTCGAGAAGGGGGAGGCCCGACGCCTGGTACTTCTTGGCGATCGACACGACGAGACGGAGGTTGGACTGGACGAACGTCTGCTGCGCCCGCTCACCGCTGATCGCCGTCCGGCGCAACTCTCGCTTCTTGGCCGGGGTCAATCCCTTGGGCGGGTTCCCGAGGGTCTCCTCGGCCTCCCGGCCGGCCTCGATCGCTTGGGCCAGGCGGACCTCGTCGTCCTTGGTGAGCAACGGGTACTGGCCGATGTCCGTGAGGTAGAGCCGGACGAGATCCTCGTCGTCGCGCTCGATCCGTTCCTTCGCCAAGGTGTCCCGAGCCTTTCGCAGTCGATGTACCGCTCCCGAGCGATCAGCTCCGGCGCGATAATGAGATATCCGATGACCCACCTGCTCCCTGACGGGCACACAGACGGTGTACCCACATTCTACAGGACGCGTCAAGTGGCTCGATCGGAAACCCTCGGCTGCGGCCAGCACACGATGCCTCGGCGCACTCCTGATGCCACGATGACACCCTCGATGTGCTCGACCGCCTGAGCAGCGGCTCTCACGTCCTCGGAACCGGCCATCAGCTCTTCGAGGAGGCCTTCCCCGGCCCGAATGGCCTCGACCTCGTCACGCAGGACCAGGCTGAGCACTCGCAGGACCGGTCGGTCGGCCGCCGGGGCGGCGACCGACCGGTGTCGTTCGTAGGTGGTGACGAGGCGGGGGAGGATCACCCGGTGGAGCCCGGCCAGACGGCCGAGCAGGCGGATCCGGTCGGTGCCGGGTCCGGACGCAGGATCCGCGATCCACGAGCCGTCCTCGAGGGCCGAGAGGGCGTCGCGGGCTCCGATTCCGGGTGGGTCGGTGAGCGCATCACGATCGAAGCCTCGGGCCATCGGCAGGCGATCGGCCCACTCACTGGCGTGCCATGCGTGCTGTGCCCGTAGCTCGTCGAAGTGCACCCGGATGGCAGGGACCGGCGACTCTTCGGGCAGTGAGGGATCCGCCGCCCAGCGTCCGGTGAGCTCGAACAGTCGCGTCTCGAGCCAGCGATAGCCGCCGACGATCTCCGCCGTGTGGGTCATCGACAGAGAGACAGCCTGGTGTGAAGAGCGCTCAGACTTCACCGGGCCCTGCCAGTGTGCTCACCCGGCCGCGCTCGTGGCGCGGCCGGTAGTGGTTCGTGATCGGCATGCGCCGATCCTTTCCGAATGCCTTCGTGGTGATCCGCACGCCGGGTGGCATCTGGCGGCGCTTGTACTCGGCTCCGTCCACCAGGCGCACCACCCGCTCGACGATCTCGCGGTCGAACCCAGCTGCTAGGAGCTCGTTCGAGGTGAGGTCCCCTTCCACATATGCCGCCAGCACCGGGTCCAACAGCTCGTAGGGGGGGAGCGACTGGTCGTCGCGCTGATCGGGACGCAGCTCTGCTGATGGAGGTTTGTCCAATACGCTCGCCGGAATGGGCCCGTCGTGACCTTCGGCCTCGGCCCGGGCGTTGCGGAAGTGGCAGAGGCCGTAGACGAGCGTCTTGGGGACGTCCTTGATGACGGCGAATCCCCCGGCCGAGTCGCCGTAGAGCGTGGAGTACCCCGTGGCCATCTCGCTCTTGTTCCCGGTGGTGAGCACGATGCTCCCGGTTCCGTTCGAGACCGCCATGAGCAGCACGCCGCGCAGTCGGGACTGGAGGTTCTCGTCGGTCAGCCCCTGTGCTGCGTCGCCCAACACCGGTGCCAAGGTGGCCGACACCGCGGAGTGCGCCGGCTCGATGGAGACCACCTCGAGGTCGATCCCGAGTCGCTTGGCCAGCAGCGCCGCATCGGTGAGCGACCCTTCGCTCGAGTATCTCGACGGCATCGAGAGGGCGTGGACGTGGCGAGGCCCCAGCGCGTCCACCGCCACGGTGGCCACCAGCGACGAGTCGATGCCCCCCGACAGGCCCACCACGGCGTCGGTGAAGCCGTTCTTGGCCAGGTAGTCACGAGTCCCGAGGACCAGCGCCTGGTAGACCTCTTCCAGCTCGTCGAGCGGGGACAGATCGGCGGGCGGAGGAAGTGGCGAACGCACCCGGGCCACCGGTACGGAAGTGACGATGTCGACCAGGTCCACCCCCGCTCCTCCTCCGGGTGTCGACGGTTCTCGTGCGACCGTCGGCACATCCAGGATCACCACGTCCTCTTCGAATTGGAGGCCGGCCCCGAGCAGAGCGCCGTCGGCCCCGAGGACGAGGCTCGCACCGTCGAACACCAGCTCGTCCTGCCCTCCGACCTGGTTCACGTAGACGATGCCGCACCCGGCCTGGGCCACTCGCTTGACCAGCAGGTCCAGGCGCTCTGACCGGCGTCCCATGGAGTAGGGCGACGCGTTCAAATTCACCACCAGACCCGCTCCGGCCCTCCCGAGGACCGGCACCGGCCCGCGCGCCGACCACAGGTCCTCACAGATGGACACGCCGAACAGGGCCCCTCCCAGCCGGTAGAGGGACAGGGGTCCGGCTCCCGGCGTGAACCACCGGCGCTCGTCGAACACCCCGTAGTTCGGGAGGACGCGCTTGTGGTGGGACCCGATCACCTTCCCACCCACGCACACCGCGGCGGCGTTGGCCAGTCGGGAGCGGCCTTCACCACGCGACCCGGTGCCCGGGTCGACGGGCGCCACGTACCCCACCACCACCACGCAGTCCGAGGTGCCCTTCGCCACCTCCTCCAGCGCGGCCACGTTGTCGGCGATGAAGCCGGGCTTGAGCAGGAGGTCCTCGGGGGGGTAGCCGGTGATCGCCAGCTCGGGGAGCACGCAGATGTCAGCGTCTACGGCGCGGGCCTTGCCCACCGCGTCGAGGATCCGGCTCACGTTGCCGTCCAGATCGCCTACGACGGTGTTGAGCTGAGCCGCCGCCACTCGCAGTTCCACGTGGGAAGCCTAACGGTGTGCGCCGACGATCCCCACGCTGGTCCCCTCGTGCCGCTGGCGTGCTCCGGCACCGACCTCGGACCGGATCAGATGTCGTAGTAGAGCGCGAACTCCCAGGGATGGGGACGCAGGCGCACCTGGTCGGCTTCTTCCCGACGCTTGTACGCCAGCCACGTCTCGATGAGGTCGTCGGTGAACACGCCGCCCACCTTCAAGAACTCCTGATCACTCTCGAGGGCATCGAGCGCCTCCTCGAGCGAACCGGGGGTGTGAGGAATCGACGCCAGCTCCTCGGGCGGAAGATCGAAGAGGTCCACCTGCAGGGGCTCGGGGGGCTCGATCTTCTTGAGCACCCCGTCAAGGCCGGCCATGAGCTGGGCGGCGAAGGCGAGGTAGGGGTTCGACGATGCGTCCGGGCACCTGAACTCCACCCGCTTGGCCTTGGGGCTCTTCGAGTACAAGGGGATCCGGCAGGCGGCCGACCGGTTGCGCTGGGAGTACACCAGGTTCACCGGCGCTTCGTAGCCAGGGACCAGGCGCTTGTACGAATTCGTGGTGGGAGCGGCGAACCCCAGTACGGCGGGGGCATGACGCAGCAGGCCGCCGATGTACCAGCGCCCCAAATCAGAGAAGCCGGCGTAGCCGTCCCCGGCGAAGAGAGGCTCTCCGCCGGACCACAGCGACTGGTGGGTGTGCATCCCCGAGCCATTGTCCTCGAAGAGAGGCTTGGGCATGAAGGTGGCGCTGAGCCCGGCTTGGAACGCCACGCTCTTCACCACGTACTTGTACAGCATGAGCTTGTCGGCCATGTGCAAGAGAGTGTCGAATTTCATGTCGATCTCGGCCTGTCCGCCGGTGGCCACCTCGTGGTGCTGGATCTCGATCTCGATGCCCAGCTGCTCCATCGTGAGGATCATCTGGGAGCGCAGATCCTGGAAGTGGTCGCTGGGGGGCACCGGGAAGTAGCCCTCCTTGGGCCGCAACTTGTAACCCTGGTTCGGCATCTCCTCCAGGCCGGTGTTCCAGTGTCCCTCTACCGAGTCCACCTCGTAGGTGGCGTAGTTCACTCCCTGGCCGTAACGGACGCTGTCGAAGATGAAGAACTCGGCCTCGGGCCCGAAGTATGCGGTGTCGGCAAGCCCGGTGGTGGCCAGATGGTCCTCCGCCTTCTTGGCCACGTAGCGGGGGTCGCGCGAGTAGGACTCTCCGGTCACCGGATCGTGGATGAAACAGTTGATGTTCAACGTCCGGTGCTCCCTGAAGGGGTCCACGTAGGCCGTGTCGGGGTCCGGGAGCAGGATCATGTCCGACTCGTGGATCTGCTGGAATCCCCGGATCGAGGAGCCGTCGAACCCATAGCCCTCGGTGAACACGTCTTCGACCAACGTGTGTGCCGGCGTCGAGAAGTGCTGCATCATTCCGGGAAGGTCGCAGAACCGCAGATCGACGATCTCGATCCCCTCGCTCCTCACCAGATCGACCACCTCTTGGGGGGTTCGCCGTTGCATTCGCACTCCTCTCTTCTCTGTGCTCTCTGCCACTCGGGGCGTCCGGACCCGGCACGCTGGCACCGGCTCGGGTCCCACTCTGACGTACAGGTGCACGACCGACAAGCGCGAAAGGGCACTTCAGGGCAGTGTTCACACACCGTTTACATGGGGAAGTGGAGCGGACCGGCCCATCCTGATCTAATGGCCGTTCCAATGACGGGACCCACGGCGGGGCCGGAACACTGGGTGGGGCACCGGACCGAGGCAGGAGCCCTACCAGCGAGAGATGCGGAGGACACGTGAGCTACCAGGCCGAGTACATCTGGATCGACGGGACCAAGCCCTCACCACTCATCCGGAGCAAGACCAAGGTGATACCCGACGGCAAGGAGCCCGGGATCTGGGGATTCGACGGCTCAAGTACGAACCAGGCCACCGGCGAGAACTCGGACTGCGTCCTCCAGCCGGTCTTC
>JAJYZN010000026.1 GCA_021799915.1 Actinomycetes bacterium
GTCACGGACCTTGGGCGGCTGATCCCGATCACCTACATGAACTCCTCGGCGGCCCTCAAGGCGTTCGTCGGCACCCACGGTGGTGCGGTGTGCACCTCCTCCAACGCCCGGGCCGTGCTCGCCTGGGCGCTCGGCCCGGCCGAGGACGGCGGTGCTGGCGGGCACCAGGTCCTGTTCTTCCCGGACCAGCACCTCGGTCGCAACACCGGCTACGACCTCGGCTACGGCCCCGACGACATGGTGGTGTGGAACCCGAGGCTCGCCATGGGGGGGCTCGACGAGGGCCGCGTCAAGGCGGCGACGCTGCTGTTGTGGAAGGGGCACTGCTCGGTGCACCAGCGTTTCACCCCCGAGCACGTGGCGACGTTCCGAGCCGAACACCCCGGCGGCATCGTGCTCGTCCATCCCGAGTGCGCCCACGAGGTGGTCGAGCTGGCCGACGAGGTCGGCTCGACCGACGCCATCATCCGGGCGGTGGCCGCCGCCCCCTCGGGGGCCACCGTGGGCATCGCCACCGAGATCCACCTGGTCAAGCGGCTGGCCGACGAGCACCCCGACAAGCAGGTCGTCTGCCTCGACCCGCTGGTGTGCCCGTGCTCGACGATGTTCCGCATCGACGCCCCCCACCTGGCCTGGGTGCTCGAGGGCCTGGTCGCCGGAGAGGTCCGCAACCGGATCACCGTCGAGCAGGAGACGGCCGCCGGGGCCCTGGTGGCGCTGGAGCGCATGCTCGCCATCACCTGAGTTCTCTATGTCAACCCCCCCTCGCGTCAGGCGGCGCTGAGGAGGCGTTGTGCTCCCCGGTGAACGGTGGGTTCATAGGGCGTCTCGTCCTGCCAGCAGCGCCAGATGACGTAGCACCACGCCCGGGCGAGGACCTGCACGGCCTGTGGGTGGCGCATCCCCCGGGCCCTGGCGCGGCGATAGACGTCGTCGGCCCAGGGGTTCGCCCGGATGCTGTCCTGGGCGAAGTCGCACGAGGCGTTCTTCAGCCACTTCTCCGAGGAGTAGCGGTGGACCACCGCGTGGTGCTGTCCGGAGGCTCGGGTGGAGGGGCCACGCCGGCCAGACAGGCGAGCGACTGGGGCGTGGGGAACCGCGCCTTGCAGGCGCCGATCTCGGCCAGGAGCGAGGCGGCCCGGACCGTGCCCGACCGGGGCACGCTCTGGAAGATCGGCACCAGCTGGTGGGCGACGAGGGCCTCGGCGATGCGGGACTCGAGCCCGGCGATCTGGGCGGCGACCTTTTCGATGACCGAGACGAGTGCCAGGGTGACCACGGCCAAGAGCTCGGCCTCTCCCCGAAGCCCCTCGGGGCACCACGAAGACGCCCGAAGAGGACCACCGGGTCCTTGCGGCCGCAGTAGCCGTTGGCCGCCAGCCACGCCGCCAAGCGGCGCTCGGAGAGCCAGTCGGCCCGCACCTGGGAGGAGAACCGGGCCAAGAAGCGCAGGGCGATCGGGCTGTGGGTGTCGGCGAAGACCCTCGTCTCACCGGGAAAGGCCCGCTCGAGGTGGGCCCCGAGTTGCTGGACGAGGGCCACGCGGTGCGCGACCAGCTCCTTGCGCACCCCCACGGCACCGCGCAGGGCCCGGGTCGCCTCGCTGTCGTGTTCGAGGGCCCGCAGCCGGTGGCCGTCGGTGCGCAGCGCGTCGGCCAGCATGAAGGCATCCGAGCGGTCGGACTTGTTGCCGGCCAGGCTGTAGCGGCTCCGCAGGCCCTTCACCACCCGCGACGGCACCACCACGACGCTGGTGCCGGTTCAACGGCACCGGCACGGTGTTCATCGACCCGGGGTCACCCCCCTGGCAGAACGCCTGGATCGAGAGCTTCAACGGCCGGATGCGCGATGAGTTTCTGAACGGCCGGCAGTTCGATTCGCTGATCGAGGCCAAGGTGCTCACCGAGGACTGGAGGATCGACTACAACTTGAACCGGCCTCACAGTGCGCACGGCTGGCCGGCTGAGTTCGCCCGGGACTGGCTCACCAACAACCAACCACAGCTCGCATTATGAGTGGCTCAGCTATCGGGGTCCGGTCAGGTTGACCGCCAACACGTATCGGTCCGATGAACACTGCACCTACCTGTGCAGCACCGGGGTGCAACAACCCGGTGCCTCGGCGCCCGGGCCGGGCCGGGCGACCACCGATCTACTGCTCGCCGGCCTGCCGGCCCTCCTACGTCCGGCCCGTCCCCGCGGTCGAGGTCGACCAGCAGGACTCCACTGACGACGAGCAGACGGGCCGTGACTGGGTCGTGCGGATCCGCCGTGGTGAGCTCTTCGTCGTCGCCGGACGCGGGCTCGGCCGGTTCAGCGCCGTGGCGCTGGCCACCGAACTCCGGTCGCTCATGGAGGGCACAGGGCACATCGTGACGCTGACGGCCGATCGCCCACGGCGGCAACCGTCCGAACGCGCCGACCAGAACGGAGACGCCATCGAGTAGACATCATTCACAAACGTCGGACGACGGAATTCCGTGACGGAAACGCCAGGGAATTCCGTGACGGTCGACAATCCGATACTCGACCTGCGATATGTGCTGGAGTTCGCGGGTCAGGGGTTGTGCCAGCGCCCGGGTGTGACGAGTTCATCGGCTTGCGGTGGTCCCCAGCTGCCGGGTTGGTAGGGATAGGCGGGGTTGTGGTGGTCGAGGACGGCATCGACGACAGTCCACGAAGCCTCGACCGAGTCTTCACTCGTGAAGAGGCTGGCGTCACCGATGAGAGCATCGCCGAGGAGGCGCTCGTAGGGGCCCTCCTCGGTCGGTTGGGCGTTGAACAGCGACAGTTCTCGCTGCATGCCGACAAACTCCTCTCCGACTTGCTTGACCCTCGCGGCGAGCGCGATCTCTGGATTGGGCGACAATCGAAACCTCAGGTAGTTGGTGTCAACGCCGCTGGCGACGGAATCATCGAAGAGCCGCTGAGGTGGTGGCGTTAGCTCGACCATCACTTCGGCGGCCGTCGTAGCCAATCGTTTACCCGTGCGGAGATACCACGGAACACCTGCCCAGCGCCAAGAGTCGATAAAGAGCCGCAACGCACAGAACGTCTCCACATCCGAGTTCGCTGCGACTCCAGGTTCGTCCCGGTAGCCGACGAACTGGCCCCGGATGATCTCGTCGGCGGTCAGAGGGCGCATGGCCTTGTACACGTTGAACTTCTCGGCCTGCACCGCCTGGTACCCCTGGTATGCGGGCGGTTCCATAGCCAGCAGTGCCAAGACCTGGAAGGGGTGGTTCTCCACCACGTCTCGCAGCGCACCGGCCGTTTCGTAAAAGCTGCCTCGACCCTCCACTCCGAACGATTCCGACAGCGTTATCTGAACGCTCGCGACGTAATTTCGGTTCCAGATCGGCTCCAGAAATGAGTTCGCGAACCGAAAGTAGAGAAGATTCATGATCTCCTCCTTGCCCAGGAAGTGATCGATGCGGAAGATGGCATCCGACGGGAACACGGACCGGAGAACCCGATTGAGCTGACGAGCTGAGGAGAGATCGCGACCGAACGGCTTCTCCACCACGACCCGAGAACCGACCGACAGGCCGGCTGCGCTCAGGGCTTCTATGACGGTCGAGAACAGCGAAGGGGGAATGGCCAGGTAGTGGAGCGGCCGGTGCGCTGCGCCGAGAGCTTTCTTCAAGGCAAGAAACGTCGCCGGGTCAGCGTAATCACCCTCGACGTAGGCGAGCAGGCCCAGGAGGCGCTCCAAGGCGTCGTGGTCCTCGGTGCCACGACTTACCTCGTGCACTGCCTCACGCGCGTACTCTCGAAGCCGGTGGATATCCCACTTGGCAAGGGACACGCCGATGATCGGAACGTTGAGCGCGTTTTGCTTCACGAGCCCATAGAGGGCCGGGAAAATCTTCTTGTGCGCTAAATCGCCAGTCGCGCCGAAAAAGACGAGCGCATCTGCGGATTGATTGGCGCGCTTTGTCATTGGCGTGTCAAGGGCGCGTCAGCGGGCATGGCGATGTCATAGCGCCCCCTAAAGCGAGCGGAACTCTGGCGGACTTCGGCCGCAAGAGCACTCCCCAGATAAGAGAGAAGTGCTCGGCTCACTCGGATCCCCGCGGAAGGAGTCCAGGTCAGCTCGCTGGCTGCGGACACAGTCTCAGTATTGGCGGCTAGGACCTCGAGATGCATCCCGCTCAGCAGCGACTCACGCTCGGTGCGAGGAAGGTCCTTTGCTTGGTCCAGGGCAGCAAGGACGTGTCGGGCTTTTTCTATATGGTCGTGGATGGTGGAGAAGGTCGCTTCATCAACGAGTTTGGCTTCGAACTTCATTTGGTTGAGCGACTCCGCGACCTGATAAGTCGTATCCACCAGTGTCCTGCGGTCCATCTGGTCCGTGTCGAACGAGAGCACATCGCGCCAATCGAGCTCCTCCAGAGCCTGGGTGTACTCCGCCAAGGTGGAGAACCGTCTCTGATAGCCGAGATCCGCGTTCTCGAATGCCCGACTTCCCGGATCGAGGAACGGTCCGAGGGGAGCGGCGTAGAACTGCAGGCGAGAATCAGCACCGAAGTGTTCGACCAGGTGCCGGCAATAATCCACCGTCTTGAGCGCCTGGGCGGGGGTCTGGTGGGGGATGCCAACCATGAAGAACAGATCGAGTTTGCGGCAGCCGTGCGTTAGGCCACTGGCAATTGTCGCCTCCACCTCGGCATTCGAGCAGGCGAACTTTCCGTTGACATGTCGCAGCTGCTCGTCGGGAGACTCGATGGTGATCTCCATGCTCCACGCGCTGGTCGAACGACGAACGAGCTCGAAGAAGTCGTCGTGAGCAGGAAAGAAGAGTTCGATCACGAGCTCGTTCGGGACGTTCGCCTCTCTGAGCAGCTCGAAAAAACGCTGTGCTCTCGGCAGGCCGCCTATACGTGGGTCGTGCACCATGAAGATCGGCGCACCCGAGAATGAGGCGATGGTGCGCATGTCAGAGACGAGTTTTTCCGGGGAGCGGTAGGCGGGCCGGTCCCGATTGCACACGCGCTTATAGGCCGATCGTGACCCGCCGCAGATGGCGCAGTCGTAGGTGCAGCCCCTCGCGTTGAGCACCATGGTCGTCGGCGATCGGAGCCACCGCAGATACGGAACGAGGTCGAGAAGATCCCAGTACTTGAACACCGAACGCAGGGCGTAGTCGTAGTCGGGGACGTCGACGTAGTCCAAATCCGAGGGCACGAACGACAACGGGTTGACAGCGATGGTGCCGTCAGCTCGCTTCCAGGTCAGGTTCTCCACCCGGTCAAGAGGCTGTCCCTCTCGCAGTGCTTGGAGCAGCTGGCGAGCCGGCTCCTCGGTCGAGTCGCCCCGGAGCACGAAGTCAACATATGGGAGCCGGACAAGCTCCTCGTGGTAATAGCTCGAGGAGAGGCCGCCCAGCAGTACCTTGGCATGCGGGTGCACCGACTTCACCACCTGGGCGATTCCGAGGGCGCCATTGGCATGCGGTAGCCAATGCAGGTCGATGCCGAATACGGGAGCCTTGATCTTGTGCAGATGGGTGGCGACATCATACGAACGAGATCGCAACATCCGGTAGGCGAGGTTGACGATCCGCACGTTGTAGGCGTTCTTTGACAGATATCCGGCAAGGCTCGTGAGCCCAACCGGGTACATCTCGAACTCATCGCTCGATGGAACCACGTCGGCGACCGGGCCCAGCAACGCTTCGCGACGCCGAAAGTCGTAGACTGAAGGCGCGTGCAGTAGTGCGAGATCGACACCAAATACCGATCGCAATCCCCTAATCGGTTTCGGCCACATCCAGTTTTCGATGGTTGCTCCCCGTTCCGAAGTGGGGGGAACAACTGAGCTTTCTCCACCATCTCGGCGTCTCGGTGTCACGACCGGCGTCCATATCGTTGCTGGGCACGAAACCGAGCCAGCAACCCAGGTCCGCTGATGCCGTCGCGGTGAAGCCGACGTCTTTCCTCGATCGTTCGGGGTTAAAGGGAGATTCATCGACGTGCGCTCAGGTTGGCCGCGACGGCCAAAAGGCAATGTTCGGTCCTTCTTGATCACTGGGAGTGGATCGAAGTGCTTCTACTCCGACAGGAGTTCCACCGCGACCGGCCAAGTGACGTAGCTGCGCGGGCTGAAAGCAGCCGTTGCTTCCAACCTGGTTCAACCCGGGCTGAGGCAGCAATCTCACGTGAGCTTCGATTCCTCGGCGGAGCCTGTTCTCCTTGACGTGACGATCGGCGAACCGCTCTGACCCCGAGTCAGGTCACAAGTAAGTCCGTCGAATGCCTCACTGTTGCACATGGGGGAACTCGTCGATCGGCAGTGCATCGAGGGCGTCCAATGTCGAACGACGACGTGTATCGTCCCAGGTGACGGAAGGGTCCGGCTCAAGGGCCGCTCGGGCAAGCGCGACCATGGCCAGGGCTGGCAGCGACCACTCCGAGGGCTGATCGGCCCCGAAGGGTCGCGCTTGGGTCCGCTTCTCCGAGATGGAGGAAACGGAGACATTCATGGTCACGAGGCCTCTCATGGTGGCAGTCAGGACTACAGCAAGCGATTCGAAGGTGAAGCTGGTCCGCTCCCGCAGGCGATAGCCGAGAAGCTCCGAGAGCCATCGCCAGGCGTTGCTCACTCTCTCGACGTGGACCTTCTCCGACTGCGTCATGGCCTGGCCGACCTCATCACGAAGGCTCCCGTCGGCCAAGCTCAGATAGGTTGCCTGTAAGGCAAGATAAGTCCGCCACCGGGCTGAACCCCGTAGGGCCTCGAAGTCGAACAAGGACACGCGTCGAAAGAATTCAGCAACGAGTGCGTCGCGTTGCTCCTGTGTCTCGAGCCAATCCTGGTGTTCAACGATGACGCTCTTGATACGAGCGATCTCCTCGGTGACGATTTCTGGCGAAGCATCGGTCGCCAGCCTTTTTACCAGGTCGCTGAAGAAGAGGTCCTTGTAGGGCCAGCGACGGTAGACAGCGCTCCGCGAAACCCCCGCTTCGCGGATCACCTCCTCGAAGCTGATGTGGTCAAGGCCCACCGTCAGACCAGCGCGGCTCAGGAGGTCCAGGCCGGCCCCAACCATCCGCTGTTCGGTTTCCGCCTCGTTCAGCCGGCGATTCCGGCGGGCGAGCCCAGTGGGTGGGTGAACACCAGCTTGAATTTCCAGAGAAACAGACATAGTATCCCAAATATCGAATATTCAATGTCACTAGTGTAGGACCAGGACCGGGGGTTGTCGAGCTGTGCTCTACTCGGATGAACAGCTGCGGGCCATGTATGCCGGGGGTCGAGGGAACCGGACGGCTCGGAGGTTCTCGCGCTTTTGGAACTGGGTCTTTGCCTTGGGCCTGGTTCCGCGCCGATGGGTCTGTCTTGAGGTTCGCGGGCGGCGTTCAGGTCTCCCCACTCGCTTCCCGTTGGGGATGGCCGACTGGCAGGGAGAGTGGTACCTCGTTTCCATGCTGGGTGCCGACTGCAACTGGGTGCGTAACGTTCGCTCGGCTAACGGCGAGGCGACGCTCCGCCACCGAGGTGTCCTGCGTTGCCGGCTCGTCGAGGTTCCGATTGAGGAACGCCCTCCGATCCTCAAGCGGTATCTCGAGAAAGTGCCGGGCGCTCGGCCACACGTCCCTTTGGTTCCGGGCGCGCCCTTGGCCGACTTCACACAGATCGCATCCCGATTTCCGGTCTTCCGAGTGACGTCGCGGGAAGCCGATGCCGATGCGGTCGGGCCCGGATGTCATTGAATCTGGCACCCAGCGCTGGTTTCGAACCACTCGAGGAGCACGTAGACCGCGAGTGAGGTCATGGGTGGCCAGCTGAGCCGCCACGCCGAGAGTCCAGGGGGAACGTTCGGCCCTGCAATGCGCTCCACCGCCCATCTCTTGCAGCACCACAACGTCGGTTGTGGGTGGCAGCGTTGCCGCGTGCCAATCGTGTCCCATCGACGAGAGCGATGCTGACGATCCGGTCGATCCAGGTGTCGTCGTGGCCCGCCCGTGATGTCACAGAGACACCCAAGGGGGTATGGGCCCCCAGCCTTCCACCCCACAAATTGCCCTCGCGGCCCAAGTACCCTGGAGGGCTGATTCGCCGTGAAAAGCCGATCACGCCCTTGCGTTGATGGCGGCGCAGTAGCCGGCCAGGCGTTCGAGGATCTGCTCGGCGCTCTTGGTCCACACGAACCGACGCGGTTCTGGTTCCAGGTGGAAGCCCAGTGCGACCAGGTCCTTGACGTTGCGATGCGCCGAACGCTTGAGTTTCTTGGTGGTGAGCGCGGAGAACCACCGCTCGACGAGGTTCATCCACGACCCGTAGGTCGGGTGAAGTGGAAGTGGAACCGCCGGTGGCGCAGCAGCCAGCGGTGGATGAGCGGCGTCTTGTGGGTCTCGAGGTTGTCCAAGACACGTCGAGGTCGGCGCGGACCTCGCGGTTCACCTTGTTCAAGAAGGCCACGAAGTCGGTGCTGGTGTGGGACTTCGTGATGTCGGTGATCACGGTCCCGGTGGCCGCGTCGAGCGCGGCGAAGAGGTCGCAGGTGCCATTGGACTAGATTTCTCAGGCCAGCACGGGCTCCGTCACCGCCACGGTGATCGGGGACAGCGCCCGTGGGCAGATTTCAACAGCGCCAATCGTTCCGCGAAGAGGCGGTCCGAGCTTCTGTCGTGGCCAGTGACCCTGGCGATTCTGGTTGTCGCGTTCGGGAGCTTGGTCGCCGCGGATTGCCACTCATGCTGACCATGGCCGGTCTCCTTGTTGCTGGTGGCCCAGTACTCGTAGACAAGGTCACACCGGTATCGATCTGGGCGCTGAACTTCGCCCTGATGTTTGCATTGGCATTTGGGATCGACTACGCGCCGTTCTTGGTCGTTCGGTTTCGCTCGGCGATGAACCGCCGTCACGCGATCCGCGGTGATCGCGAAACCGCGGCGGCGGCTTTCGCCGAAACCATGGCCACGGCGGGCAAGCCGGTCGTCTTTTCCGCCATCACTGTCGTGGCATCACTGGCATCGATCTTGCTCGTGCCGAGTCCCGCATTCCGTTCGATGGCGCTCGGGATCAACCTGTCTGTGGTTGCCGTCCTGGCTGCCACATTTGACGCTGCTTCCGGCAGTGCTCGGGAGAGGGAAGATTGCCGCGTTGACGCCGGGCAGATTCGGCTCGGAAAGAAGTCGAGCGCTCGCCCCCACCCCCACGGCCATCGACTCGAGGAGCGTCCTCACGCCTGGGGTCGGAGCTTGTGGCGTCACCCATTGATTGGCGCAGCGGGCGGGCTCGGGATTCTTGCCCTGACCGTGGTGTCTTCGGACTCCGCACCTCTATGCCGTCGATCACCATTGTCCCGTCCTCCGCCAATGCTCGCGTGGGCTACAACCAGGTTGTTCAAGCCTTCGGGTCCGGCGCGCCGGGCGCTCTCCAAGTCCTCGTGCCCAGTTCCCAAGGAGATCGAGCAAGCGCAATCCTGGCCCGCACAGACGGGGTCGTTTTCGTGACCGATGGTCCGACCAGTCACGGTTGGACTCTTGACCAAGTGATCCCGAGTACCGCGCCGTCTTCGGCGACAACCGGCGCGACCATCGAGCGCATACGCAATGCCCTCCCCACCGGGGTCTGGTCGGTGGTGCGGCTGCGGAGAAATTCGACTTGGAAAGCGCGCTGGTCAGGGCAATCCCACTCGTGTTGGGGATTCTGGGTGTGGTCGGGTTTCTCTTGCTTCTCGGCCTTCGGCGTTGCACGCCTCATCTTCCAGGACGGCCACCTCGCCGGATTAGGGAACTTCACGCCGTAGGGATTCATAGACGCTTGGGGACCCCTGTTCTTCGTGGCCATGGTTCTCGGAGTCGCCATGGCCTACACTCTCTTGCTTTCTGCGGCCAAGGAACGCTTCGAGACCCATGCCGATCCCGAGCACGCCATGACTGGATCGGTCAGAACCTCAGGTCGAGTGGTGTTGTCCGCTGCGGGGTGATGTTCGCAGTGTTCCTGACCTTCGCGCTCTCGGGACCGCTTGCCCCGAAGGAGATGGGTGTGATCTTGGCGGTAGCGGTTGCGTTTGATGCTCTCGTCGTCCGCTTGGTGCTGCTTCCCGTCGTGCTGAGACTGGGCGGGCACCGAGGTAGGCGTCAGCCGGCCTGGCTCAAACGGCTTGTGCCCCAGGTCCGCTTCGCTCACTGACGAACCCAGAGCAAATGTCCCATGGAAAGGGCTGGGTTCCGAGTTTTGAAAGATCCTGGAACCACCGACGCTCCAGTCGGTCTCTCCAGGTGTGAGCATTCGAGGACCAGCCTCAGCATGATCCGGGGTCGCCGATGTCGACCGGCATCGCCGTTGGCCGGGACACACATCCCTCTACTCGAGATCCCCCACCGCAGGGCCCGGGATCGCCGTTGGCCATAATGCTTGGAGTGGACTTCAAGCTCGCAGCGAGTGCGGTAGTGACCCCGTGGTAGCCGAGCACGCTTCTGGGGCCGAGTTGCGGACACCGCAATATGCAGATGCTGAAGCCATCGTCTCTCTTGTGGAATCCGCCTACCGCGGTGCGTCCAGCAGACGCGGGTGGACGACTGAGGCCGACCTGCTGGACGGCCACCGAACGGATTTGCTGGCTGTGCGTGCCGTTCTCCAAGAAGCCCAGAGCGAAATCCTTGTTGGGGAGTCCGGCGGTGGGCTCCTGTGTTGCTGTCAGTTGGATGGTCATGGCCCAGTAGTCCACTTCGGGATGTTCGCGGTTCTTCCCGAATCCCAAGGGAGGGGCCTTGGCGACTGGCTGATCGAGCAGGCCGAGCGACGGGCAAAGGAGCACTTCGGTGCCTTGGCAGTTCGGATGTTTGTCATCAGACATCGAGTCGAGCTCATCGCTTGGTACGAACGACGCGGTTATCGTAAGACAGGCGAGTACCGGCCGTTCCCCTATGGTGAAGAGCGATTCGGGATCCCGAGGCGTGACGATCTCGAATTCCTTGTCCTCGAGAAGCCCCTCTAGCGGCTTTCGGGGATTTCGGTCCTTCAGATTGGCGTGGCTCTTCTCTCGGAGAACTCGTCGTTTCCGAGAAGTCGCAGGCGAAATGCTCTGGGCCCGAGCGGAGAGTAGTGGGTTCGCCTACCGTAGGACACGTGGTGGACAGCACGGAGTCGAATGCCGCAGTCTGGAAGTCAAGCGAAGTTGTCGCGCAGTGGGTTGCCACTGCCGAGGAACGGGAGCGAGCGAGAGTAAGGCCGCGCCGCCTCCTAGCCGAGCTCCTGCCTTTTGCCGAAGAGGAGGTATTCACCTTCGTCGATCTCGGTGCAGGAACCGGTGCAGCGTCGCGCGCGATCTTGGACCGCTACCCGTCTTCGACGGCCGTCCTCGCTGACTACTCACCGCAGATGATCGAGGAAGGTCGGAGGGCTCTGAAGCCGTACGAGGGGCGCTACCGATACGTGGTGATCGATCTGGCGACCGGTTCATGGCCACCCGAACTAGATGGTGGACTCGACGCAGTGATCTCCTCGCTGTGCGTACACCACCTACCTGACGATCGGAAGAGCGCACTGTTCCAGGAGATCTTCGGGCGGCTGCTTCCTGGCGCCTGGTACTTCAATTACGACCCGGTAAAAGGGGAGGATGCGGTCGTCGACGACGCTTGGCAACGCGTCCAGGATCGTCGGGATCCCGAGGTGGCGACGCGACGAGCCCATCGAACCCCCGAGGAGTTGGCCCGTTGGGAGAATCACGTCCGCCACATCAGCCCCCTCTCATCACAGCTCGCGTTCCTGCGAGCCGCCGGGTTTGAAGCCGTCGACGCCTATTGGAAGGAGCTCGATCACGTCATCATGGGGGGCAGGCGACCGACAGGCTGATCTGCGGGCCTTCCGGAGAGGCGGTTCGGGCCGTGGAGACCCGGTCCGAATGGTCGTTCGGGTCGGCTGGCGAAGGCATACCCACCCGGGTATGCTGTCGGCCACCCAGCGAGAGACGGACGGTGACGAATGTGCCGAGCGGTCAGATGCCGGTCCTGTGGGAAGACGACGTGGAGTGGATGCGGGCAGCACGTTGACCAGGTGATGCGTGGCGTTCGGGAGTCCGACCGCTGTCCGGGCCATCCGAAGCCGGAAAAGCGGCCCATCCTGCAACGCCTGCTCTCGAGAACCTGACCAGGTCCTTGAGGCGGTGTGCCCCTACTGTGGGGCCGGAACGCTGGCCAGAGGTCAGAGGATTGGCAGAAGGAGCTTGAGGGGAAGAACGGCGAGGTGAACGAATACGAGGCGTCGTCGCCGTGCGAGGTCGTCACCGTTGAAACGGTCGGGCTCGGGGATCGAAGCTATGTCGTCCACGACGGCGCCGTAGCCGTCGTCGTGGACCCACAGCGGGACATCGACCGCTTCCTCGAGCTCGTCGACGAGCTGGGAGTGCAGGTGACCCACGTCTTGGAAACCCACCTGCACAACGACTACGTGACGGGTGGTCATGCGCTCGCAGAAGAAGTTGGCGCAGGCTACGTGGTGCCAGCTGGCGACGATGTCGCCTTCTCTCGGGTCCCGGTCGTCGACGGCCAGCAGATTACCACCGGTCGGCTCGGGATCGTCGCTCGCCACACCCCAGGGCACACGCCGCACCACATGTCCTACGTGGTGCGGGCCGGAGGCGAGCCTCTGGCGGTCCTGACCGGCGGATCGATGCTCTACGGCGCTGTGGGGCGTACCGACCTGATCGGTAAGGAAATGACCGAGGAACTGACCCGGGCACAGTACCGATCGGTCAGGTGTCTTGCCGAGGAACTGCCAGGACACGTATCGGTGTACCCGACCCACGGCTTCGGCAGCTTCTGCTCCGCAACCGAGACATCGGGGGACCAGTCCACGATCGCGGAGGAGCGCACTCGCAATGTGGCGCTCCTGATCGACGACGAGGAGCACTTCGTCGATCAGTTGATCTCGGGTCTCACTGCCTATCCGCGGTACTACGTGCACATGGCGCCTCGAAATGCCGCCGGACCGAGCGCTCCAGATCTCTCGAACCCCGACCCGGTTGACGGAGAAGTTCTTCGAGAGCGCGTCGCGGCAGGAGAGTGGGTGGTCGATCTGCGGGAACGTCGGGCCTTCGCCCGGGGACATCTCGCGGGAACGGTGTCCATCGAACTCGGCGATACCTTCTCCACCTACTTCGGGTGGACGCTCCCATGCCAGGCACCGGTCACGCTGATCGGGGACCACCCGGACCAGATCTGCCAGGCGCGCCGTCAGTTGGTCCGTATCGGGGTGGACGAGCTGTTCGGCGCGGCCGTCGGGTCGATCGAGACTCTTGCCGGTGGTCGAACGGCCAGCTACGAGGTGGCCAAGTTCGAGCAGCTCTCCTCCGTGTTCGGAACGCCCGGGCATGTGCTGCTCGACGTCCGGCGCCGCGACGAGTGGGAGGTGGGCCATCTCTCGGGCGCTCTCCACATCCCGTTTTGGGAGTTGGCCGACCGAGTTGACGAAATTCCCGTGGGAAAGATCTGGGTGCACTGCGCCAGTGGGTTTCGGGCGTCCATCGCTGCGTCGATCGTCGACCGGGCGGGATACCCCTGCGTCTTTGTGGACGACGACTGGGGTCGGGCCGCCGAACTCGGTATCCCGGTCGAGTCAGGACATTGAGTTAGGTTGCCGCCCTTCAGGGCGTCGACCACCGACCAACCGGCGGGAGCTCCTTCATGCGCTACGGCTTCGCAATCGATCAACGAACCTGCATCGGCTGCCATGCCTGTACCGTCGCGTGCAAGACCGAGCACAAGGTCCCAGTCGGGCAGTTTCGGACGTGGGTGAAGTACATCGACAGTGGATCGTGGCCTTCGTCCACGAGGGCATTCGGAGTGATGCGGTGCAACCATTGCACGGATGCGCCATGCGTCGAGATCTGTCCGACGAAGGCATTGTTCAAGCGCGAGGACGGCATCGTCGACTTCGACTCAGAACGCTGCATCGGATGCAAGAGCTGCATGCAGGCGTGCCCCTATGACGCGATCTACATCGATGAGGACACGCACACCGCAGCCAAATGCAACTTCTGCGCCCACCGGGTGGACGATGGCCTAGAACCTGCCTGCGTCGTGGTCTGCCCTACCCGGTCGATCTGGGCCGGCGACCTCGACGACCCCGAAAGCGGTATCTCGCGGCTCATTGCCCAGCATCCGACGGCGACGCGAGCTCCCGAACAGCACACGGGCCCGAACGTCTTCTACCTCGGTGCCAACCCGGCGGTGCTCGACCCGCTGTTGGCACCGGTCGCAGACTCGTACCTGTGGGCACAACCCGATCGCCATCGGCTGGCGGTTTCCGAGGACCTGGTCGTCGACGAGGCGACCGGCGCCCGCACCTCCCTCAACACCGCACACCCTCGCCCGTGGGGTTGGCGGGTCACCACGTACCTGTGGACCAAGGGTGTGGGGTCCGGGGCCGTACTCGTGACCGCGGGGGCGCTCATCGCCGGCTTGCCCGCCGAGGGTGTGCTCAAGGTCGCCGCGCCGGCTATCGGGGTCGGCTTGACCGCGGTCACGGGGGTCCTGCTCGTGTGGGACCTGAAGCGTCCGGAGCGATTCTGGTACATCTTCGCCAAGCCCAACCCCAAGTCTTGGCTCTTTCTCGGATCGGTCTGCCTGGCTGGCTTTGGCGCGGTCGCCGGTACCTGGCTTGCCGCGGCCCTCGGGGAGTCGGCGGGGCTGCTGAGCCCGGCGACGTTCGGCCGGCTGCTGGGCCTGCTGCGTTGGCTGGCCGTGCCGTCCGCCGCCGCGGCGGCCGGCTACACCGCCTTCCTCTTCGGTCAGGCCGAGGGACGGGATCTCTGGCAGTCCCGTCTGCTCCTTCCGCACCTCCTCGTTCAGGCCGTCCAGGGTGGTTCCGGCGTCCTGCTTGCCCTGTCGGCGGCATTGGGCCAGGGGAGCCTCACCCGCGCGTTGGCCGGCACTTTCGTCGCCTCTTCAGCCGCCAATCTTGCGACGCTCGCCGCCGAGTACGGCCGGAAACACGAGACGCCTCAGGCTGAGACGGCGACCAGGATGGTCACCAGGGGTCGTTACGCCAAACGGTTCTGGGCCGGGGCGGTCGGGCTGGGTGCCGCAGGTGCCGTCCTGGCGGCACCGGCGATTCGGGGCCGCAAGTTGCGCCGGGCGGCCGTCGGGGGGCTCATCGGCCAGGTGGCGCTGCTCATCTACGAATCGGTGTTCGTCCGAGCCGGACAGGACGTGCCGCTGTCGTGACCGACGATCGCATGCCTGCCGACCAGGGTCCGACTCCATCGTTGCCGAACGGGGATGCATTCCCGGGGGCGCATCGCCATGAGGGGCTCAGCAACTTTCCGCCGCCCGATCGCTGGGACCACCACGTCGAGCATGATGCGAGGGCCCATCCCCGCAAGGTCGCCCACGAGTACATGCTCGTGCCGACGACCTGCTTCAACTGCGAGTCCGGCTGCGGGCTGCTTGCCTATGTGGACAAGAAGGATCTCTCCATCCGAAAGCTCGAGGGGAACCCGGCCCACCCGGGATCGCGAGGACGCAACTGCGCAAAGGGACCGGCGACGGTCAACCAGTTGGACGATCCGGAGCGGATCCTCTACCCGATCCGCCGGAAGGGTGAGCGTGGAGGCGGCTCCTGGGAACGGGTGAGTTGGGACGAGGCACTCGACGACATCGCCGCGCGCATTCGTCGCTCCATCGTCGAAGGGCGCCCCGAAGAGGTCATGTACCACGTCGGCAGGCCGGGCGAGGATGGGTTCGCCGAGCGATTCCTCCAGGCCTGGGGGATCGACGGGCACAACAGCCATACCAACGTGTGCTCCTCGGGGGCCCGCTTCGGTATGACGCTGTGGACGGGGTACGACCGACCGAGCCCTGACCACGCCAACGCAAAAGTGATCCTCCTGCTCTCCAGCCACTTGGAGACCGGGCACTACTTCAACCCGCACGCGCAGCGCATCATGGAGAGCAAACTCGACGGTGCCAAGCTCGTCGTCATCGATCCCCGCCTTTCTAACACGGCGGCCCATGCCGACCTATGGATGTCGCCATGGCCAGGGAGCGAGGCGGCCATTCTCCTCTCGATCGCGTCGTATCTTCTACGGACGCGCCAGATCGACCACGACTACATTCGTCGGTGGTTCAACTGGTCTGACTACCTGGTCAATCTGCACCCCGAGAGCCCGGTGACCTTCGAGGCGTTCCTCGACCAGCTTGAGGCGGACTACGCTGGCTTCACCTTCGACTTCGCCGCCAGCGAGGCTCAGGTCGATGCCAGGCAGATCGAGGAGCTCGCCCGGCTCGTCGCAGATTGCGACCACCGCTTCTCTGCACACGTGTGGAGGTCCGCGTGCGCGGGGAACTTGGGCGGCTGGCAGGTGTCACGAGCACTCTGGTTCCTTCTGGCCCTGACCGGCTCCATCGGCACCGTTGGTGGCACCAGCCCCAATGGCTGGAACAAGTTCATCCCGAAGGGGCCCTCGGTGCCGGAGGCGCACGACCATTGGAATGAGCTCACCTGGCCGGCCGAGTACCCGCTCGCCACCAACGAGATGTCGATCCTGCTGCCGCACTTCCTCGAGGAAGGGCGAGGAAGTCTGTCGGTGTACTTCTCACGAGTGTGGAACCCGATCTGGACCGCTCCCGACGGGTTCAGCTGGCTCGAAGTGCTGCGCGATCCCGACAAGATCGGTTTGCACGTCGCACTCACCCCGACTTGGTCCGAGACGGCCGAATTCGCCGACTACGTCCTGCCGATGGGCCACTCCCCCGAGCGTCACGACACGATGTCCTACGAGACCCACGCCGGGAGATGGCTGAGCTTTCGCCAGCCGGTCAGGCGGGTGGCGATGGAGAAACTCGGGCTTCCCTTCTCTGACTCCCGTGATGCCAATCCCGGCGAGGTCTGGGAGGAGAACGAGTTCTGGTTCGAGCTCTCATGGCGTCTCGACCCCGACGGCGTTCTCGGCATCCGTCGACATTTCGAGTCTCCATATCGGCCGGGGGAGAAGATCACGGTCGACGATTACTACCGGTGGATGTTCGAGAACGAGGTGCCCGGGCTCCCCGAAGAGGCGGCCAATGTCGGTCTCACCCCCCTCGAGTACATGCGCAAATTCGGCGCGTTCGAGGTCGGTGCGTCGAGCTATCGGCTCGACGAACGGATCCTGGATGCGAACGAGCTAGAAGGATCGACGACGGACGAGCGTGGTGTCCAGCGTCGAGAGGCTGGTCCCGACGCAGAGCCTCCGCTCATCGGCGAGGCCGGTTCGATCGGCGTGCGTCACGACGACGGGACTGTCCGCTTCGGCTTCCCGACCCCATCACGGAGGCTCGAGGTGTACTCAACCTCCATGCGTGACTGGGGATGGCCCGAATACGCAGCACCCGGGTACATCGAGTCACACATTTCGCGCCGACAGATCGATCTCGAATCGGGCCAGCTCGTTCTGGTCCCGACCTTCAGACTCCCGGTCCTCATCCACACCCGCTCGGGCGGCGCCAAATACCTGAACGAGATCGCCAACTCACACCCGTTGTGGGTGCATCCCGACGACGCCAGGCGAAATCGAATCTCCAGTGGGGAGCTGGTCCGATTGGTGACCACCATCGGCTACTTCGTCGTCCGGGTGTGGGTCACCGAAGGGATCCGACCCGGGGTCTGCGCCCTCAGCCACCACATGGGTCGCTGGCGGCTCCATGACGGCGAAGGCAGCCGTTGGGTGAGCGGTCAGGTCGACCTCACCCACCCCGACGGTCCAGACACCTGGTTGTTGCGATACCGAAGCCTGGTTCAGCCGTTCACCTCCTCCGATCCCGATTCCGAGCGGATCTACTGGAGCGATCCCGGGGTCCACCAGAACCTGGCCTTCGCCGTGCAGCCGGACCCCTTGTCCGGCATGAACTGCTGGTTGCAGAAGGTGACCATGGAGCCGGCCCGAGCCGAAGACCGCTACGGCGACGTCTATGTCGACCGTCGGCGATCCCGGGACGTCTACGAGCAGTGGCTCGCCATGACGAGGCCGAACACCGGTCCGGAGGGTCAGCGTCGACCGGAGTTCCTGATGCGACCGGTGAAACCCAGGCGGCGGGCCTTCCAGCGCCCCAGCTAGATCTACCGATCACTCGGTGTCTCGACGCCGGCGGGAGGCCGGTCTCGAAATGGTCGTTTGTCCCTAGTCAACGAGGCTCCTGCCGAGGCACCCTGGCACCCGGAAGTCGTGGAAGCGGGGGTCGTCATGCCCGATCGCGAAACCATCGGAGCGTTCCTTGCTGCAAAGAACCTGGCCTTCGTTGGTGTATCTCAAGATACTCGCCAGTTCGCCAATGCCGTCTACCGGCGCCTCCAGGGCGGGGGTCGGGTCCTCTACCCGGTCAACGCGGCGGCCGACCACCGACCGATCGAAGGGGACCCGTCCTACACGAGTCTGGCTGAGGTTCCAGACCCGTGGACTTGAACCGGTTCGGCGGACAGGTTGGTTGTGTTGATCATGCCGCCTGACGGTCGGCGTTGCCGAGGATCCTCGCTTCGTACTCGGCTGGGCTGAGGTAGCCGAAGGAGCTGTGCAGCCGGCAGGTGTTGTACTTATGCGGGTGATCCTGTCAAGGACATCTTCATGAAGCCTCGGTGCTGAGCCGGTCGAGGAGCCCGTCGAAGATCTTGGTGCGGCCGATTTGGCCCTTGGCGGCGGCGTCCTCGCGTTGCTTGCGGAGGGTGGGCTTGAACTCGATGGTGGTGACGAAAAAGGTGCAGCTTTCGCAGATTGACTCGAAGTGACAGTCCATCTCGACGGGACGCGCGCAGTAGCCGTTGCCGAGCATCCGGCGGTGCATCTCGCCTCGGAGCTTGCGCATCTCGGAGCCTTTGTCGTCTTCCGGGAGCTGGCTGGGCTGGTCGCAGAGCGCCTCGACTTTCTCGGTGACGGCGAAGTACGCGTCGGCGACGGTCTGGTCGGCGATGCGCGCGTAGATCATGATCATGGCGAGGGTCTTGTGGCCGAGGAAAGCGGCGATGGCGTCGAGGCTCATGCCGCGGTTGATTGCCTGGGTGGCCAGGGTGTGGCGGAGCTGGTGAGCGGTGACGTGGCCGATCTGTGCTTCGTCGCTGATCCGGTTGAGGGCGGTGGTGACGCGGAGTTTCGTGACGGGCCGGTTGCGTTCGAGTAGGAGCCGGTCGGAGCGGAGCCCGGCCGGGCGGTGGTGGGCGACCCAGTCGTCGCGCTGCTCTTCGAGCTGGGGGTGCAGCGGGATGTAGCGGTCATTGTGGAGCTTGCCGATGGGGATCCGCAGCCAGAACGCCGAGCCGATCTGGACGACGGCGTCGACTGTCAGGGCGAGCAGTTCGCCGACACGTATCCCGGTGCGGGCAAGCAGCTCAACGATGAGGCGCGAGAGGGGGTCGGAGTCGGCTCTCGATGCCCGCATGAGCTTGGCGGCGGCAGCGTCATCGAGGAACCGTGGGAGCGGCTTGTCCACGATCGGGAGGTCGCCCATGAAGATGAGCGGCCTCTGGGGCGGGTTCGGGTAGCTTCACTCGGTGATCCGGTCGAAGAAGCAGTGCAGGTTGATAAGCCGGTTCTTGACGCTGATCCGGTTGAGCGGCTTGCCGGTGTAACGCCCGTGCTTGGCGGCCACCCAGGTCTTGTAGTCCTCGATGTCACGGCGTTCGAGTTCTGCGCAGCTGGTCACCTCCAGGTGGGCGCAGGTCAGCCAGGTTGCGAACTCCCGCAGGTCGTGTTCGATGTGCTTGACCGTGGTGGGGCGCAGGTTGAGCTCGACCTGGGCGACATAACGCCGGGCGACCTCGGCGACGCCGGGGGTGATCGCCGCCCAGCCGCCGAATGACCTTCGATGATGGGCGTCGGATGGTGTCGACCCGGCCGGCATGGAACAGGGTGAGCTGGAGGCGGTGGAAGATCGAAACGATGTTCCGTCCGGCCGCCGGGGTGCCGCGGCGCTCGAACGCATCGATGAACTCGGCGCGGGCGGTCTCGACGTCTGCTGCGCTGATCGAGGCGACCGCGGCGCCAGTGACGGCGGTGATCTTTGCCATGGTCGACCACTGCAGCGCGATGTCTCCCGGGCTGAGCCCCAGCGGCTCGCACGCCTGGACGAACCAGGCGTGGCCATCGGGGTCCGAGCTTGTCGTGCAGGATCCGCCACACGTGGTTGGGGTGATACGAGACGCCGGTGACCGCTTCGATCACCTCGGCCACCCGCTTGAGGGTCCACAGGTCGTTGGGATAGCCGTGTGCCCTCGCCCCTTTCACCAGCTCGGTCTCGATCGCCTCCAGTTGGCGCTGGTCGAGCTTGGGAAGCCGCCCGGCGCGCCCGGCGGCTCGGAGGGCGTCCCGGCCACCCTTGCGATACAGCTCGTGCCAGTCCGAGACCGTCTGGTGGCAGACGCGTCCTTCACCCGCTCGGCGGCGGGGTCGGGCACCGTCGTCTTGCGCCAGCGCTTCTTGCACCGGCCCTCGAGACCAGCTCGGCGCATGAGGCGCCGGACCCGCCGCCGGCCGCAGGCAACCCCCCGCTTGACCAGCTCTTGGTGTACTCGGGGGGAACCGTAGGTGCCCTTGGACTCGGTGTGGACGGCGGTGATCTTGTCAATGAGCTCCCGGTCGGAGAGCTCCCTGGCCGAAGGCACGGCCGACTTGCGTTCGTAGTAGGCGGCACGGGAGACCTCGAGCAGGCGACAGGCGGTCTTCACGCTGTGGCCTGCGACTTCCTCCGCCTCGATGAAGGGGTGCACGTTCA
>JAJYZN010000197.1 GCA_021799915.1 Actinomycetes bacterium
GTCTGCCGCCGAAGCGGTGAGCGCTCTGGTCGCCGTGGGCGCCCACCTTCGTGCAGCGGATCGCTCCTACGACTCGATGCGTCTCGCTCTCGGGAAGGCGCCAGGGGCGGCAAAATTGCCTGCGTCAGTCTGGGTGGACGAACCAGCCCAATGGGGCACGGGATCGATTGAGAATTTGGTGACCGGGCTGACCACCTCTTCGGCACTGGCGCCCGTGATCCGTCTCACCTTGCTGCAGGTCACCACGAGGACAGGGTCGGCGCTGCTGCCGGCGGCCCCCTCGGGCACAGGAGCTCCTCCGACGACACCGGCGAGCTCCTCTGGGACGATCCTGCCCACCCATTCACTCGACGTCACAGCAGTCGTCGCCAATCAGGGCAACGTTGCGGTCTCCGGCGTCACCGTGACTGCATCAGCGGCGCCGAGTGGCAGCACATCGGGCCGAACGGTCTCTGCACGCGTCGATCTCGCTCCAGGCACATCCGAGTCGATCAGCATGGCGGCGCTCCCGGTTCTCCCCGGCCATCGGTACTCCCTTACGGTGGCGATCACTCCTCCGCCGGGGCAGACCAATACCGCCGGCACCTCTGAGAGCTATTCAATCCGGGTCGCCCCCGACGCGACGGCCCCGACCACGACGACGACCACGACCACCACCCCTCACCATCCGAAGACGAGCCGGTAGAGAGTCAGCCGCCAATCCCCGACGACGAGTTGCCCTCGGGGCTCGCCAGGTTCGCAGTGCCGGAGGAAATCGGCATGGCCCGGCGTCGACGGGCAATCGCCCTTGCCGTAGGATGGCTTGCGAACGAAGCCGGGTATTGATCGACAGGAGGCCTCCGCTCGTGGCCGAGAGCATCACCATCACCGACAACCGGACGGGGGAGGCGGTCGAGCTCCCGATCGTCAACGGAGGAGTTGCGGCGACCGACTGGTCGAAGTTCCTGCCCGGGATCTGGTTCTACGACCCGGGCTTCATGTCGACCGCGGCGTGCGAGAGCGCGATCACCTATCTCGACGGCGACGCTGGGATCCTTCACTACCGCGGGTACCCCATCGAGCAATTGGCCGAGGAGTCGACGTACCTGGAAGTCGCGTACCTGCTGCTGCACGGGGACCTCCCGACCGAAGCGCAGTTCGCAGCCTGGCGCCAGGAGATCACCATGCACACGTTCATCCACGAGAACGTGAGGAAACGCTTCCTTGACGGCTTCCACTACGACGCGCACCCGATGGGGATGCTTGTGTCGGCAGTCGCAGCCCTCTCGACCTTCTACCTCGACGCGAAGCAGATCTTCGATCCCGCTTCGCGGGCAAAGCAGATCACCCGCCTCATCGCGAAGATGCCGACGCTGGCAGCGGCTGCGCACCGCTTCAGTGTCGGGATGCCCTTTGTCTATCCTGACAATTCCCTTGACTTTCCTTCGAATTTCCTGTCGATGATGTGGAAGGTGGCAGAGCCCCATTTCGAGCCTGATCCGGTCCTGACGAGGGCTCTCGACATACTCTTCATCCTCCATGCCGACCACGAGCAGAATTGCTCCACGACCGCGATGAGGGTAGTGGGATCCTCACATGCCGATCCGTACTCGGCATGTGCAGCCGCTTGCGCCGCCCTCTATGGCCCCCGGCACGGGGGGGCGAACGAAGCGGTCATCCGGATGCTGACCGAGATCGGAAGTATGGAGAACGTGGCAGCCTTCATCGAAGGCGTGAAGTCCGGCAACGGCCGGCTGCAGGGATTCGGCCATCGGGTGTACAAGAGCTACGACCCTCGGGCCAAGATCATCAAGCGGACTGCTGATGAGGTGTTCGAGGTCACCGGGAAGAACCCGCTGCTGGACATTGCGTTGAAACTTGAGGAGATCGCACTCAGTGACGAGTACTTCGTCTCGCGCAAGCTGTACCCCAACGTGGACTTCTACTCCGGGTTGATCTACCAGGCGATGGGTTTTCCGCTCGACATGTTCCCCGTCCTCTTCGCGATTCCCCGGACGGCGGGATGGCTGGCCCACTGGCAGGAGATGCTCGACCAGGATTCCAAGATCGCCCGGCCTCGACAGCTCTACATCGGTCCTGAGACGAGGGACTACGTACCCATCGCCGCGCGCTGAGCGCGAGCTTCTGTCCTTGGGGTGATACCGCCGCTCTGCCGGAAGTCAGCCGATGATCCTGGCGAGTCCTTCTTGGACCATGGACACGACCAGACGACCCGTGCGGTCGAACAGAAAGCCCCGAGCCAATCCTCGTGCTCCCGCTGCGATGGGCGAGTCGGTGTCGAACAGCAGCCAATCGTCCGCACGGAAGAGGCGGTGGAACCACATGCAATGGTCGAGGCTCGCTCCCATGAACCCCGGGTCATCCCAGCGGACCGGGTGGGGCTGGAGGATCGCATCGAAGAGAGACATGTCCGACGCGTAGGCCGCCACGCAGGCGTGGAGCAAAGGATCGTCGCCCAGTTCGCCATCCGCACGAATCCAGAGGCGCTGGGACGACAGACCTCCCTCTGCGTGCTTCCAAGGAAGCTCTCCGATGTGCCGCTGGTCGATGGGGTGAGGGCGGGAGAACCACTCCTCCAGCTCGTCGCGCCACGGAGCGAGACGTTCCGGAAGCGACTCGAGCTCCTCGGGCGCCGGGACCTCAGGCATCGGGAACTGATGTTCGAGCCCTTCTTCTTCGACATGGAAGGAGGCCGACATGTTGAAGATCGCCCGACCATGTTGGATCGCGACCACTCTTCGGGTGGTGAACGATCTCCCGTCGCGGATCCGGTCCACTTCGTAGAGAATTGGAACCGTCGGGTCACCGGGGCGCAAGAAGTACGAATGGAGTGAATGCACCGTCCCGGTGCTGACGGTCTTCCCCGCTGCCATCAGGGCCTGCGACGCGACTTGGCCTCCGAACACCCGCTGGCGCTCTTCGTCCGGCTGGATACCGCGGAAGATGTTCTCTTCGATCGGCTCGAGCTCGAGCAGGCGGACGAGAAAGTCCAATGATTCGCTCACCCGGCCATGTTGACAGGTCTCGCAGCTCGGGTGCGAGCCAACTACGGTGCTGGTCATGATCTCGTTTCCCGAAGGCTTTCTCTGGGGCACCGCCACGGCCGCCCACCAGATCGAAGGCGGCAACGTCAACAACGACTGGTGGGACTGGGAGCACAACCCCGATTCGGGATGCGCCGAACCGAGCGGTGACGCGTGCGACTCGCTGCATCGCTGGCGTGAAGACGTCGAGCTGGTTGCCGACCTCGGGCTCGGCGCTTACCGCTTCTCGCTCGAGTGGAGCCGTGTCGAGCCCGCCGAGGGGGAGTGGTCGGTGGCGACGCTCGAGCACTACCGACGCATCTGCGCCGCCTGCCATGGGCGGGGTATCCAACCAGTCGTCACGTTCCACCACTTCACGACCCCCCGATGGCTTGCCGCCCGCGGTGGTTGGGAGGCTCTCGATGCGCCGGAGCGCTTCGCTCGCTTCGTCGAGAGAGCAGTTGCCCACTTGGGAGATCTGATCTCGCTCGCGTGCACGATCAACGAGCCCAACGTGATCGGGGTCATGGGCTACAACCTTGGATCGTTCCCACCGGGCGTCAAGCGCGACGTGGCCCGCCAGGTAGCGGTCAACGAGTCCATGGTCCGCTCCCACCGGCTCGCCGTCGATGCCCTCAGATCGGGGCCTGGGAACTTTTCCGTCGGCCTCACGCTTTCGATGGCCGAGATGGTGGCCGGCGAGGGTGGTGAGCAAGCGCGCGACGCAGCCCAGGAGATCTTGGAAGACACCTTCCTGCGGGCCACGACGGGTGATGATTTCATCGGAGTACAGACCTATACGCGGATGCGCTTTGGTCCGAAAGGCCGCCTGCTGCCCCCCGAAGACGGTGTGGACGTCACGCAGATGGGGTACGAGTACTGGCCGCAGGCGCTCGAGCACACGGTTCGCCGCGCCGCCGAGGTGACCGGTCTGCCGGTGCTGGTCACCGAGAACGGGATCGGGACCGACGACGACGGTCACCGGATCGCCTTCATGAGCGAAGCGCTGCAGGGGGTCCACCGATGCGTGGAGGACGGCGTGGACGTGAGGGGGTACTTCGCCTGGAGCCTCCTGGATAATTTCGAGTGGGCTCTCGGGTACGGACCCAAGTTCGGCCTTGTCGCCGTGGACCGTACGACGTTCGAGCGGCGTCCGAAGCCCAGTGCGCTCTGGTTTGGGGAAGTTGCTCGAACCAACAGCCTCGGACCCATTGGCTCGGGGCCTTCTCATGGTCGCTGACCGAGCCCGATGAGCAGATAGCATGTGCGGGCGTGGCTGAGCCGGAACCACCGAATCCCTCGATCGCCCATATCTGGGGATCCGACGCGCCATTGATCCAGCGTGTGCGTCATGTCATCCGGCACCCGTCCAGCTTGAAGCTGATCAAGTACGCGTCGGTCTCGGTGATCTCCACCGTTTGCTCGCAGGTCGTGCTCCTGCTCACCTTCGGAGTGTTCCGGGTGATGTCAGAGGTGCCGGCCAACGTCCTCGCGAACGTCGTGGGGACGGTGCCGTCCTACTCGCTCAACCGTAGATGGGTCTGGGGCAAGAGCGGTCAATCGCACTTCTGGCGAGAGGTCGTGCCTTTCTGGGTGCTCTCGTTCGTCGGATTGGGATTTTCCAGCTTGGCAGTGTGGCTCGCAGGGGACTTTTCCCGAGACCACCATTTGAGCCATCCCGTCACGAGCCTACTGGTGAACGCGG
>JAJYZN010000198.1 GCA_021799915.1 Actinomycetes bacterium
GCAGATGTAGTTGGCTCGTCCCTTCAGAACGGCGAACGTGAAAGGTTCTGCACTGGACTTGGCGACGAGAGGAAGGTCCTTCTTGGCCAGCTGGTCCTGTAGGGCCTTGGTCGCGGTGGCGATCACCACGGTCTTGCCCGAAGCGGCTGCAGGCACCGAATACGCGAGCGACTTGCCCGTCCCGGTACCGGCCTGAATTACCAGGTGGCGTCCCTTGGCGAGGGCATCGGCGACTGCCTGGCACATCTGCACCTGCTGGGGACGCATCTCACCCATGGGGAGCTTCGCCGTCACCCGCGCCAGGGCCGCGGTGCTCTGCCTCGATGCGTCCGACTGGTTTGGATCGACGGTCACCTCAGCATCACCCGATGCCCGATGCCCGATGCCCGATGCCCGATGCCCGATGCCCGATGCCCGATGCCCGATGCCCGATGCCCGATGCCCGATTCCCGGGGCGGGATGCCCGGGGCGGGATCCCCTTGTCCGGCGGCGTTCGGACGGTCGCGGGGGTCGGGCTCGCCTCGGGGAGGGCGATTCGCCTTGCCGTGAGGGGAGGTGGGGGGCACCTTTCGATCATGCCTTGCGACGGCGCTCCGTGCTCGTTCGGGCGGGGAGCAGGAGTTCCGTGGCAGCTGCAGCGAGATCTGGCGAACTGGGTCGGTCCTGACCGTTCCTTCCGACTCACCCGGACGCGGTAGGTTCGCTTTGTGGATGGTTCCAGCAAGGGATCCGAGGCGATCCACCCGGCATCGGTTCGAGATCCCCGACAGCACCAGGGGAAACGGCCAACGGCATCGGGTGAGCACGATGGTCCTTCCCGGCCCTTGGGAACGGGATCCATCACCGGGCCGCACGAAGCGACGCCTGTTCCCTCAGAGCTCGATCTGAGACGGGTTCCAGTTCACGTCGCCTGCGTCATGGATGGGAATGGTCGGTGGGCCAGTCAACGGGATCTTCCCCGAACCGAGGGACACGCCGCGGGTGAGGAAGCGCTCCTCGATGTCGTGAACGGCGCCCTGGAGATCGGGGTCAAGTGGCTGACGATGTATGCCTTCTCCACCGAGAACTGGCGCCGCCCTCCTGATGAGGTGCGGTATCTCATGGGTTTCAACGAATCACTTCTCATGCGGCGGAGGGACGAGTTGAACGAGAAGGGAGTCCGGATCCGCTTTGCCGGCCGGAGAGACTGGAGAGTCCCCCGCCGTGTCTTGAAGAGGATGGACGAGTCCATCGAGCTCACCAGGGAGAATCGACGGATGACTCTTACGATGGCATTCAACTACGGGGGGCGAGCTGAGATCGTCGACGCCGTTCGGCGCCTGGTCGCCGACCACGTGCCGGCGGGAAAGGTGGACGAGGGCGCTATCTCCCGGCGATTGTACTTCGCCGACATGCCAGATCCTGATTTGGTTATTCGAACTTCAGGCGAGTACCGAATCTCCAACTTCTTGCTCTGGGAGATCGCCTACAGCGAGTTGGTGTTTCCCGATGTCCTGTGGCCGGACATGCGTCGGTCCAATCTTTACGAAGCGGTGCTGGAGTACCAGCGGCGCCATCGTCGATATGGCGGTGTCGATACGTGACCCGCCTCGACCCCTCGAGGGCTGGGCGGTCAGTTCGATGCCCGTGGTTGGCGATTTGGCGAGTCGGGTGGGCACGGTGCCGGTGACCCGACTGGCGATTGGCTTCGGTGCGATGGTGGTCTTGGGCCTGTGCGTGCTGGCGGCCCTCGGGTCGAGACCGGCCGTCGAGATCCTGGTCACCGTCGTCGCCCTGGTGGTGCTGGTCGGGGGGGGGAACTGGATCAACGGCCGGGGCCAGCCGGGCCGGGGCCAGCCGGGCCGGGGCCAGCCGGGGCGGGGCCAGCCGGGGCGGGGCCAGCCGGGGCACACTGTGCCGACGCCCCCGTCATCGACCTTTGATCCCGCGGACGAGATCGGGCCGGAAAGGTCCGAAGTACGGTCGAGGACAGCCCCCGGCTTGGAGAACGGAGGGTCGGAGGGGCGGTGACGCTGTTCAAAGAGCGGGGTGTGGTGTTGCGTAGCTACCGCCTGGGTGAGGCCGATCGGATCGTGGTGTTCCTGACCGAGTCTCACGGGAAGGTGCGGGCAGTGGCGAAGGGGGTGAGGAGAACCACCAGCAAGTTCGGTGCCCGCCTGGAACCCATGAGCCACGTCCTCATGCTGCTCTGGGCAGGACGTGGTGATCTCGACATCGTGAAGCAGGTGGAGATCGTCGACCACTTCCCAGTGCTACGCGGCGACCTGGGACGCCTGACTCGTGGCCTCTCCCTGATCGAAGTTGCCGAGCAGATGGCTCAGGAGCGGCATTCCGACCCTCGCCTCTACTCGATGCTGGTCGGCGCCCTTCGAGTCCTCGACGACACGACCCGAGATCCGGCCATGGTGGCACCGTCATTCTTCCTGAAGGCGCTGGTCCTCGACGGGGCCGAACCGGTGTTGGACGGTTGCGCGTCGTGTGGCCTCTCGGGGGATCACGTGAAGCTTGTTGCGTTCTCCCTGCCCGATGGAGGGGCGTTGTGCTCGAACTGCCGCCGAGGCCGGCCGCTGAGCGCACCCGCGCTCGAACTGATGAGGCGAATTCTCGGAGGGACACTGGGGAACGTACTCTCGGGGCCAGCTCCCGTGGGTACCGAAGAGGTGACGCTCCTCACCACCGAGGCAGTGGAGTCCCACTTGGAAAGGCGTCTCCGATCGGTTCGCTCTGCCACCGGGATCTGACGGACATGAATTATCCCGGGTGGAACGCGAACGAGATGCCAGCGGGGGAGGGGTGAAATCCCACTCCAATTCGGGCCGTGCCTTCGGTGTCTACGTGCACGTGCCCTTCTGCCGGAGCCGTTGCGACTACTGCGCATTCGCCACCTACACGGATCGAGACCACCTCATGGCCCGATATGTTGACGCGTGCAAGCTCGAGATACGTCGTGCTCTCCTCGACGGACAGATGGAAAGGGCATCCAGTGTGTTCTTCGGGGGTGGTACCCCCTCGCGCCTGCCCGCAGAGCAGCTTGTCGAGATCCTCGGTGAGATCCCTCGGCACGCCGATGCCGAAGTAACGGTGGAGTGCAATCCCGAGGATGTCAATCTGCGCAGGCTTGAGATATACCGAACGGCCGGAGTGAACCGGATCTCGCTCGGGGTGCAATCAACGATGCACCACGTCCTTCGTTCATTAGGCAGGAACCACCGACCCGGAGACGTTGACCGGGCCGTAGGTGCGGCGACCGAAGCCGGTTTTACGACCTTCAATTGCGACCTCATCTTCGGTTCCGTGGGTGAGAGCGACAAGGACTGGATCAGATCACTCCGTGACCTGCTCGAGCTCTCGGTCGCGCCACCGCATCTGAGCGCCTACGCCCTCACCGTCGAGCCCGGGACGCCCCTTGCTGGTGACCCGCGACGCCATCCCGACGACGACGTGCAGGCACGCCGCTATGAATTGGCCGATCGTGTGCTCACCGACGCCGGGTACGGCTGGGAAGAGGTATCGAACTGGTCGCTCCCCGGGCACGGCTGCCGGCACAATCAGCTCTACTGGCAGCAGGGCGACTATCGCGGGATCGGATCAGCGGCACACTCCCACGAGCAGGGGACTCGGTGGTGGAACATTCGAAACCCGGATCGCTACGTTCGAGCAGTGGAGCGTGGGTCGTCGACGGTCGCCGGCCAAGAAGTGCTGTCACCGGCGCAAAGGGAGTTCGAGCGGCTGGCCCTCTCCCTGCGCACCCCGACCGGGGTACCTGCCGGGTCGCTGCCCGACCTCCCCGAGCTTGCTCCGCTGGTGTCCAGGACGGGGGGCAGGGCGGTGCTCACGGTTCGTGGACGCCTCCTGGCCAACGCCGTCACGAGGCATCTTCGAGTGGAGGTGGGTGCAGCCGGTAGCCTTCGGGAATGACCGAGACGGTGGACCGAGACCGTGACGCGGCGGCGAACGTCGACGGGGACCTCATGGAACGCGTGGTGAGCCTGTGCAAGCGTCGGGGCTTCGTCTTCCAGTCGGCCGAGATCTACGGCGGGTTCCGCTCCACCTACGACTACGGACCGCTCGGCGTGAACATGCTGCGCAACGTGAAGCACGAGTGGTGGCGCTCCATGGTCCAGCTGCGCGACGACGTGGTCGGGATCGACGCCGCCATCCTCGGCCCCCCACAGGTCTGGGAGGCATCGGGGCACCTGGCCAACTTCACCGACCCCCTCGTCGACTGCCGCAACTGCCACACCCGGTGGCGGGAGGACAAGATCACAGGCGTCTGCCCCAACTGCGGGTCGACCGACTTCACCGAGGCGCGCGACTTCAACCTCATGTTCAAGACCCACGCCGGCCCGGTCGAGGACGAGGGGGCGGTCGCCTACCTGCGCCCGGAGACGGCCCAGGGCATGTTCGTCAACTTCGCCAACGTCCTCCAGACCACCCGCAAGAAGCCCCCGTTCGGCATCGCCCAGGTGGGCAAGTCGTTCCGCAACGAGATCACCCCGCAGAACTTCGTCTTTCGCACCCGCGAGTTCGAGCAGATGGAGATGGAGTACTTCGTGCCGCCGGCCGAGAGCGCCCAATGGCACCGGTACTGGCTGGAGGAGCGGTTCCGGTGGTACGTGGACCTGGGCATCCCCGAGGGCAAGCTCCGGCTCCGTCACCACGAAGAGGACGAGCTGTCCCACTACTCGCTGGGGACGGCCGACGT
>JAJYZN010000027.1 GCA_021799915.1 Actinomycetes bacterium
TCCGATCTGCCCGCCATCGAACCGTAGAAGGGCACGTGACCGAAGGCGAAGACCCCCCCGTCGGCCGCCACCTCCCAGTAGCCGTTGCCTGTGGGGGCCGCCGCCATCCCCACGACCGGGGCGTCCAATACCTTGCCGCCCATGGAGCCGTAGAAGGGCAGGTGACCGAAGGCGAAGACTCCCCCGTCGGAGGCCACCAGCCAGTAGCCGTTACCTGTGGGGGCCGCCGCCATGCCCACGACCGGGGCGTCCAATACCTTGCCGCCCATGGAGCCGTAGAAGCTGGCCGACCCGAAGGCGAAGATCCCCCCGTCGGAGGCCACCAGCCAGTAGCCCTTGCCTGTGGGGGCCGCCGCCATGCCCACGACCGGGGCGTTGAGGGGCGTTCCGACCATGGAGCCGTAGAAGCTGGCCGACCCGAAGGCGAAGACCCCGCCGTCGGCCGCCACCTCCCAGTAGCCGTTGCCTGTGGGGGTTGCCGCCATCCCCACGACCGGGGCGTTGAGGGGCGTTCCGACCATCGAGCCGTAGAAGCGAGCACCGCCGAAGGCGAACACCCCGCCGTCGGCCGCACCGAGCGAGTAGCGCCGAAGGCCCGATGTCGTGCGGTTGGTGCCAGGCGTTGTGCCTGTGATGCCCGGCAACGAGGTCACTGTGAGAAACGCGGTGCCCGACGACTTGGCATGGGCGCCGTCCCCCGAGTAGGCACCGGTCACCGTGTCGGCACCGACCGGGGCGTCGGTGGCCGTGCACGAACCCGAGCCTGTGTCCAACGTGGCAGCGCAAAGGGTTGTCATCCCCACCGAGAAGGCGACGGTCCCCGTCGGGGTGCCCGAGGCAGAGCTGACCGTTGCCGCGTAGGTGACGGTCGCACCATGGCGCACCGAGGACGGCGCCACGGTCACCGCGGTGGTGGTGACGGCGGCTTGCACGGGCAACACCACCCTCCCGCTGGAGGACCCGAAGATCCCGCCTGTCGTATCACGGTACGCGGCGTCCACCGTGACGGACCCCGCACTGGGGAACGTCGTGGTGCAGGTGGCGACACCGGCCGAGATCAGCGCGGCCCCGCAGCCGCCGATGAGCGTCCCGTTCGCCGAGAAAGCGACGGTCCCCGAGGTGGGGACGGTGGTCGCCCCGACGGTCGCCTTCAAGGTGATCGATTGGCCAGCCGTCGGCTGCGCCGGTGTGGCCAGGACATCCGTGGTGGTGGTGATCGGGTCAACCGTGAGGGTGCGGCTGTCGTTCGACGAGGGTGCGAAGGTCCCGTTGGCGTCTGTGTAGACCGCCTCGACGACGTAGGTCCCCGGCGGGGTTGTCGCCGGGAGCGTGTAGGAGGCCTGCGCGGTCCCCGCTGCCACCGAGGCGGAGGTGGCAGTGCCGATGAGCGTCGAGCCGTGGTACACGCCGAAGGTGACCGTGCCCGAGCCCACCGTCGTGCCGCCAGCGGTCACCGTGGCCCGAAGCGTCACGGTCTGGTTCGACGCCGCCGCGGTGATGGTCGGGACCGTTGTGACGGTCGTGGTGGTGGGGGTAGACGTGGTCGGGGCCTGGTAGGTGATGAGCACCTCGCCGTTACCGACGTTGACCCCCGAGTACAGGGTACCAGTGGGGGCGTACCCCGAACCGCCAGCACCTCCGTAGGCCGGCGCGACGACCCCTGTCGAGGCGCCACCACCGCCGCCGCCGTACCATCCTCCCCCCCCGCCACCGCCGCCCTCGGTTTGAGCGAGTCCCACTGTGGTTGTGGAGCCTCCCTGGCCACCCTGGCCTGGCCCCCCTGACCCGCCCATGACTACGCCTTGGCCGCCCTCGCCTCCTGCCGTCTGGGTGCCGCCGCCCGGCGGGACGCCTGTCCCCTGGCATGTGGGCGTGCCTCCCGTGCTGCCACCGCCCACCCCGCCTGTGCACACGAAAAGAACCGGTGTCTGCACAACGCCGCCGCCGCCACCGCCCCCGCCGGCGACGACGAGACGGTGTGTCAGCGTCGGGGGTGTGGAACGGACGTCCGACGCGCCGCCCCCGCCCCCGCCGTGCTGCACGGCGAGGATGAGCACCTCGGTGCCGATCCCGCCTGCTCCCCCACCGTTGAACCCCCCCGCGCCGCCACCAGTGCCCTGGCCTCCGACGTAGACGTACAGGGTCGACCCCGGGGTGACGTTGAGGGTCTCGACCGCCTCGCCACCCGGTCCGCCGACGGCCCCGCCGACGGCCGTGCCGCCCTGGGCTCCGTAGGCGGTGACGGTCACCTGGGTCACTGTCGAAGGGACGTTGAACGTCTGTGCGGCCCCCGAGTAGGCGAAGGTGCACGTGACCGTGGGTGTGCCGGTGCAGTTGGACGGGGGGGATGCCGACGCGGGCGTGGTGGCACTCACGACGAGCGTGGTCGCCGTGAGGACGGCTGCACCGATGACGGCCACCACCGCCTGCGGCAGGCCGATCGGCCGGGGGGCGCCCCGTCTGCGGTCCGCTGCTCGTTGCATGCGACAAATTTAGCTTTCATCCACCGTGCGCGCGTGAGTCATCCTTGAGAGCCAAGACGAGAAAGTTCGCTCAGGCGGCGACGGACCTGGTGTCGGTGTCGGTGTCGGCCGTCTCGATCTTCCTCTTTCCTCCCTTGCCTTCGATGCAACCGACGCCCGGAGGAGAGCGACGATCCGCTCGGCTCGTCCATCGAAAAGCAGTCAGCCGCTGCGGGGAAGTGGATCGAGGTGAATTGCTCGCTCAGCTCTTGAACAGAAACTCCTCTTCCTCGGGGTCGAGGAACAGACGGACCTCGTCTTGGAGGAGCGGCATGCGGGCGAGCGAACCGTCACGATCGACCATCTCCTCGGCCACCTCCCGAGCCGTCCTCAGCAGGTCGGCATCTTTGCGGAGCTTGGCCAGCTTCAGGTCGCTCCGCCCATTCTGGCGTGCCCCGAGGATGGTGCCCTCGCCCCGCTGGTCCAAGTCCACTTCGGCCAGCTCGAAACCGTCCGAGGTCCGCTCGACAGCCTCCAGCCGCCGGCGCCCGGCTTCGCTGGAGGTGTCGCCGAGCAGGTAGCACCAGCTCGGGCGGTCGCTGCGACCGACCCGGCCCCGGAGCTGATGGAGCTGGGAGATGCCGAAGCGCTCGGCATCCTCGACCACCATCACCGTCGCCTCGGCCACGTCCACACCGACCTCGACGACGGTGGTGGCCACCAGCACCTGGACGTCGCCCCGGCGAAAGGCTGCCATCGTTGCTTCTTTGTCCGGCGCCGCCATCTGCCCGTGGAGCAGGCCGAGACGCAGGCCGTGCAGCTCTTGCTCGGCCAGGCGGGCCAGCTCCTCGGTTGCCGAACGCGCCTGGACTCGCTCCGACCCCTCCACCAGAGGGCACACCACGTAGGCACGGTTCCCCGCGGCCACTTGCTCTCGCACCTTCGACCAGGCAGCGATCTCTTCGAGCGGGGTCCGCGCCCAAACCGTGGTGACCGGGGTCCGTCCGGGCGGAAGCTCGTCGAGCACCACCATGTCCAGGTCCCCGAAGAGGATCATCGCCGCCGTGCGGGGGATCGGCGTGGCGGTCATGACCAGCAGATCGGGGTCTGCACCCGAAAGTCCGGCGGCGACCGAGCTTCGCCCCTTCTCCCGCAGGGCAGCGCGCTGCTCGACGCCGAAGCGATGTTGCTCGTCGATCACCGCGACGCCGAGCGAACGGAACACGATGTCGTCGGTCAAGAGCGCGTGGGTCCCGACCACGAGGTCGACGGTGCCGGCCTCGAGCTCCTGGCGCAGGCGGGTCCGCTCGGCAGCCGGCGTGCGATTGGTGAGCAGCGCCACGTGGACTGGCCGGGAACCGCCGAGCCGCGCGGGGTCCTCGACGGTGAGTGCGCCGACCAGTGCCCGCACGGCCATGAAATGCTGTTCGGCCAGCACCTCGGTCGGGGCCATGAGCGCTCCCTGGCGGTTCCCTTGCACCGCCACCAGCAGCGCTGCCACCGCCACCACGGTCTTGCCTGATCCGACGTCACCTTGGAGCAGGCGGTGCATGGGACGCGGACCGGCGAGCTCGGCGACGATCGCCGCGAGCGCCCGCCTCTGGGCCTCGGTCAGCTCGAAGGGGAGACTGCAGAGGAATCGACGGAGCAAGGACGCCTCTGCGCCCCGTCCCGGGCCACGGTGAGGATCGTCCCCACTGCCGGGCGACCCCGCGCACGGCGTCGTCACGTCCAGAACCGAGGCCTCGTGGCGGATGGCGCTCGCCTCCCACTCCATCGCACGGCGCCGGAGCACGAGGGCGAGCTGGAGCCGGAAGAGCTCGTCGAAGGCCAGCCGCCGGCGGGCGGCCAGCTCGTCGCCGACCGATTCGGGGAGGTGGATCCGCCGAAGTGCTTCGGTTCGCGAGACCAGCTCGAGCCGTCGCCGCCACTCCTCGGGCAGGGGATCGGCGAAGCGACCCGAACGCTCGAGCGCCTCGGCGACCCACCTGCCCAACTCCGCGCTGGTGAGCCCGGACTTCGCCGACTGAGGGTAGACAGGGACGACCCGCAACGTCCTCGCCGTGCTCCCCTCCGACCCGGCCTCGCTCTCGACGAGGACGTCCACCACCGGGTTGACCATCTGGCGACGCCCTCGGAACTCGGTGGGGCTTCCCGAGAACAACGCCTCGGTGCCGACCCGGAGCTGCTCGGCCCGCCAGGGCTGGTTGAAGAAGACAACCCGCATCGACCCGCTGTGGTCGGCGACCTCGAGCTCGACCCGGGCCCGGCCACCCCGGCCACCCCCGGCACGGCGCACGTCCACTCGCTGGACCCGGGCGAGGACCACCGCCTCGGCAGCACGGCCCGCCTCGGCACCACGGCCCGCCTCGAGCGCGCCCGGACCGCCGGCGACGAGCTCGGCCACGTCGAGCCGTCGGGTCCGATCGATGTAGCGGTACGGGTACGTGGTCACGAGGTCGAGGATCGTCTCCACCCCCCAGCGGCGCAGCGCCTCGGCTTTCTTCGCGCTCACCGACTCGAGAACGGACACCGGCTGGCCGGCCAGGAAGCGAAGCGTCCTCCCGCCCTGGGCACCGGACGGCGTTGCCTCGGTCACTCGATCCCGAAGAGGTACGGGTACAACGGCTGGCCGCCTCGGTGGACCTCGGTGGCGACGTCGGGGTGCTCGTCGTGCAGCCAGGCCGTGATCCGGCGGGTGTCGGCCGGCGTGGCGCCCTCCCCCTCGATCAAGGTGACCAGCTCGTGCTCGTCGGTGAGGAGGCGGTCGAGCAACGCGAACGCGGCCGCGGCCGGGGAGTCGGCAACCGAGACCACGTTGCCGCGGGTCACGCCGATCCAATCGCCTTCGGACACCGGGCCGGCATCGGTCTCGGCCGCTCGCACCGCCTGGGTGACCTCGGCGGGAAGCACCCGGGCCGCCGAGGCCTCCATCGACGCGACGTTCTCGTCGAGGCCCGAACCCGGGTCGTAGTCCAAGAGGGCCGCGAAGCCCTCGACGGTGCTCCCGGTCGGCACCACCCGTACGCGGCGGTGGGCCAGAGCCGCGGCCTGCTCGGCGACCGGCCGGATGTTCTTGTTGTTCGGCAGGATGACCACCTGGTCCGAACCGGTGGCCTCGATCGCGTCGAGGATCTCGGCCGTCGACGGGTTCATCGACTGGCCGCCGCGCACCATGTGGTGGACGCCCAGCGAACGGAAGATCCGCCCGATGCCCTCCCCCGAGACCACGGCCACCACCCCGGTGGCGGGTGCCGGGCCAGTCGGCTCGTCGATCGTGACCCCCGCGCCTTCGCGGACCCAACGCTCCTCTTCGACCTGCTCGAGCAAGTCGGTCACGCGGATGTCCTGGGGACGGCCGGCGTCGAGCGCAGCTTCGACGGCGGCTCCGATGTCGTCGGTGTGGATGTGGCAGTTCCACAGGCCGCCGCCGCCGACGACAACGATGGAGTCCCCGATGCCGGCCCAGACCTCCTTGAAGTCCGGGATGGTGTCGTCCGGCGCGTGCAGCAGGTACATCACCTCGTAGCGGAGCCCGTCCACCCCTGTCCCGACGTCGCCGTGGTGGCCCCGCTCCGCGGCCGGTGCACCAGCACCGGCAACGAGGACCGGATGCGCCGCTCCAATCGAGTCGAGCGCCGGCGGCTCGGGCATGGGCCGGCCGTCGACCACCGAGGCCAGTGCGTCGAGGAAGAGCACGTACCCCGTACCCCCGGCATCCACGACGCCCGCTCGGGCAAGCGCGTCGAGCATCGTCGGGGTACGGGCCAGCGCGTCGGCAGCGGCGGACCTGGCGCCGTCCACCACCGCCACGAGGGTCGGATCAGCCTCCAGCGCAGCCGTCGCCCCCTCGCCGGCGGCCCGGGCCACGGTGAGGATCGTCCCCTCGACCGGGCGGACCACGGCCTGGCGAGCCAAGTCGCTGGCGATGACCAGGGCCTCGGCCAGCGCCGATGCGTCGGCGCACGGACAGCGGCCGAGCCGCTCGGCCACCCCGCGCAGGAGCTGGGAGAGGATCACACCAGAGTTCCCCCGCGCCCCCATCAGCGAGCCGTGCGCCACCGCCGCACAGACCGCAGCCATCTCAGGCGAGTCGCCCAGGGACTCGACCTCGGCGACCACGGCGTCGAGGGTGAGCGCCATGTTGGTCCCGGTGTCGCCGTCGGGCACCGGGTAGACGTTCAGGCGGTTGATCGCCTGCTGGTGGCGGTGGAGCACGTCGCGGTACACCGCCATGACCGCGGCGACACCGGCTGCGTCGAGTGTCGCCCGGGTCGCCACGTCACGGGATGCTAACCTCGAAGACGTTCGTCGCGGCCCCTGGCCGCTCCGCCGGCCGGCCATCGGAGCCGGGCCGACCACCGAGGAGGAAGAGTCTCATGGCAGCGGTGTGCGACCTCTGCGGCAAAAAGCCGTCGTTCGGCATGAGCCTCAGCCACTCCCACCGGCGCAACAAGCGCCGCTGGAACCCGAACATCCAGCGGGTGCGGGCACTGGTGGACGGCACGCCGCGGCGCCTCCACGTGTGCACCTCGTGCATCCGGGCGGGCAAGGTCACCAAACCCACCCGGCGGGTGCACTCCACCACCTGAGCCCCCGGTGGCCACACTCAGCGGGCGCCGGATCGTCGTCGTCGGGGCATCGTCGGGGATCGGGAGAGCCACGGCTTCGGCCGCCGTCCGCAGTGGCGCGTCAGTGGTAATGACCGCCCGGCGTCGTGAGGACCTGGACGCGGCGGCCAACGACGCCGGACCCCGGGCCAAGGCGCTCCCGGTGGACGTGCGCGACCCGACCAGTGTCGCGAGGCTGGTCGCCAACGCAGCCGAGTGGCTGGGCGGGCTGGACATCGTGGTCTACGCGGCCGGACTGGCGCGATTGGCGCCGCTCACAGCGGTGACGCCGGCCCAGTGGCAGGAGAGCTGGGCGACCAACGTCACCGGAGCGGCGCTCGTGGTGGCGGCGGCCCTCCCGCACCTGCGCCGCTCCCCTCACGGCTGCGTGGCCCTGCTGTCGTCGCACTCGGTGGGGCACCCCTGGCCCGGGCTGGTCCCCTACGCGGCCAGCAAGGCCGCACTCGACGAGCTGGCGAGAGGGCTGCGAACCGAGCAGCCGGACCTGCGGGTCCTGCGGGTGGTCGTCGGCAACACTGCCACCGGCTTCGCGGACCACTGGGATCCCGACACGGCCGGCGCCGCCCTCGAGCGCTGGCTGGAAGAGGGCTACCTGCGCCACCGGGTCCTCGAGCCGACCGAGGTGGCCGAGGCCATCATCGCCGCGCTCGCCCGCACGGGCCTCGACCGGAGCGACGACGTCGAGGTCGTCGGAGAGGAGCTCGGGGCCGGCGAGACCTAACCGATCCGGTGCTCCCAGCCCATCGCCTCGAGCATCTCGCCCCTCAGGACCCGCCGGGCCGGGTCCTCCACGCACCGGCCGATGACCACCGGCGAGCGCAGCCCAGCCGCGTTGAAGGCCTGGGAGAGGGACTCGGGCGCGGGCGTTGCGATCACCAGTTCGTAGTCCTCGCCGCCCCCCAGGGCGTCGAGCGTCGTGGCACCCTCGACGACGGGGACCCGATCGAGCTCGAATCCCACGCCCGACGCGTCGGCCAAGCGGTGCAGGTCGATTGCCAGCCCGTCGGAGACGTCGATCATGGCGCTCGCTCCGGCCTCCCGCGCTGCCAGCCCTTCGGCCAGGCGAGCCCGCGGCCTGCGATGCGAACGGATGGCCGATGCCACGGCCATGCCGGCGGCCGTCGCCGGCGACCCCGCCGCACCGTCCCTGAGGGCGCGCAGCCCGGCCGACGACGACCCGAGGGGGCCGGTGAGAGCGAGCCAGTCCCCTGGACGTGCGCCTGCTCGGGAGACCGGGGGCCTCTCGCCCTCGAGCACCCCGGCCACGGCAACCGAGATCACGAGCACCGAGGAAGCAGTCAAGTCGCCGCCCACCACCGGGCACTGCCATTCGGCCGACGCCTCGGCCACGCCCTCGATCACGCCGGCCACGGCGATACCCGGCGGGACTGCGAGGGTGACCAAGGCGTGGGAGGGCCGCGCACCGACTGCTCCGACGTCGCTCAGCGCCGCGGCCATGGACTTCCACCCGGCGTCCGACGGCGCGACGAGGTCCAAGTCGACGTGGACGCCCTCGACGACTGCGTCGGTGGCCAGCACCAGGCGGCCGGCGGGCCGGCCGAGCACCGCCGCGTCGTCGCCGATCCAGATCTGCCCAGGTGGAGGCCCCCCCGATGCCGCGTCGAGCACAGCGGTGAGCCGGCCGACGAGCGCGTTCTCGGTGCCGGGCGCTCCCAGGGGATCTGGCGGCCGGTTGGGGTACACCACGAGATCATGCCTAGCATTGACGCGACCGGGGCGCCTTCGGACCTGTCGGCGCCGCCCGCTCGGACAGCACACTCGGACAGCACACTCGGACAGCACACTCGGACAGCACACGACGCGCCGTGGCATGCACGGCGACGAGGAGGACGCGAAGCACATGGCCCCCACCGACAACGACAAGCTGATCTCATGGATAGAAGAGGTGGCGGCCCTCACCCTGCCTGACCGGGTCGAGTGGTGCAACGGATCGGCCGAGGAGTACGACCGCCTGTGCCAGCTCCTCGTGGACAACGGGACCTTCACCCGGCTCTCCGACGCGAAGCGGCCCAACAGCTACTGGGCCTGCTCGGACCCCGGCGACGTCGCGCGGGTGGAGGACCGGACTTTCATCTGCTCCGGGCTCGAAGAGGACGCCGGCCCCACCAACAACTGGCGCGACCCCGTCGAGATGCGGGCCACGCTCACCGGGCTGTTCCGTGGCTCGATGAAGGGCCGCACCATGTACGTGGTGCCGTTCTCCATGGGTCCACTCGGCTCTGACATCGCCCACATCGGGGTCGAGATCACCGACTCGCCCTACGTTGCGGTGTCGATGCGGATCATGACCCGGATGGGCTCGTCCGTGCTCGACGCATTGGGGCCCGACGGCTTCTTCGTCCCGTGCCTGCACTCGGTCGGCGCGCCGCTCGGCCCCGGCGAAGCCGACGTCCCCTGGCCCTGCGACACCGAGAACAAGTACATCGTGCACTTCCCCGAGACCCGGGAGATCTGGTCCTACGGCTCGGGGTACGGAGGCAACGCCCTGCTCGGCAAGAAGTGCTTCGCCCTGCGCATCGCCTCGGTCATGGCACGCGACGACGGATGGCTGGCCGAGCACATGCTCATCTTGAAGCTGACGTCCCCAGAAGGCGAGACCCGCTACGTGACCGGCGCGTTCCCCTCGGCGTGCGGCAAGACCAACCTCGCCATGCTGATCCCGACGCTACCGGGCTGGAAGGTCGAGACGATCGGCGACGACATCTGCTGGATGAAGTACGGTGCAGACGGCCGGCTCTACGGGATCAACCCGGAGGCAGGGTTCTTCGGGGTGGCTCCGGGGACCAACTCCCACACCAACCCCAATGCGATGTTCTCGGTGGAGGCAAACACGATCTTCACCAACACGGCGCTCACCGACGACGGGGACGTGTGGTGGGAGGGAATGACCGACGAGCCCCCATCGCACTGCACCGACTGGCGCAACGAGGAGTGGACCCCGGCAAAGGGGACCACGGCGGCGCACCCCAACGCCCGGTTTACCGCGCCGGCGGCCCAGGACCCAGCCATCGCCCCGGAGTGGGAGGACCCGGCCGGCGTGCCGATCTCGGCCATCCTCTTCGGCGGGCGCCGGGGCTCGGTGGTGCCGCTCGTGTTCCAGTCGTTCGGCTGGGAGCACGGGGTGTTCCTCGGCTCGATCATGACCTCGGAGACGACCGCCGCCGCGACCGGCGCGGTGGGGAACCTGCGACGCGACCCGTTCGCCATGCTCCCCTTCTGCGGGTACAACATGGGCGACTACTTTGCCCACTGGCTCGAGGTCGGAGCGGCCGGAGACCCCGACAAGCTCCCGAAGATCTTCTACGTCAACTGGTTCCGCAAGGACGCCGACGGGCGCTGGCTCTGGCCCGGGTACGGCGAGAACTCCCGGGTGCTCCAGTGGGTGTTCGATCGGGCGGCAGGACGCGGGGACGCCGTCGAGACGCCCATCGGCTGGGTGCCGGCACCTGGTGCCATCGACATCGAGGGAACCGGTGTCTCGAAGGAGGACCTCGACGAGCTGCTCCGGGTGGACCACGACGAGTGGCGTGCCGAAGTTCCCCTCATCCGCCGCCACTTCGACATGTTTGGCAAGCGGCTGCCGGCCGAGCTGGCGGCCGCGGTCGACGAGCTCGAACGCCGCTTGGGATGACGCAGCGCGGAATGTCGCTCGACCGAGCGGATCTCGTCGCTCGAGGCATCCGTCCGCTTCACGACAGAGGTTCGGTGCCCGAGCGGTCCTGAGCAGGCGAGGGGGGATGCAGTGGTGGATTGCGCGATCATCGACGTCGACGAGCACGTGTTCGAGCACCGCCGGACCTGGCTCGACAGCATCGACCCGTCCTGGCGAGACGATGCCCTCCGCATCGAAGACGACGAGCGGGGCTGGCCCTGGCTGACCTGGCGCGGCTCCCACCTCTACCCGGTCGAGATCCAACACCCCGGGCGACCCGACGAGGTCGGCGAGCGCCGGTGCCGGATGGCTGCAGGCGGTGACGCTCCCGGCCGGTACGAGGACCTCCTCCCGCGGGCCTATGGATCGCCTGCTGGGCGGCTCGAGATGCTGGACCGCTCCGGTCTCGCCGGGGCGGTCCTGTTCCCGAACTTCGGTCTGGTGTGGGAGCAGGCTCTCGCTTCGGACCGGCCGGCTCGCCGGGCGAACATGGCGGCCTACAACCGCTGGGTTGCCGGGGTGCAGGCCGACGGAGCGGGGCGGTTGTTCGCGGTGGCACACCTCAGCCTGGACGACCCCGAATGGGCAGCACGGGAGATCGCGGCACTCGGAGCATCGGGCATGCGGCTGGCGATGATCGCTCCGGCCCCGGTCGACGGATTACCGCTGTCGGACCGGTCGTTCGACGGCGTCTGGGCGGCATTCGTCGACGCGGGCGTCTCGCCGGTGTTCCACGTGTCGTCTTTTCCCAGCCCCCTCGACCCGGCGTGGCACCGCGGAGACCCCGAGCCCCTGGACCATCTGCTGGATTCGGTCTTTTTGTCACTGGCGCCGGCGGTGGCGATCGCCAGCATGATCCTCCACGGGACGTTCGAACGCTTTCCCACGCTCCGTCTCGGTGTCGTCGAGCTCACCGCCGGATGGGTCCCGTCGTTCCTCTTGCACCTCGACGGAGCGTTCGACTTCTACATCGCCCGTCACGGCGAGTGGTACCAGAGCCTGTCGCTGCGGCCCTCCGAGTACTTCTTGCGCAACGTCCGAGTCGGTGCGCTCCCCTACGAGGCCCCGGCCCGCTTGGTACGCCAACTCGGTGACCACACGTTCATGTACGGGAGCGACTGGCCCCACGCCGAGGGTGTGGCCGACCCCGGAGGCGCCGGCCGGAAGGCTGTCCAGGGTCTCGACGGCGATGCCGCTGCCGGGCTCTTGGGCGCCAACGCAGCATGGCTGCTCGGTGGCGGTGCAGACCGTCTCCTGGCCGGCGGAGACGCAGGCCCTTCACACGGCGGAGCCGCATAGGAGGCGATCCGTCAGGGCATCGGGGATCGGCGCGGGCGCTTTGGCACGTGGGCACGTGGTCGTCTCGGCATCTGGGCACGAGGGTATCTGGGGCGTGGGTATCTGGGGCGTTTCTGGGGCGTGGGTATCTGGGGCGCTTCTGGGGCGTGGCAGCTTCCCGCAACCGAGCTCCGGCGCTCAGGCCAGGTTGTCGCCCCCGAAGATCTCGGACACCGAGGTGTCCTCGAACACCGCGTCGATCGCGTCAGCGATGATCTTGGCGACCGAGAGCACTTCGATCCGATCGAAGCGCCTGTCGTCGGACAGCGGGAGCGTGTCGGTCACGACCACCCGGGAGATGGGCGCTGCCTTGAGCCGGTCCACCGCCGGATCAGAGAGCACCGCGTGAGTGGCCATCGCCCAGATCTCGGCTGCGCCCGAATCCGCCAGGAGCTCGGCGGCCGCGCAGATGGTGCCGGCCGTGTCGATCATGTCATCGATGACGACACAGTGCCGACCTGTCACCTGCCCGACCACGTGACGCGCTTCTACCTGGTTCACCGTGCCTCGCGGCCTGGTCTTGTGGACGAGAGCAAGGTCGGACCCCAAGTGCTGGCTGTAGCGCTCGGCGACCTTCACACGGCCGGCGTCAGGAGCAACGACCACCACGTCTTCGGGCACGTGCTCTCGCAGGTAGTCCTCGAGTACCGGAGCCGCCGTCAAGTGGTCGAATGGCACGTCGAAGAACCCTTGGATCTGGCCCGAGTGCAGGTCCACGCTCACCACCCGATCGGCACCGGCCGCCGAGAGCATGTCCGCTACCAGCTTCGCAGTGATCGGCTCACGGCCGGTGGCTTTGCGATCCTGCCTTGAATACCCATAGTAGGGACACACCGCGGTGATGCGCTTGGCCGAAGCCCGTTTCGCAGCATCGATCATGATGAGCTGTTCCATCAAGGAGTCGTTCACCGGGCCGCAATGCGTCTGGACGATGAACACGTCGCATCCCCGGACGGAACTGTCGTAACGGCAATGGACCTCGCCATTGGCGAATTCACGCAAGTTCGCCTCGCCCAGCTTCACCCCCAGATGAACGGCAATCTGCTCGGCAAGCGCCGGATGCGATCGCCCCGACACCAGCTCAAGTCGCCTTCGGGGTATGAGCTCCACGGCACGCGACGCTACCAGCGCAACGGCACATGCTCGGCTGGGCCAGCTTGGCGATGGTCGTCTTGTCGGTGCGCCGGGCCAGCCAGGCGACCACGTCATGGAGGTTACGGGTGTGCCGGGCTCCCGGCCGAGCCCCCGGTCGGGTTCCCGGGTCCCCCTCGGTGCGCACTCGCCCGCAGCGGCGGCAGTCGACGCAGAGGATCTCAGCCTCCAAGAACCACCTCCGCGTCCCCAGGTCCAGACGCCTCCAGCGGTGCGCCGAGCGGTCGTAGGTCCATCAGGTCTTCTTCTTGCACGGACAGCGGTGCTTGGCTTGGCGCGGGCGCAACCCGAACACGGTCCCCTCGTCTCCAGACGTGACCGTCGCTACCGATGCCCCGAGGACCGCCGGCATCATGGTGAATGCAGTGGCGACGCGCATGCGTTCCTGTTTGCAAGCTGCGGTTTCGTCTCCAAGGCGCAGGAGAGGAGCTACGCGTGCGCGCCGCTTCGCGAGAAATCCCCGGCCACGTCCGGGGGTCACTGCACGGTTGGTGGCGAGGTCGTCGCCACAACGGGCGTCAAGGATCCACGACGTCGGCCTCCGGCCGCCCTCGGCCCCCGCCTTCTCCGTCAAGCGGCCCAGGAGGAGTTGGGGTCTCTCTGCTGCGAGGAGGTGGGGTGATCCAGTGGATTGGGCCTAAGTCGACAGTCCCTCTCGGGAGGTAAAGGGAGGAACGTTCTCGCCCTCGGGTACTTCGACGCCAGGGCCGAGATAGGCAAATGGCCCGACATCCGCCCGTGCACCGACGACGGCGCGGACGCACACGCTGTGGTGTACCCGCGAACGTTCTCCCACGTGTGAATCCACGAGCGTGCAGTCCGGTCCGACCTCCGCACCCTGTGCCACGACGGTCTTTCCTCGTAGTATCACTCCGGGCAGCAAGCTCACGTCGGTTGCCAGCTCTACTCCGGCGTCGACATACGTGCGCTCTGGGTCCCACATGGTGACGCCCCGTCTCATCCAACGCTCGTTGATCCGATCACGGAGCTCAGCTTCGGCCACCGCCAACTGCGCTCTGTCGTTCACACCAGCCGCCTCCATTGGATCTGACACGGTCATCGCATCCACTCGGTAGCCGGCATCGGCAAGCACCGCGACGACGTCGGTCAGGTAGTACTCCCGTTGCGAATTGACCGGGCTCAACCGGCGTAGCGCCGGTGCCAGCAAGCTCCGGCGGAAGCAGTAGATCGAGGTATTGATCTCCTTCAGCTCCCGCTCGCCGGGATCGGCATCGCCGTCCTCGACGATCCGAGCGACAGAACCATCCTTGCCTCGCAGCACCCGGCCATACCCGGTTGGGTCTGTAACCTCAGCAGTGAGGAGGGTCGCCCCGGCGCCACTTGCTCGATGATGGCGCACCAGAGCTGCGAGGGTGGCCGGTCGAAGGAGCGGGGTATCCCCGGGAAGCACGGCCACATCGCCCTCTCCGTCGTCACCGGGTAGCTCGCTTCCCGCGGGGAGACCGGTCAAACCTACGGCAGCGGCATCCCCCGTACCGTGCGGGCTCGGCTGCTCGACGAACTCGATGTCGAGCGCCGCAGGCGCGTGCTCGACCAGGGTCTTGGTCACCCATTCCCCGCGATGCCCGACGACCACGACGACGCGATCGATCTCGAGCTCGGCCAGCGCATCAAGCACGTGGAGCACCAACGGACGTCCGCACAGCAGGTGCAGAGGTTTCGGACGGAGAGACCGCATGCGAGTGCCCTCCCCGGCTGCGAGGACGACGGCGTACAACGGATTTCTCTGGCTCATGGGGTCATTCTCCCTCGCGCGCACCTGCGGAGCGCGCACGGTCGGCTCGAAGCCTCCCACCGGCGCTACGGTGCAGTTGATGACCGTGCAACCGTATGACGAATTCGGCCTTTTCCACGAGAACGCACAGGAGCACGGCTTACCTTTCGACCAGCCGCCTGACGTGCGGCGAACGTCAGTAGAAGTGGGGTCAGACCGCCGCCTCAGCGCTCTGGTCTGGGGAAAGGATCCAGCCCAGTTGGTGCTCCTCCACGGCGGCGCACAGAACGCCCACACCTGGGACACGGTCGCATTAGCACTCGGTCGTCCACTCGTGGCGATCGACCTCCCGGGGCATGGACACTCCGATGCCGCGAAGGCGGGAGCCTTGTCGGTTGAGGACCACGCCGCCGATGTGGCGCGCGTGGTGCAGGCCGTTGCTCCTGAGGCAAGGGCGGTGGTCGGCATGTCGCTCGGAGGTCTCACCGCGCTGGCGCTGGCGCGCCTTGCGCCGGATCTGGTTCGCCGATTGGTGCTCGTCGACATCACCCCTGGGGTGACGGCGGCCAAAGCCGACTCGGTCACTTCGTTCGTAGCCGGTCCATCGAGCTTTGCAAGTTTCGACGAGATCCTGGCCCGTACCGTGGAGTTCAACCCGACCCGCACGGTGTCATCACTCCGACGAGGGATTCTCCACAACGCCGTTCAGCGCGAGGACGGAAGCTGGGTCTGGCGATATGCCCGCTTCCGCCAAGGGGATCTCGGCGTACCACCCGATTTTGGAGATCTCTGGAGTGTCGTCTCGGGTTTGACGTTGCCACTCCTCCTCGTCCGGGGTATGGCGACGGGGTCGGTTGTCGACGATGCCGACGAGGCCGAGTTGCTGCGACGCAAGCCCGACGCCCAGGTAGTTCGAGTGGAGGGAGCCGGGCATAGTGTCCAGGGTGATCAGCCGATCGAGCTGGCGCGCATCATCGACGCGTTTGTCCCCTGAGAGTCAAGATCTCCTTCTGCGGCCTCGACCACCTGGACATCAACTCGAGCGAGATCTGCGGGCCCGCCGAGGGCGCCTTTGAACCGACACTGGACCGCCGGCACTTGACCGTTGCCACAGGACCGCCGCCACTGGACCGCCGCCACTGGACCGCCGCCACTGGACCAGGGATCGTCGCAAGCTCCGGGGGGAGGGTTCGAACCTCCAACATCCGGCTCCAAAGGCCGACGTTCTGCCGATTGAACTACCCCGGACGGTCCCTCTGCGCATCGTGTATCGCTCGGATGGTGAGAACTGGTCCTCGATGCAGGACGCGTCCTCGGTTCCAAGCAGGTCCTCGACGCTGAGCCAACAGGTTACGGCGTCGGGACATCGACCGTGGACGACCATTGGACCTCGGCAAATTCGCGCATAAGAAGTCCTGAAGACCTCGGTCCTGCCCCAACTGCGCCCGGTAGGCTCCCCGTCGAGCGGTCACGAAGGAGCTCGGAGATCGGAGATCGTATGCGAGTCCTGGTGGTCGAAGACGACCAAGCGGTTCGAAGTTCATTGGACCGCGCCCTGCGGCTCGAAGGGTACTCGGTCGACACCGTCGACGATGGAGCGAAGGCGCTCCACGCGCTCGAAGTGTCACCCCCGGATGCCATTGTGCTGGACCTCGGGCTGCCGGTGCTCGACGGCCTGGAGGTGTGCCGGCGCATTCGAGCGGCTGGTGACGACACTCCCGTGCTGATGCTGACCGCTCGCGATGCAATAGACGATCGGGTACAGGGCCTCGACGCGGGAGCGGACGACTATGTGGTCAAACCGTTTGCCCTGGCCGAGCTCCTTGCCCGGCTCCGTGCGCTGCTGCGACGCCGCAGCGGTAGTGCCGGAGACACCCTGACCTTTGCGGACCTCTCACTAGACCTCGGCACGCGAGAGGCTCGCAGAGGCCAGAGGTCATTCTCCCTGACTCGCATCGAATTCGACCTCTTGGAGCTGTTTCTCCGCCATCCCCGTCAAGTCCTCACCCGAGATGTCATCCTCGATCGCGTCTGGGGATATGACTTCGATTCGGGAACCAATTCGCTGGCTGTTTACGTCGGGTACCTGCGACGCAAGACCGAGGCGGACGGAGAACCTCGCTACATTCACACGGTACGCGGCGTCGGTTACGTGCTGCGCGAGTCGTGACCTTCCGCAACCGCCTCGTACTGGTCGCCGCCGTCGCCGTGGTCGTCGCCGTCTTGGCGGCTTCCGTGTCCAGTTACTTCGCAGCTCGGAACGCGCTCGTGGGCTCGGTCGACGGGACGCTCGAGACCACGGCCCAGAGCATCATTGCCCACGGCGGGCGAGTCAACGAAGGAGACCTCGGTGTTCAGATCGACCTCCAGTACGTGGACCCGCAGGGAGAGGTGATCGGCGGGGGGGGCAGCATTCCAGTGCCGCCATCGGTGGCCTCAGTGGCATCCGGCCAATCTCCGTCCTACTTCTCGGACGTGACACTCCGCGGTCAGGACTACCGAGAGCTGGTGGTGAGTGCGGGACAAGTCGAGATCATCACACAAGGCATCGTGGTGGCGACCACGAGGGCCGCGCTGCAGATCGTGCTACCGCTGACGGCTGTGGACGGTCAGCTCTCCCACCTTGGCACCATCCTGATCCTCATCGCCGTGCTCGGCATCGCCCTGGCCCTCCTCCTTGCATGGCTCGTCGGTCGTACTGCCCTCGTGCCGCTGGACGAGCTGACGTTGGCAGTCGAAGAGATCGCCACCACCACCGACGTCAGTCAGCGCTTGGAGCCCGGCGGTGCGGACGAGCTTGGGCGGCTTCGCCGAGCATTCAACCACCTGCTCTCGGCGTTGGAACGATCGCGTGAGGCGCAGCGGCAGCTCGTCTTGGACGCCGGCCACGAGCTTCGCACCCCTCTCACCAGCATTCGCACCAACCTCGAAGTGGTCCGCCGCCTCGACGAGCTCCCGCCCGAAGAGCGAGAAGTGCTGATCGACGATCTCCTCGCGCAGATGGGAGAGCTCACGGCCCTCGTAGGTGATCTGTCCGAGCTGGCCCGCGGCGAGCACCGTCAGAGCGTCCCAGCGCCATTCCGGCTCGACGAGTTGGTCGAGGACGCAGTTTCGGTGGCTCAAGCGCATGGGCGGACCCGCGGGGTCACCTTCCAGGTGGACTCCTCGCCTAACTGGGTCGTAGGACAGCGAGATCGCATTGCCCGAGCTGTCGGCAATCTCCTCGACAACGCACTCAAGTGGAGTCCCGACCAGTCAGTGGTCGAAGTTGCGTGTCGCCACGGAAGCGTGATCGTCCATGATCATGGCCCGGGCATCGACCCCGACGACTTACCGCACATCTTCGACCGCTTCTACCGCTCTCCGGCCGCCCGCTCACGTCCGGGGTCGGGCTTGGGCCTGGCAATCGTCGCCCAGGTCGCCAACGCCGAAGGGGGGTCGATCGAGGGTGGCAACGCCGAGGATGGTGGGGCAATGTTCCGATTGAGCTTTCCCGTGGTCCCGTTCCCTGCCCCAGTTGCCCCGCCGGACACCCCCGCAGACCCCCCGCCGGACAGCCCCGCAGACCCCCCGCCGGGCACCCCCGCAGACCCCCCGCCGGACAGCCGGTGAGCACCCGCGTGTCGTGCGGGGACGCGACCACAGCTCGTCAATCGGCCGCGATGAGCTCGATCCGGTTCCCGAAGGGATCGTCGGCGTAGCACCTTCGCACCCCCGGAAGATCATGGTCCCAGATGACACGAACATCGGCAGCTGCCAACCGTGCGACGAGCGCATCGAGTCCCTCGACCACCAAGGCTGGATGAGCCTTCCGGGCGGACCGGAATTCGGGGTCGACTCCCAGGTGCAGCGTCACCAAGCCATTGGAGAACCAGCAACCTCCCCGGGACGCGAGCGGTTCAGGTTTGGGTTGGCGATCCAGTCCGAGAAGACCGGAGTAGAACGCTTCGGCCCGATCCTCCTGTCCGGCAGGCATCGCGAGCTGTACGTGGTCCAAGGCGACGAGCCGGTCCTCCACTGGGTGGAGCCTACCGCTCCGGCTGCGGCGGTCACTGCGTGCGCTGACCTCACCTGGCGCCGGCACCTGGTCAACCGCTAGTCTCCCGCACGGCATGGGATCACTCATCAAGAAACGCCGCAAGCGCATGCGCAAGAAGAAGCACAAGAAGATGCTGAAGGCGACGCGCTGGCAGCGACGCGCTGGCAAATAGCCGCTACTGCTCCCATCACCCCCGCACAACCGGCATCCGGCACTGCTGGCTCAGCCGGCATCCGGCACTGCTGGCTCCCATCCGCAAGGCACACTGCGCACCGCGATGAGCGCCGCCTTTTCGTGGCCGAGGACCAGTGATGTGCGCCCGGCCAAACCGACGTCGTCCGCGGTCCCTTCGATGTACCACGTGGCACCGCTGCCCGCGAGCACCGGGCGACGGCCGGTCGCCTCGGCCAGTAGGTCGCGCCAGCGGCCCAGTCTGGGCTCCACGGCGATCGCCGCAGCCGTGAGATCGTTCGGCCCATCTTCCTCATCCCGAGCCGACCCCGTGCCCAGCTCGTCCCAGGCACGGTAGACGGCAGCCGTCGCGACGCCGAATGGAGGGACGAGCAGGACGTACGATCGCTCCTCGAAGGCAAGTGGGTCGATCCGCTCCCCGACTCCCCCCACCACAGCCCGCCCGCCGGTGACACAGAACGGCACGTCGGACCCGAGGGCGAGGGCAACCGCCGTGTCCTGACAGCCGGCCCATCGCAAGATCGCTGCCGCGTCGGCCGAGCCTCCACCCAGCCCGCCTCCCATGGGGATCCGCTTGACGAGTCGGACACCGGCGCTCCGCCCGACCGCGGCGAGCGCCCGGCGCACGAGGTTCTCCTGGGAGCGGGCCAGATCGTGAAGCTGCTCGAGGCTCGGCACGGGGACACCGGATCTCGGGTCGACCTCGACCGACAGCCCGCTGGCAGCGGGATCGACGATCAGCAGATCGTGGAGGTCCACCGTGACCATCTCGGCTTGGAGGAGATGGAGGCCCTCCTCGCTCCGACCGAGCACACGCAGCGACGTGGTGAGCTTCGCCGGGGCGGCAAGACGAACCGTTCCGGGGAACGGCATACCCAGCGGCTTGTCTCCGGGGGCACTTCCTTGCGGCTCGAGCGCTCCGGTCGCGCTCATCGGTCGTGAGATGCCGTCGGCTCGCGCCCGTCCGCGCCGCCTATCCAGCCGGCCAGCGCCCCCCAGGCTTCCACGTCGAGATCTTCTGCCCGAAGGTCGTCGCGCACCCCCGCGGAGGCGAAAGCTCGCTGCTCGACCACCCCAGCCAAAGACCCCCGGAGCATCTTCCGCCGCTGCCCGAACCCAGCGTTCACCACGCGGCAGAACCGGTCGTAGCCGACCGACGGCG
>JAJYZN010000199.1 GCA_021799915.1 Actinomycetes bacterium
CGTCCCGACGCCCCGGCGCCGCCGACGCCCTCCTCCTCCTCACCGGTCGGGGGGACCCGACCCACACGTTCACCATCTTGTGACCGGGTGCCGCGGCTGCTTGCCGGCGCGCCTCGACGTGGCTCAGGCGGTCGGCCCCTGGCGCAATTTGAAGGCCGCCCCGCACGGATCGGTCACGGCCGCCATCCGGCCGTAGGGGGTGTCGGCGGCCTCGCTCACGACGCCGCCGCCCAGCGAACGGAGCTTGACGATGGTCTCGTCGACGTCTCCCACCTCCCAGTAGACGGACCAGTACGAGGCTCCCTTCGGGACGAGGGCCGCTGCGTCCATGATCCCCGCCAGCTGCACGTCGTCACCGGGGTGAAGCACCGAGTAGCGGAAGTCGTCGGTGTCCGAGACGGTCTCGGTCTCCCAACGGAACACCGAACGGTAGAAGTCGACCGATCGGGTGAAGTCGGTGCTGAACAGCTCGAACCAGCTGGGCGAACCCGGCTCGTCGAGGACACCGAACCCGGCGAAGGTCCCGGGCTGCCAAGCGCCGACAGTGGCTCCGGCCGGGTCGGTGAGCACGGCCTGCACTCCCAGGTCGGCCACCGGGACGGGCGGCACCGCGACGTGAGCTCCGTGTGCCTCGGCCGCTTCCACGGTCCTTCCGATGTCGTCGGTGGCCAGGTAGATCTTCCACGCGTCCTGCGCCGGGTTGTCGGGCATGTCGCCCATGGCCCCGGCAATGGGCTGGCCGGCGCGGTTGAACATGAAGTAGCCGCCGAACTCGGCGTTCGGCTCCATGGCCTCCCAGCCGAAGAGCTCCCCGTAGAAGCGACGGCTGCCCTCGACGTCAGAGGTCCACAGGTCGGCCCAGCACGGGGCCCCGGTCGGCGGGCTCGTACGCGTCGTCATGGTCTGGCTCCTGGTTCTTGGCCTCTGGTTCTTGGCCTCTGGTTCGTGGACTGGGGGCCTTCTCCGTGCCCACGGTACATGGGCACGCCGCCGTTCACGTCCGGGCGGTGTCCTTCCGGAACCTCCAGATGGCGCCGGCGGTGAAGATCACCAACCAAGCGACGAGGTTCGCCGCCCACGTCCAGTTGAACGTCCCCTGGACCAGGGGGTAGTGGACCAGCTCGTTCAACCCGTAGAGCGGGGTGTACGTGGCCATCTCCCGGAGCAGGTGGGAGAACTGGCTGAGCGGGATGAACAGCCCCCCTCCGAAGGAGAAGAGCATGAGGGCGAATCCGATCACCTGCATGACGTTCTCCGAAGGGAGCAGGTAGCCCACGAAGAGCCCGAACGCGGCGAAGAGGAGTGACCCGATCCACAGCGCGGCCGCGGTGACCACCCAGAGGTACGCCGGCATTGACGCCTTGTGGGTGAGCAGGCCGACCACGTAGACGGCGAGCACGGCGGCGAGACCCAAGATGAGCGAAGTCACCATCTTGATGGCGATGTAGGCGGCCGGCTGGAGGGGGGTGATCCGCAGTTGCCGGCTCCACCCGGCCAGGCGCTCCACGGCCACCATCGCGCCCCCGCTGGAGGTGGCGAGCACCGCGCCGTAGAGGGCCATCGAGATCATGATGAAAGCCGAGACGTTGCCCGGGCCGACCCGGTTCTTGGCGTACGAGCTGTTCAGCCCGAAGATCAGGAAGAAGAAGACCGGGAACAGCACGGTGAAGAGGAGGGTCCGCCGGTTCCGCAGCAGGCGGCGGACTTCGAGACGCACGATCGCCGGCTTGAAGCCACCCAAGGGCGGCTCTTCACGGTCGGCGATGTCGATCACTGCTTCGGTGGCGCTCACCGACGTGCTCCATCGGGCTCCGGGTTGGTTCGGCCGGTCGAGCCGGGTCCACCGGTCGAGCCGGGCCCACCAACCGGATCGGGCCCGTCCACCCCGGTGAGGGCCACGAAAGCCTCCTCCAGGCCGAGTGCGGCGACCTCGAGGTCTCGGGCCGGGGTCTGGGTCAGGAGGTAGCGGGCGACCGCATCGCTGTCGGAGCAGTGCACCACCACGCTCGAACCGCGGATCTCCACGTGGTCCACGCCGGCAATCGACCCGAGCGCGTCCTGGTCGGCGTCGACCAGCGTGGCCCGTACGGTCCGCCCCGAAGCCAAGGCCTTCACCTCGGCGCTGGTGCCGTCGGCCACCACCTCCCCCTTTCGCACCAGGACCACCCGATCGGCGTACGCGTCGGCCTCTTCCAGATAGTGGGTGGCGAACACGATGGTGCGACCGGCTTTCGCGTCCTGGCGGATGGCCGCCCAGAAGGCGCGCCGTCCCTCGACGTCCATCCCCTGGGTCGGTTCGTCGAGCAGCAGGAGATCGGGGTCGGGCAGGAGGGCCATGGCGAAACGCAGTCGCTGCTGTTCGCCCCCCGAGCACTTGCCCACCAGGCGGCCGGCGATATCGGTGATACCGGCACGCTCCATCACCTCGGCCGGAGGTCTGGTCCGTACGAACAGGAACGAGGTGTAGGCCACGGTCTCGCCCACGGTCATGTCCTTCAGCAGTCCGCCACTCTGCATGACCGCCGAGACCAGCCCCTTACGGACGGCGTCCCGCGGATCGAGTCCGAAGACGGCGACTGTCCCTTCGGTCGGGTCGGACAGTCCGAGGACCATGTCGATGGTGGTGGTCTTGCCCGCCCCGTTCGGGCCCAGGAAGGCGACGACCTCTCCGGCACCGATCCGAAGGTCGATCCCGCGGACAGCCTCGACCGAGCCGAAGCGCTTGTGCACGCCGACCAGGTCGATGGCGGCCGGCGGGTGGACCTCGCCTGGCCGATGGCCGGGCTTCCCCGTCGGCACGATGCCGGGGACGTGTTGCTCAGCGGCGCGCACCGAGCTCCTCGGATTGGCCGATGAGCCCTGCCACCCTCCTGGCGATGCCGCGCTCGTTGACGATGCGGGCGGTCAGCATCAAGAGGGGAAGGCTCGGGCTCTGGCCCCGCACTTCGAACACCGTCGCCCCTGTCCTCTCGAGCACTGTCACTCTGGCCCGTCCGAGGAAGCCCCGGCGGACCAGCACACTGTTCCCTCCCCCGGTCTCGACCTGGTACTCCGTCCCGAGCTCGCGGCCGAGCACTTCGGCCGTCCGTTCCGGGGTGATCCCGATCCGGTCCCCCGTGACGCTGTGCATCCCTGCCTCCTCGACCTGGCTCCGAGACGGCCCCTGCACCCACCGCTCGCTCGGGGCTTTGGTGCAGGCTCGGGTGAGGAGCCGGGCCGCTAGCGTATCAGTCGAATCGACCTATCGGAGGACGTGGAGGAGCATTGGGGAACAGATCGACACCGGGACGGCGCTGAGGTGCCCGCCGTGCCCGAGGACCCCGCCGTGCCCGAGCGCCACCTGACTGATTTCGAGCACGTGCTGCTCGGTTGGATCGCCACCGGACCCCAGTCGGCGTACGACCTGAAGAAGCTCTTCTCGGCTACTCCAGCGTCCGTCTACCAGCCCAGTCCGGGGGCGCTGGTCCCAGCGTTGCGCCGCCTGGAGCGCCGGGGACTGGTCAGCGTCGAGCCCGACGGCACCCCGGGGCGCCGTCCCCGCCGCCTCTACCGACCGACCGAAGAAGGTCGGCTTCGACATCACGCGTGGTTGCACCAGGCGGTCGACCCGGCCACCGTCGGTCGGGACCTCGGTCTGCATCTGGTGCGCTTCGTGATGATGGAGCGCGACCTGCCGCCCAAAGACGTCCTCAGCTTCCTGGCGGAGCTGGCCGAAGCTCTGGAACGCTTCGTGGGCAGCATCGAGCAGTACGTGGCATCGACGCCGCTGCCCGGACTTCACCCCCTGCTCGCTCTGGGGCACGGGGTGAAGGTGCACCGGGCCAGCCTGGAATGGGTCCGGTCGACCATGACCGTGCTGGCAGCGGCTCCGGTCGACCGGCCGACTTGCCGGCCTGCCGACCGACAGGTCGGACGAACCGCGGGCCGCCGGCTGCTTCGGTCAGGGCGCGGCGGCACCGACGATCGGTGCCGCCAACCGGACGCCGCCGAGTGATCCCCACATCGATGTGGCACCGAAACCGAACACGTTGCCCGCTGTGGTGACTATCGAGTAGCCGGCGTCAAAAGTCTCGGCTCCGGCTACGAGCGCCACCACCGGCACCGTCAGTGAGATGGTGATCCCCGACCCTCGGAACTGGGCATCGCCGAAGGCGAACACCCCGCCGTCGGAGGCCACCAGCCAGTAGCCCCCGCCTGTGGGGGTTACGGCCATGTCCACGACGGGCTTGTTGAGGAGCTGGTCTCCAAGGGACCCGAAGTACGCGGCATCGCCGAAGGCGAACACCCCGCCGTCGGAGGCCACCAGCCAGTAGCCCCCGCCTGTGGGGGTAGCAGCCATGCCCACCACCGGGGCGTTCAGGTGCTGTCCACCCATCGACCCGTAGAACTGGGCCCCGCCGAAGGCGAACACCCCGCCGTCGGCGGCCACCATCCAATGGGCGCCGGTCGAAACAGTGATCGACAGAACCGCCTTCGCGCTCCCCGTGGAGCTCGTGGCCACCACGGTCACCACCACCGGTTCGCTGGCCACCCGGGTGGGGGTCCCCGAGATGGTGGCCGTGCCCCCGCCGTTTGTCGTGAAGTGGAGGCCTGTGGGCAGGGTGCCGATCTCGCTGAGGGAGGGGGCGGG
>JAJYZN010000028.1 GCA_021799915.1 Actinomycetes bacterium
GCTCGGGCGGGAGTGAGTCCAGGGCGTCGGCCACGTACTGCTCGAACTGGGCTCGGTCGACCTCGATCATCGACCCGCCGGCATCTGGTGCCCGGTCACCCTTCGGCCGCGGCGGCCAGTGCCGCCAGCGTCGCTTCCATCCCGACGCGGTTGTGCTCACCCCGCTCGACCGCACCGGACAAGAGCTTGCCGGAAGCGCGGAGCAGCTTCCCCCGACGGTCGGCGAACGTCTCGGTCACTACGCACCCCCCGCCCGCGGGCTGGATGCTGTAGCTCCAGCGCGCCACTCCGAGCCCGGCGGCAGTCACGTCGAACCCGAACTCTGCGACCGGCAGCCACGTGGTCACCGTGACCAGCGTCGACCACCGCCGCCACCCGGCGCGATTGGTCCCGCGGAACTGCGCTCCGAGCGCCGGACCGCTCGCTCCCCCCAGCCACCGGCCCCCGGTGTTCTCCGGTGACCACTCGCCCATACGGGGGAGGTCGGTGATCAACCCCCAGACCCTCTCTGGGGGAGCAGCGATGGCCCTGGTGACCGAGACGGTGTCCGCGGGTCCAGTACCGGCCGAGTCGACGGCTGGCTCGTCGGTCACCGCTGGGTCACCCGGTCCACGGTCGCGCCCGGCGGACCAGCGCCGGTCGGCTCCACCAGCGCCCGCTGAACCTCCACGCCAGGTGAGCCGCGTCGGGTTCGTCGGGTGGCGGCGCCACCGGTCGGGGCCACACCTGGTCCAGCGCCGCGGCGACCATCGCCACCACCAGCGGGTCGGGAGCGTCGGTCCCGACCGGTGCCACGCTCACAGCGGCACGTTCCCGTGCTTGCGCCGGGGGAGCTCCTCCTGCTTGGAGGACAGCACCTCCAGCGACCGGGCCAGCACCCGGCGGGTGTCGGCCGGTGAGATGACGTCGTCGACGTACCCACGCTCGGCGGCGATGTACGGGTTGGCGTAGCGCTCCGTGTACTCCTCCACCAGCTCGGCCCTCCGGGTCACCGGGTCGGCGGCCTCGGCGAGCTCGCGGCGGAACACGATCTCCACCGCTCCGTTGGGACCCATCACCGCCAGCTCCGCCGACGGCCACGCGTAGGCCAGGTCGGCGCCGATGGACTTGGAGTTCATGACCACGTACGCGCCGCCGTAGGCCTTGCGGGTGATGATCTGCACACGGGGCACCGTCGCCTCGCAGTAGGCGTAGAGGAGCTTGGCCCCGTGACGGATGATCCCCCCGTACTCCTGGTCGGTGCCGGGCATGAATCCGGGCACGTCCACGAAGGTCACCAGGGGGATGTTGAAGGCGTCGCAGGTGCGGACGAAGCGGGCCGCCTTCTCGGACGAGTCGATGTCGAGGACTCCGGCCAACACCGCCGGCTGGTTCCCCACGATCCCCACGACCCGCCCGCCGACCCGGGCGAACCCGCAGGTGATCGACATGGCCCAGTGGGCGTGGACCTCGAGGTACTCACCGTCGTCCACCACGGCGGTGATGACCTTCTTCATGTCGTAGGGCTGGTTCGGCGACGAGGGCATCAGCTCGATCAGCTCTGGGGTCTCCCGCTCGGGATCGTCCCCCGACACCACCGGCGGCGGAGCCTCCATGTTGTTCGAGGGCAGGAAGGAGAGCAGGTAGCGAACGTCGTCCAGGCACGCCTTCTCGTCGGCCGAGACGAACGTGGCGACGCCGGACTTCGTGGCGTGGCTCATGGCCCCCCCAGCTCCTCGAGCGTCACGTCCTCGCCGGTCACCGTCTTCACCACGTCGGGACCGGTGATGAACATGTGGGAGGTCCCCTGGACCATGAAGACGAAGTCGGTCATGGCCGGGGAGTACACGGCACCTCCGGCGCACGGCCCCATGATCACGCTGATCTGGGGGATGACACCCGATGCGGTCACGTTGCGGTGGAAGATCCCGCCGTAGGAGTGGAGGGACACCACGCCTTCTTGGATCCGGGCCCCGGCACCGTCGTTCAACCCGATCATGGGCACCCCGATAGAGGAGGCGAGGTCCATGACCTTGTGGATCTTCTCGGCGAAGACTTCGCCCAGGGCTCCGCCGAACACGGTGAAGTCCTGGGAGAACACGCACACCCGACGCCCGTCGATGGTGCCGAACCCGGTCACCACTCCGTCGGTGTACGGGCGTACGTCTTCGAGGCCCATCCCGTGGGCCCGGTGACGGGCCAGCATGTCGAGCTCCTGGAAAGAACCTTCGTCGAGCAGGTAGTCCAGGCGCTCGCGAGCGGTCATCTTCCCCTTGGAGTGGTGGCGTTCTATGGATGCCGGGCTTCCGGCGTGCTGCGCCTCCTCCTTCCGGGTCTCCAATTCGGCCAGGCGTTGCGTCATCGAGTGCTCCACGGCCGAGAGGCTACCTGGGGCCGCGCGTCCGGTGCATACGCCGAAATCCCCGGATCGGACCGAAAGGTCCGACCACCTGGCCCGTTCCACAGGAAAGCGCAGGGAGCTCCGACACGGGGCCGGAGCCTGGAGCGGAGGGGAGCGTGCGGTGGCACTTCTGGAGGTGGAGGGCGTCGACGTCCGCTTCGGCGGGATCCACGCTCTCCGCCAGGCCGATCTCGCTGTCGAACGCGGCACCGTAACCGGGCTCATCGGGCCCAACGGCGCCGGCAAGACCACCATGTTCAACGTGATCTGCGGGCTCCAGCCGCTCCACCGCGGGCGGGTGGTGCTCGACGGCCGGGACCTCGGGAACCTGCGTCCCCACCGGCGGGCCCGTCTGGGCATCGCCCGCACCTTCCAGCGACTCGAGATCTTCGGTTCGCTCACCGTGCGGGAGAACATCCTGGCCGCGGCCGAAGTGCGACGGCGCTGGGCTCGAGATCGCTCGAACCCGAGAGCGGTCACCGACGCTGTCCTGGCCCTGGTCGGCCTCGCTCCTCTGGCTGCTCGACGGGCCGACACCCTGCCGACCGGCCAAGCCCGCCTGGTGGAGCTGGGCCGGGCCCTGGCCACCCGGCCGGCGCTGCTCCTCTTGGACGAGCCCTCATCCGGCCTCGACGAGCACGAGTCCGACGAGTTGGGTGACCTTTTGGTCCGCCTGGCCATGGCCGGGATGGGGATCTTGCTGGTCGAGCACGACATGGACTTGGTCATGCGGGTGTGCTCGTGCATCTCGGTCCTGGACTTCGGTGCCGTCCTGGCCACCGGGTCGCCCGAGCAGATCCGTGCCGACGACCGGGTGCGGGCGGCCTACCTGGGCACCGAGGGCGCGCCGGAGGACGGCCCGGTGGACGGCCCGGTGGACCGAGGTGACCCACCCGGCACCGATGCCGGCACCGCCGACGGGGACACCCTCCGACCGGGGCGAGCGGAGACGGCCGATGTCCTCGCCTGACCGGTCGGTCCCGGTGCGTCCGGTGCTCCACCTGCGGTCGGTGAGGGCGGCCTACGGGCGCATCGAGGTGCTCCACGGCATCGACCTCGTCGTCCGCCCGGGCGAGGTCGTCGCTCTCCTGGGACCGAATGGCGCCGGCAAGTCCACGGTGTTGAAGGTGGCTAGTGGACAGCTGGTGCCCACCGCCGGGTGCTTCCACATTCTCGGACGGCACGCCAACGGCATCCGCCCCGACGTCCTCGCCCGGTCCGGGCTGTGCACCATTCCCGAAGGCCGGGGCATCTTCTTCAACCTGACCGTGACCGAGAACCTCACGATGATGACCTACGGAGGGAGCTCCCGGCGCGAGGTGCAGGAGCGGGCTTTCGCCCGGTTCCCCCGGTTGGCCGAGCGGCGGCGGCAGGTGGCCGGGACCATGTCCGGCGGAGAGCAGCAGATGCTGGCCATGGCCCGGGCCCTGAGCGTGCAGCCGGCGGCCCTCCTGCTCGACGAGATCTCGATGGGGCTGGCGCCACTCGTAGTGGACGAGCTCTACGAGCTGGTGGCGCAGATCGCCGCCGACCGGGTGGCCGTCCTGTTGACCGAGCAGTTCGCCCGGGCCGCCCTCGGGGTGGCGTCTCGGGTGGCGGTCATGGCCCAAGGCCGGATCGTGGCCGAGGGAAGGCCGGACGATCTCCCGGCCGATCTGGCCGACGCCTACCTCGGGGGGTCGGGCACCGCGGGGCGACGGGAAGCGGGTGGGAGCGCGGACACGAGAGCGGGCGACACGAGCGCGGGCGATACGAATACGAGCAACGGGAGGGCGGCATGAACCGGTTCGGCATCGTCATCGGGGGGGCGGTCGTAGCAGCTGGAGCGGCGGTCATGGCACTGGGACCGGCCGGGGCGGCCGCGGCCGCCAGCGCCACAACCCTGGGGGGCTTCACCATCAGCGCCCTGGCCGAGGCGTCGACCGCCAGCTACGAGCAGCCCAACGCCCCTATCCCGGCCACACCGACGGTGGAGCTGGACGAGGGGTACGCCTCGACGTCCGACAACTTCGGGCCGTCGGGGAGCGCCACGGCTTCGAGCCTGTACCCGGGCCAGGTCATCGCCAACGCCGGGCCCGAACTGGGGTCGTTCGTCCCCGGCGTCCCGCTCCCTGCCGCGCCGGTCTGGCCGATCCAGGCTCAGAGCTCGTACCCCCAGACGCCGAACACTGCGACGGACGACCAGCCTGGGGTCACCATGGAGGCCTCGTCAGGCACCGGCGGGAACGAGGCCACGGCCCAGATCGGGAACACGGCGTCGTCGGCACCCAGCGCCTGCGCCACATTCGATGCCGGGTCGGCCGGTGCCTCGGGCCTGCCGACGCTTCCCACGCTGCCCGGCTCGACAGGGCTCTCGGCGCTCGCCGGGCAAGGCCACCAGAGCTCGACCCAGACATCGGCGACCCCTTCGACCACCGGTTCGACACAGCTGGCGGCGACGTCGGCCCTCGGGCATCTCCGGTTCAGCTCCGGCACCTCGTCCAGCACCACCTCGGGCGGGGTGGCCACGGCGTCGGCGTCGGCTACGGACTCGTGCATCTCGGTCCTCGGCGGCCTCATCACCATCGGGTCGGTCACCTCGACGGCCACGGCCACGTCCGACGGGACCACGGCCAAGCTCACCGGATCGACCACCGTCGACGGGGCCAGCATCGCCGGTGAGCCGGTGACGATCGACGCCTCGGGGATCCACGCCGCAGGCCAGGGATCGCCGGCGGACCCGGTGCTGCCGATCCTGGAGCAGGCGTTGAGCCAGCTCGGCATCACGATGACGGTGACCAACGCCACCGACACCAGCCATGGAGCCGGGGCCAGCCGTCGTCTCGACGGGCTGCGGATCGCCGTAAACCTCACCACGCTCGACAAGGAGGCCAACGCCTACAGCAGCCTCATTCCGCCTTCGATCACGGCCCAACTACCCCTTCCCGTTCCGAACAAGCAGGTGCTGGTATGGGATATCGGGACGGTCGACGTCCAGGTGGCGGCGTCGCCGGGTTTCGCCGGGACAAGCTCGGCCCCGACAGCCGCCGCCAGCTCCGCCACCGACCAGGCGACGGTGCCGGCGCCCACAGGAGCATCGAGCACCACAGCGACCGCAAGCTCGACCATCGGCACAGGGGGAGCCGGCGGTGCCACAGGCAGCGGGGGCTCGGGTGCGGGAGGGAACGACAGCGCAGCCGCGGGCACAGGAGCCAGTGGAGCCCACCGGGCCCCGGCGTCCGACGCCGCGTCGGCGGTTCCCCTGGCCTTCAAGGGCATCGGCGCCGGGCTCGTGCTCCTCGGGCTCATCGCTGCCGCCGGCCTCGCATTCGCCGCCCTGCGGGCGAACAAGGCCACCGATGCCCTGGGTGCCGGTTCGGGTGCCGGTTCGGACGGTCCGGGAGGCTCGGGTCCCGATCTTGACGACCCGACAGTGGAGGAGGTGTGGTCCGATGCGCTTTCCTAGAGTTTCGGCTCCGAGAAGTGGACCCGGAGCTGGACCGGGGGCGGACGTGATCGGCGGGTCCGCGGATCTGGACGAGCTGCTGCGCCGCCAGGTGCCGGTATCAGAGGGTGGGCCGGCGGGCCCCGGCAGTGGGCCGGCGGGTACCGGCAGTGGGGGCAGGGCCCTGTCCCTTCGCGCTCGGCTGGCCCGACTGGCCGCCGGCGTGGACGGGTCACGCCGCCGCGAGGGAGGGGCCCGGGACGTCCAGAGGATCATGAACGCTCTCGGTGCCCTGGTCATCGGGCTCGGGATCATGGCCGTGATCCTCGGTTGGTACGGAGCGTCACACAGCCCGTACCTGTACCAGGAGATCCCGTACCTCATCTCCGGCGGGCTACTCGGGGTGGCGTTGGTGATAGCCGGGACGGCAGCCTTCCTGGGCAGCTGGGCTCTCCGACAGATCCAAGAGAGCCGGCGTGACGCACGGACCGTGGTAGCCGCCCTCGAGCGCTTGGAGCGGACGGGTCGTGCCCTCGCACCTCCGGGGGTCCCACCCGGGACGACGGTCGGAGCGCGTGGCGACGGCGAAGGCTCGGTTCCAGAACCCTATGTCCGAACGTCGAGCCGATGAGCACCCGAACCAGCCGGCGGTCCGCCCGCCGGTCGTTGACGGTGGTGGCGGCATCGGCGGCGTTGCTCTTGTCGGCGTGCGGCTCTCGCCTGGCTGCGAACCAGGTCCCCCTGGCCCAGGGGGCATCATCTGGCGGGTCGGGTGCCGTAGGCACCGTGGGGGCTGGGACAGCCACAGGCACCGGAGCGGGCACGTCCTCGGGAGCCGGGGCGGGGAGCGGTGGGGGGAGCGGCCACGGGGCTCGTACCGCCGCGACATCGAAGCACACCGCTGCCGCCGGGACCGGCAGCGGGACCGGCAGCGGGACCGGCAAAGGGACCGGCAGCGGCAGCCCGGGCGGCACATCGGGCGGGAACGGGAACGGGGCCCCAGCACCCCCTGGCGGTAACGGCGGCGCCACCACAGTCGGGGTGACCGGCACTCAGATCACCTTGGCCAACATCGCGAGCATCAGTGGAGTAGCCCCGGGCCTGACCCAGAGCGCCCAGCAGGCCACCGAGGCGTTCGCCGCCTACGTAAACAGCCAGGGTGGCATCTACGGGCGCACTTTGAAGGTGGTCCCGTTCGACGATCAGAACAGCTCCGGCCAGAACTACGCCGACGCCGAGCAGGCCTGCACGAGCGCCTTCGCCATGGTGGGCAACGCGTCGGGGTTCGACACAGGCAGTGCCCAAGCCGTGAGCTCCTGCGGCATCCCCGACGTGGCGGCCGAGAACTCCACCACCCAGGCCGGAGAGGCGGCTGACATCTACGCCGCCAGCCCCGGAAATGCCCACTACTGGCCGCTCGGTGCCGCCGAGTACCTGAAGTCGAAGTACCCGACCGCGGTCACCCATGCCGCGATGATCTACCTCAACGTGCCGGCCACCGAGCAGCAGGCCCAGCACGAGATGGCCGCCTACAAGTCGGTCGGATTCGACTACGTGTACACAGCGTCGGTGACGCCCACCGAGCCCAACTACGCCCCCTACGTACTCCAGATGCAGCAAAAGGGCGTGCAGTACGTCACGGAGTACTCGACAATGAGCTCGGCGGCTCGCCTGCTCAGTGCCATGCAGCAGCAGAACTTCCAGCCTCAGGTGGTGGACTGGTTCTCCGAGGAGTACACACCGCAGTTCATCCAGCAGACCCAAGGTGAGTCCAACGGCGACCTGGTCCTCATGGCCACCGCCGCCTACGAGGAGGCGAGCAGCATCCCCGAGATGCAGACGTACCTCTCCTGGTTGAACCGAGTGGCCCCGGGGGCCAAGCACGACATCTTCGGGATCTTCGCCTGGTCGGCCGGACTGGCGTTCCTCCAAGCGGCCAAAGCTGTCGGACCCCACCTGACGCGGGCGGCACTCCTCCAGCAACTGGCTCAGATCCACACATGGACCGGTGACGGACTCCAACCTCCGGAGAACTTCGGTTCCAAGATCCCGAGCAAGTGCTTCGACTACTTCCACATTCAAGGGAGCAGCTTCCAGCGCGTCTACCCGCCCGCACCCAACACCTATGACTGCACAGGCGGCTTGTACCAGTACTGACCGAAGGACCAGAGAGGACTGACGAGGATCTCGTGCACGAGCTCATCGCCTTCACCATCGTCGGCGTCGTCACCGGTGCCGCCTACGCCGTCGCCGCCAGCGGTCTGGTAGTCACGTACTCGACCTCGGGCATCTTCAACATTGCCCACGGAGCCGTGGGAATGTTCATGGCCTTCGTCTTCTGGCAGTTCGAGATGGCCTGGCACTGGCCACCCCTGGCCGCCCTCTTCGTCACCGTGTGCGTCGTGGCGCCGCTCTCGGGCGCCGCGGTCGAACGCTTCCTCATCCGCAGGGTGAGCGACGCGTCGGTAGCCACCACCCTGGTGGTGACCATCGGGCTCATGGTGGGGCTCATCGGGCTGGTGGACACCATCTGGCCTCCCCAAGCCCGGGTCCTCCTCCCGTTCTTCGGTCACTCAGGGTTTCAGCTCGTCGGGGTCTTCGTCACCTGGGAGGACGTGATCACCGTCGGTGCGGCCCTGGGGATCGCCGCCGGGCTCCGCCTCTTCCTCTACCGCACCCGTACCGGTGTCACCATGCGCGCCGTGGTGGACAACCGGGGCTTGGCGGGACTGAACGGTGCCCGACCGGCCCGGATCGGCACGTTGAGCTGGGCCCTGGGAGCGATGCTGGCCTCGATCGCCGGCATCCTCATCGCCCCCGAGCTCCAGCTGTCGGTGCTGCCTCTCACCTTGCTGGTGGTGGATGCCTATGCCGCGGCGATGATCGGTCGGCTCCGGAACCTACCGTTGACCTTCGCCGGAGCCTTGCTCATCGGGCTCCTCCAGTCCTACGCCGTCGGCTACATGCCCAGCACCGGGATATGGGACTCGGTCCCCCTCCAGGGCATGCGCCTGGCCATTCCCTCAATCCTGCTGTTCGTGACCCTCCTCATCCTCCCCCAGGACAAGATCCGTGGAGCAGTGATCCAGGTCCGTCGCGCCGTCCGCCCCACCGCCGGGCTCGCCCGCTCGTTGCAGGGGGCGGTGTTCCTGGTCCTGGCCGTGGTGGTCGCCACCTCCTTCCTGGGCGCGGGCGACACGGTCGACCTGGGAACCGGTCTGGCGTTGGGACTGATCATGCTCTCTCTCGTGCCCCTGTCGGGGTGGGGGGGCCAGGTGTCCCTGTGCCAGATGACCTTCGCCGGGTTGGGCGCCTTCGCCATGGCTCGGGCCGGTGGCGGAGGATCACCCCTGGGGCTCCTGGCTGCCGCCGGGCTGGCGGGGGCGGTGGGCGCGCTCGTAGCCCTGCCGGCTCTCCGGTTGAAGGGCCTGTACCTGGCCTTGGCCACCATGGCCTTCGCCGCGGCGATGGACGACATGTTCTTCCCCACGTCCACCGCATTCACCTTCAACGGGTCGGTGGCAATCCCCCGTCCCAGCATCTTCGGCCTGCACTTCACGGGGCAGCGATCCTTCGTGATCTTCCTGGCCGTCGTCTTCGCAGTCGTGTCGGTGGCCCTCCTGGCGCTGCGCCGGGGTCCCTTCGGGCGGGTCCTCTCGGCGATGAAGGACAGCGAAGCGGCGTGCGCCACCCTCGGGCTGAACCTGACCCTCACCAAGCTGGTGGTGTTCTCGATCTCGGCGGCCATCGCCGGGTTCGCCGGAGCGCTCTACGGCGGCATGGAGTCAGTGGCCGGTGCCACCCAGTTCGAGATGCTCCAGAGCCTGCCCATCCTGCTGCTCTGCGTGGTGGGGGGCGTGGCGACGTGCAGCGGCGCCCTGTTCGGGGGGATCGTGCTGGGACTGGGCCCGGTGTTCCAGTCGGCTCTCCCGCAGGTGGGGAGCGTGACCCTGCTCGGGACCGGGCTGGCCGGAGCGACCCTGGGGGCCAACCCCGACGGCGTGATGCCGGCGCTCTACGAACGGACCGCGTCGTGGTGCTCCGGTGTGTCGGCCCGGTTGACCGGACCCTTGGCCCGCAAGCTCGCCGGTTCCGCGGCGGGGTCGGCGACCGGGCCGGGGACAGCGCCGGCATGAGCACCCCGGCCAGGCTCACCACACAAAGGCGGTCGGGCACCGTAGGTCGCACCGAGCGAAAGGCCCGCCAACGTGCAGCCACCAGGCTCCACCACGCCCGGGAGGCCGAATCGCACCTGCGCTCCCGACGGGCTCGTCGCAACGCCACGATCACCTCGATCATCACGATCACCGCCGTGGTCGCCGCCGTGATCGTCGTGGTGGCCGGGAGCCTGGCCGGCGTGGGAGGCGGCGTCGGAGCCGATGGAGGAGCTGGTCAGGCCGCCGGGCCGGCATCCCGGGTCGCGTTGACCACGTTGACCCGCCAACCGGCGGTCTCGGCGGTGGCGTACGGGCAGGGATCGGCGTGGCTCACCGACGACGTCAACGACACCCTGGTGCGCCTCGACCCGGCCACCGGGCGCAGCGTCGGACCTGCGCTCCCCCTCCCGGGTCGGCCCGCGGCGGTGACCACGACCCCCGGCCGGGTCTGGGTGGCCAGCATGGTGACCGACACGGTGGAAGAGGTGTCGGACACCGGGGCCCTCGCCGGGCCGATCCTGCACGACGTGCCGGTTCCCGGAGGCCCCGTTGGCCTGGCGACCGGATACGGACTGGTCTGGGTGGCCAGCGTGATCGCCGGCGACGTGACCGCCGTCGACCCGGCGACGGGACGCGTGGAGGCGAGTGCCCACCTCCCCGGCGGGGCGGTTCGAGTGGCCACGGGTGACGGCGGCGTCTGGGTGACCGGCTCCACCGACACGCTGGCCGAGATCAACCCTCACCCGGTCAGCGGAAGGCTCCGCTGGCGTACCTTCACCGTGGGCCAGGTCCCCATCGGAGTGGTTGCCGGGGACCACGCCGTCTGGGTCGCCGATGCCGGCAGTGGCACGGTGAGCGAACTCGATCCGGTCACCGGACAGGTGGAGGCCACCTACCGGTCAGGGCCGGACCCGGTGGCGGTGGCCCTGGTCGCTGGAGCCGGGCACGGCACCGTCGTGGTGGCCGACGGTCGAGAGGACGACGTGCGTGCCGTGGGGACCGGAGCCGGACCCGGTGGCGTGGGCCCGGCGGCACGTCTTGGAGGCACGCCTCGCCAGTTGATGACGGTCGGCGGGGCGGTCTGGGCAGCTGTCGGCAACCCCGGAGAAGTGGTCATCGTCCGGAGTGGCTGACCCGCTCACCACCTCTGATCCGTGGTCACCCGGTCGGAGATGATGTCCCTGTCGATGTGTCCTTCTTCACGTTCGTCGGGACCGGGATCTGCGCCACGGTGCCGATCGAGTCGATCGTGAACGAGAAGGTGACGTGGTGGCTCGAGGTGTCCACTGTCGAGCCCTGGGCCCCGAGCGCGTACGAGAGCAACGCACCACCGTGGTTGGCGAAGCATGCGCTGGCCAGCTCGTTCAGGACCTTGGTGTTGAGCTCTTTGGACTCGACGCTGAACGTGGTCCCGGCCTGACCGGCCTCGGAGCACGCGCCCCCCTTGGTCACCGTCGCCCCGGCGACCTTCAAGTAGCCGAGAAAGCCCTTGATGGACGCCGGGTACGGGCTTGTGGCGTAGCTGTTGTGGGCCTGGTTCGCCGGCTGGGATGTCTCGTACCACGTTGTGCCCAGCTTGGTGTAGGTGGCGTGGGCCGTGGTGAGCACCACGGTCGGCTCTGTGGACTGGCGGTCCGTCGGCGAGTACACGCTGCCCTTGATGGCCAGACTGCCGTTGTCTGTGAACGTGTACGTGTAGTTCGTGAGCGACCCCATCTGGGCCTTGGTGGGGAGGGCCGACGCGCCGGGGACCGAGGTGTCGTGCGGTGTCGGCTCGGCTGTGGACGTAGTCGACGACGATGGGCTGGTCGACGGCGAGGACGTGCCGCCGGCTGCTCCCGAAGTGCTCGACGAACCAGAGGACCCGCAGGCCGAGAGGGCCAGCCCCAGGGCGGCCACCATGGCCACGGTGACGATCCCTCCCCGGTGCACGCGTCGCCGTCGCCCGTTCCGAACCTCTGGACCGGAGGCGCTACGGCGGTCCAACGGGGCCGGGACCTTGTCGATACCGGTGAGTTCGTCCTTCGTCGTCATCTCGGTCTGCACGTCCTCTCTGGTTCGACGTTGCTCTCGGTCAGGCTTGCCCTCGGTCAGGCTTGCCCAGGGTCAGGCGTGGTCGGCCGCCGCCCCGGAGCCCGCCACCCCGCTGCCCCGGAGCCCGCAACCGCGGAGCCCGCAACCGCGGAGCCCGCCGCCCCGGAGCTGGGGCCTGGGGACCGGGGTCCCAGTGGAATGGAGATCGAAACCGTATCACCGACGGCTGCCCACGACCCTTCACCGATCTCGTGCCCGCGGCGATCCACCGTCCTGGGTGTCGGGCCCTCTTGCCCCCGTCGCACCGGCCCCCTACTCCTGGACCAGCTCTATCAGGGTCCCGAACGAGGCCTTGGGGTGCACGAAGGCCACCGTGGTTCCCCGTGAACCCGGTCGGGGCGCCTGGTCGATGACCTTCCCTCCCTGGTCCTTCACCGACTGGAGCGCCGCTGCGCAGTCGGCCACCCGGTAGCCGACGTGGTGGAGTCCCTCGCCCCGGCTGGCGAGGTACTTGGCCACCGGGGAGTCCTCCCGGGTCGGGGTGAGGAGCTGCACGTAGGAGTCGGCCACCTTCAGCAAGGCTTCTTCCACCCCGTCAGACTCCACCCGCTCACGATGAGCCACGGTGGCCCCGAAGGTTGCGGCGTACCAGGAGACTGCGGCGTCGAGGTCGTGGACGGCGATGGCCACGTGGTCGATCTCGGTCAGCATGCTGTCCCCGTTCTCCGCGGTCGCCGCACCGCCCGCACCGGCGCTCACGCCTCGTGCCTCCGGAACAAGGTGATCCGGTCCTCTCCCACCTTGGCCCGCAGCTCCGGGTCGTCGATCCCGAGCCCCTCGCCCGGGGCCAGGCACAGCACGCCGATCTTTCCCTCGTGGAGGTTGTGGTGCACCTGGGTGGCCGCCTCACCCACCTGTTCGAGGGGGAACACCGCCGAGAGCGGGGGAAGGATCTTCCCTTCGCACACCAGGCGGTTGGCGTCCCAGGCCTCGCGGTAGTTGGCGAAGTGCGAGCCCTTGATGGTCTTCAGCTTCATCCACAGGTGGCGGTTGTCGTACTCGATCATGTACCCCGAGGTCGCCGCGCACGTGACGATGGTCCCGGCACGCCTGCAGGCAAACACCGATGCCCCCATGGTCTGCCGTCCCGGGTGCTCGAACACGATGTCCGGGTCGGCACCCACCAGGGAGCGGATGTCCTTCCCGAACCGGCGCCACTCCGCCTCGTCCTGGGTGTGCTCGTCCTTCCAGAAACGGTACCCGGCGGCCCGGCGGTCGATCACCGCCTCGACGCCGAGATCGTGGAGCAGGTCGACCTTCTCGGGGGACGAGACCACGCCGACCGGGGTGCCCCCGGCGTTCAGCACGTACTGGACGGCGTAGCTGCCGAGACCACCACTGGCTCCCCAGACCAGGACCCGGTCGCCCTGGGTCACCGGGGCGCCGTTGTGCGAGACCAGCATCCGGTAGGCGGTGGAGTTGCACAGCGCGTTGATCGCCGCCTCCTCCCAGCTCAGGTGGGCCGGTTTCGGCATGAGCTGGTTGGCCTTCACCACGGCGATGTCGGCCAGACCCCCGAAGTTGCTCTCGAAGCCCCAGATCCGCTGCGTGTCGGCCAACATCGAGTCGTCGTGGGCCGACGGGTCCTGGTCGTCGACGTAGTTGCAGTGGACGGTCACCTTGTCCCCGGGCTTCCAGTTGCGCACCAGCGAGCCGGTGCGGAGCACCACCCCCGAGGCGTCCGAGCCCACCACGTGGTAGTCCAGCGCGTGGCGTGCACCCCAGACGCCCTCCCGGCCCAGCCGATCGAGGAACCCGAACGTCGGCAACGGCTCGAAGATCGACGTCCACACGGTGTTGAAGTTGATGGACGACGCCATCACCGCCACGTAGGCCTCGTCGGGGGCCAGCTCGGGCAGGGGCACCTCGCCCACGTGGAGGGACTTGCGCGGGTCCTTGTCGGTCGACGCCACCCCTTCGAACATGTCGGCCTCGTCGCGGCGCACGAAGGCCGCCCGGTAGCTCTCGGGGAGGGGCAGGGCGGCCAACTCGTCCCCACCGGCCCCGGCGATCACAGCGCTCAGGATCTCACTCATGGGCACCGACGATAGTGGACGTCGTAGTATGGGGTACCGGTCGGTAACCGCCGACCGGCAAATTCGCAGGGCCGGTGGCCCCGGTGGCGACCATTCCATCGTCGCGGGGGCCCACGACCCGCCCGGCACAGCCGCCGGGCCCGAGCTTGGAGGTCTGCAATGCCCGGATCGGTGATCGTCGCAGGGGCCAGGACGCCCATCGGGAAGCTGTCCGGCGCACTCGCCGGGTTCTCGGCCATGGAGCTGGGAGGTTTCGCCATCGCCGCCGCCCTGGAGCGGGCCGGGATCTCCCCGGACCAGGTGGACTACGTGTTCATGGGCCACGTCATCGAGGCCGGGCAGGGTCAGATCACCGCCCGCCAGGCTGCGGTCAAAGCCGGCATCCCCATGTCGGTGCCGGCCACCACCGTGAACAAGGTCTGCCTCTCAGGCCTCAACGCCCTCTACCTGGCCGACCAGATGATCAGCGCCGGCGACGCCGAGATCGTCGTGGCCGGGGGCATGGAGTCCATGACCCGGGCGCCCCACCTGTTGGCCGGGGCCCGCGCCGGGTACCGGCTCGGTGACGGGACCCTGGTGGACTCGATGATGTTCGACGGCCTCACCTGCGCCTTCGACGACTGCGCCATGGGCCTGGCCACCGAGCGGTTCACCCAGAAGGTCGGGATCAGCCGCGAGCGCCAGGACGCGTTCTCCGCCGCCTCGCACGAGAAGGCGGCAACGGCGACCAAGGAAGGACGCTTGGCCCAGGAGATCGTTCCGGTCACCATCCCCCAGCGAAAGGGCGACCCGATCGTCTTCGACACCGACGAAGGGGTCCGACCGGGCACCACTGCCGAGTCGCTGGCCGCCCTGAAGCCGGCGTTCGACAAGGCCGGGTCCATCACCGCGGGGAACGCCTCGCAGATCTCCGACGGCGGGGCGGCGTTGATCGTGATGTCCCGGGCCCGGGCCGACGCCCTCGGGGTGACCCCTCTCGGCGAGCTGGTGAGCTACGGCCAGGTGGCCGGTCCGGACACCTCCCTTCTCACCCAGCCGTCGCGGGCCATCGCCCGGGCCCTGGATCGGGCCGGGAAGTCGGTGGCCGACGTGGACCTCTTCGAGATCAACGAGGCCTTCGCCGCCGTGGGCCTGGCTTCAGCCGACGACCTGTCGATCCCCGAGGACGTGATCAACGTGAACGGCGGAGCCATCGCCCTCGGCCATCCGGTCGGCATGTCGGGCACCCGTGTGGCCCTCACGGCCCTCACCGAGCTCCGCCGTCGTGGTGGAGGCCTGGCGGCCGTGGCGCTGTGCGGGGGAGGCGGCCAGGGGGACGGCGCCCTCTTGCGCTCCCTGGCCTGAAGCTCGCCTGCTACCGGCGGTCCGGACCGGGACCAGGTACGAGACCGGGTTCCGGACCAGTTGGCGGCTGAGGGTCGGACTGGTCGCCGGGACCGGTCCTGACCCGGGGCAGCGCCCCGGGGTGGTGGTCGCGCAGGTAGGCGACGAGCTTCTCCCGCACGTCGCACTGGAGGATCCACCCCGACGCGCTGTCGCGGGCGCTCATGACCGCTCGGAGCTGCATGCACGACGGGCCGGTGCCGGTGACCTGGAGGCTCCACACCGAGCCGTCCCAGCTCGGCGAGGCCTTCAGCACCTCGTGGAGGTAGTCACGCAGCTCCTCGACCGGGGCGGTGTGGTCCACGTCGATGTGGACGTACTCCAGCAGCTTGGCGCTGGTACGGGTCCAGTTCTCGAACGGGTTTGTGATCAGGTACGAGATCGGGAGGATCAGGCAGCGGAGGTCCCAGATGCGGATGACCACGTAGGTCAAGTTGATCTCCTCCACCCGGCCCCAATGCCCTTCGACCACCACCACGTCGTCCACCCGAATGGGCTGGGAGATGGCGATCTGGATCCCAGCCAGGAAGTTCGTGGTGACCGGCTTGGCCGCCAGACCGATCACCACCCCGAGGACGCCGGCCGAAGCCAGCAGGCTCGCCCCGGCCACCCGGACAGTGCCGAAGCTGAGGAGCACGATGGCCACGCCCAGCAGGACGACCACCGCCCCCACCAGCCTGCGGAAGACCTGGATCTGGGTCTGGACCCTGCGAGCCCGGAGGTTGTCGGCCACGTCCACCCGCAGCCTGGCCAACACCACGTCCTCGAACACGTACGTGCACCTGAAGAGCAGCCAGGCGGTGGCGCCCACCAGCACGATCAGCAGACCGTGATTCGCGGCGGCACCCGGGCGCCCTCCGATGGGGACCACGGCCGCCCCGACGGCCGCCCCGACGAACGTCATGATGACCAGGAACGGCCCCTTCAAGCGGGCCAGGATCGACCGCTCGGTCGTCGCCCCCGAGCTCGGAAGGGTCCGGCGCAGCGCCGTGAGCACCACCAGCGAGAGGACGAGAGCCAGCGCCCCGCCTCCGGCCAGTGCGGCGATCTGCCTCCACATGTGCATCACCTCGTCGCTCGTCGAGCACCACGCCCGCTGCGGGTCGCGCGTCCGGTGCCCCCGCTCCCGACCCCGGCTGCGTCAGTAGGGGGGAGCAGACCGGCCCAGCTCGACCGCAGTCCCTTCGGCCACATCCTCCCATCGCCGGAGCCCGAACCGGTACACCGCCAGCCCGGCCGTAGGGAACGGCCGGTCCGCTCCGGCGGTCGGAAGCAGGCAGGAAAGCGTGTGGACAGTCGGGTTGTGGCCCACCACCATCACCGAGACCACATCGTCGGGAACGGTGCCCAGCACCCCGAGGACCTCCTCGGGCGACGCGCCGTAGAGGTCACGGCGGCGGTCCAGCAACGGTCGGGCGGGCTCCGGCCACGACGCCAGGACGCGCTGGGCGGTCTCGGTGGTCCGCACTGCCGTGGAGCACAGCACCAGGGTGGGCGTGGGAAGTGGCGCCGGGGCCAGGTTGCCGAGCCCGAGCCGGTCCCCGCCAGGACCCAGGCGCCGGCCCAGAGCGTCGGCGTCCCTCCGTCCCCGAGGGGCCAAAGGTCGGTCGTGATCGGTTCCCCCCGGAGCGGGATCGGGCACGGCCTTGGCGTGGCGCAGCAACCACAGGTAGCGATCCGGCCCGGTCGTGGGCCCGGTCGTGGCTCCGGTCGTGGGCCCGGCTGCCGGTTCGGTCATCGTTCGACATCCCGCCTGCCTTCGAGGGCCCGTCCCAGCGTCAGCTCGTCGGCGTACTCCAGATCGCCCCCGACGGGAAGCCCGCTGGCGATCCGGGTCACCCGGACCCCCACGGGCTGGAGGAGCTGGGCCACGTACATGGCCGTCGCCTCACCTTCGAGGTTCGGGTTGGTGCACAGGATCACCTCGTGGATGCCCTCGGCCTTGACCCTCGAGAGGAGCTCGGCCACGCGCAGCTGCTCGGGTCCGATCCCTTCCAGCGGGTTCAGCGCGCCTTGGAGCACGTGGTAACGACCGTGGAACTGGCGGGTCCGCTCAACCGCCACGATGTCACGGGGATCCTCCACGACGCAGACGATTCCCGCCTCCCGGCGCTCGTCGCCGCAGTAAGCACAGAGCTCGCCACCTTCCGCCACGTTGTAACAGCGCTCGCACAGCGTCGTGTGCTCCTTCACCGCCTCGATGGCCGCCGACAGGCGGAGCGCGTCCTCGTCGGGGACCTTCAGGAGATAGAACGCGATGCGCTGTGCCGATTTCGGACCGATCCCCGGGAGGCGGCCAAGCTCGTCGATGAGGGAACGGAGTGATCCGGTGTACACCTAGCCCGGAACCTCCTCGGCGCCCGGGAAGGCGTCGAGCACACGGGCCTCGGCCACCGACGCGATGTCTTCGACGCCTTCGGTCCCGACTGCCACCTCGTCAAGGTCCTCGGTCTCGGGATCCTCGGACACGTCGGTGCTACCGGCGCGCCGGGCTCGAACGTCCCGTTCCCCGAGTGCCCCACCTGCACCGCGACCCCGTGCCGAAGCGGTCCCGGTGCGGCGTGCGGAGCCGGTGGCCTGGCCCGGGATCTGGCCGGAGCTCTGGCCTGGGGCCGGGCCGTCTACTTCCAGCTCGAGGTGGATGGGAACCCCGAAGTGTGCCTCCAGTGCCTGCTCGACGACGTGGCGGACCTCCTCGCAACGGACCCGGTGCGGCTCGTTGGGTAGGGAGAACACAACCGAGCCGTGATCGGTCGACACGAAGCGCCCCCCCATGTAGAGCGCCTTGGGCCGTGCCGGCAGGGCTCGAAGAATGTGGTCACCCCAGGCTTGGACCAGTTGATCGCGGTCCGGTGCGCCAACCGGGGTTTCCTCCGGCAGCCCATCTGGGCTCGCCGGGACGAGGTCCGATGCCGCCGGGGCCGAAGCCGCCGGGGCCGAAGCCGCCGGGGCCGAAGCCGCCGGGGCCGAAGCCGGGACCGAATCCGAACCAGAAGCCGCCCGCTGGCGGAGCAGCGCACCCACTGACGGGCGAGTCCGCGGGTCGAGCGTTGCACCCGGCGGAGGACCGGACTCTGCACCCTGAGCCCGCGTCGGTGCGGCGCCTCCACCCTGGACGGCACCCGCTCGTGCGGCCGACGCTCTCTCCACCCGGGAGAGTCGGTCGAGGATCGCCGCCGTCGAGTCGTCTAGCTCCGACCTGGCCAGTCGGACCAACGCCACCTCCAGCACGACCCGTGCATCCGGCGCGTCACGCATGTCCACCATGGCCCGGCCCAGGACCTCCATGGCCCGCACCAGGCGAGCCAGGCCCAGCCGGTCGGCCTGGTCGGAAAGCCGGGACCGATCGGCGTCACCAGCGTCCGCCAGTTCGGGAGCCAGGGCGACCAGGAATGCCTGGCGGAGCTCGTCGACCAGGCCTGCCGCCAACTGTTGGGGTCCGATCCCCTTCTCGTGGAGCGCGCCTATCGCCACAAGTGCCCGGCCGGCGTCCTCGTCGGTGAGGGCTTCGACCACTTCAGCCAGCTCTGGCCCTTCGTCCTCGGCCGGACCCGACGCCGCAACTCGCTCCAGGGCCGACAGCGCGTCCCGGGCCGAGCCGCGTCCGTCGTGGACGGCCCTGGCCAGAGTGCGATCGTCCAGGGACAGCCCGGCCGCGGCGTTCACGTCGTTCAAGAGACTCGACAGCGTGTCGGCACTGAGGAGACGGAACTCGAGGTGCTGGGTCCGGCTCCTGATGGTCGGCAGCACCTTGTGCGGCTCGGTGGTGGCCAGCACGAAGATGACATGACTGGGGGGCTCTTCGAGGGTCTTCAGCAACGCGCTGGCGGCCGCGTTGGAGAGCATGTGGACCTCGTCGATGATGTAGACCTTCCACCGGCCCGGGGATGCCAGCGCAGCGTGGGCGATGAGATCTCGCATCGCGTCGACACCGTTGTTGGAAGCGGCGTCCAGCTCGAGAACGTTCACCGACTTCCCGCTGGCGATCTCGACGCACGACGGGCACGATCCGCACGGCTCTCCGTCCACCGGTTCGGCACAGTTCAGCGCTCTGGCCAGGATGCGGGCGGTCGACGTCTTGCCCGTGCCCCGCTCCCCGCTGAAGAGATAGGCGTGGGCCACGTGTCCGCTGCGGACGGCGCTCTGCAGCGCCCTGACCACGTGGGGCTGTCCCCGCAGCTCTCCGAACCGGCCCGGGCGGAACCGCAGGTACAGCATGAGGTGCGGATCTTCGGCCATGCCCGGGGAGCCTACCGGCGCCACCGGCAAAGGCGGCAGGCTTCACCGTCCGGAGCTCGGTGCGATGGCCAGGTTGGCTGCGGCACACGGCCTCACCCGCTGAGAGCTGCTGCCTTCCGACCCTGACTCGGTTCACGAGCGGCCGTTGCGCAGGACCCGGCCACCG
>JAJYZN010000029.1 GCA_021799915.1 Actinomycetes bacterium
GTCGAAGGCGGCGTTGCCGAAGGCGAAGATCCCGCCGTCGGAGGCCACCTCCCAGTAGCCCCCGCCTGTCGGGGTGGCCGTGATCCCCACGATCGGGGAGTTGAGGGCCTTGCCTCCCATCGAGCCGTCGAAGGCGGCGTTGCCGAAGGCGAAGATCCCGCCGTCGGAGGCCACCTCCCAGTAGCCCCCGCCTGTCGGGGTGGCCTCTCCGACGACCAAGAACGCGGCGGGCAACTGCAGGGTCGTGCTGACTGATCCACCTGCCGCTCCGGCGACCGGTCTCAGCGCCCCCGAAGGGTCGAGTGCGTCGAGCCTCCACGCCGTACCGAGCGCAGAATCGGACACGGTCACCCTCACCGGGTCTGTCGAGGGGAACCGGATCGCAGTCCCTGTGGGGGTGATCCAGGACACACCCACGGCTGTCTGTGTGGCCGGCACTCCACTCGGGCAGGTACCCGAGGCAAATGTGGCCGATGACCCCACCGAACCGCACGGCGCACTGACCAGGGACACGGTGGAGCCGGCAGGCAGCACCCCACCCGGGATGGTCGCCACGATGTGGATCGACCCGATGGTGCGGGAGAGAGTCCGAGACGAGCTCGATGTCGTGGACTGGACCAGCGACGCTGTCAGCGCGGTGGCAGAATACGCGGAGAGCCCCTCGGGCGCCGGCGTGAACGACACCCCCACGACTTCGAACGTGAAGTCTGACGCGTTGTCACCGGAGTCGACCGGCACCCCGCCGGACTGGTGCCGCACGAATGCACTCTGGGTCGAGGTTGCGGCGGACGGCGGAGCCACGAGCGGGGTCCCCGACGAGAGCCCTGCCGCCGACCCCACCATGCCGGCGGCGTCGGTGACGGTGCCGTCGGGCGCCTTCACGGCGAACCCGCCGTCAACTGTGGATGCCGACGGGCCGATGGCGACAGGCGACCCGAGAGCGGTGCTGCCCGAAAAATGGGGCCCAGCCACCACCACCGACTGGCCAGGTGTCAGTGCGCCGCTGCCCAGTGGAACCGACACCACCCTCTTCGCTGCTGTCTTGGCTGGTGTGGCTGTCGGCTTTGGAGCTGTCGGTGTGGTCGACGGGGCGGTCTTGGGCACCTCCATCAGCACCGACCACCCGGCGAGCGACACGGGCGAGGTGGTGGAGTTCTCCACCTCGGCGAACCAGTCACCGGGACCCAGTGGGCCCACGGTCCGGAAGGCGCTGACTTCCAAGGTCTGAGGAGCGGGGTGCACGCCGACCTGGACCAGGACTGTTCCTCCCCCGCCCACCGCGACCACGAAGGATGCTGTGGTGTACGCCGTCGGCGTTCCCGACAGCGTTCCTGTGGTCGACAGTGTGAGCCCAGCCGGAAGGGGAGTTGTGGACTCGACGGCATAGCTGTGGCCAGCGGGGAGCTGCGCTCTGTACGCCCCGCCCAACCGTGCTGTGGCCAGCCGGAGGGGGACCTGCACCACGATATCGATCTGGCTCCCGCCACCACCGACGGCACTGGTCGCCGAGAAGACCAACCTCGTCGACGTGCCTGCCGATGTGGCCGGTGGCGTGCCTGTGAGGTGGATCGCGTCTCCCGTGATGCTCACCGTCAGCCACGGCGGCGGTGTGGTGCCCACCCTCTTTGTCAGGATGAGTGTCGGCGCCGGGGACCCGGTCACTGTGAGCGTCGTGCTCGTCGGCACGCTCGGGGTGAAGACCACGCTCTTCGTGATGACGGCCCCTGTCGTCGGTGTGCCAATCGCTGTCTTGAGGTTCGGCGGCTGGTCGACCGTGAGGGTCAAGTCCTTCGAGGTGGAGCCGGCAGAGTTGGTCAAGAGCAGCACCAGCGGATAGGTGCCTGCCGTCCCCTTGGCCGGAGAACCGGCGATCTGTGCCGTACCGTTCTTCTCCGCGGTGAACGTGACTCCTGCCGGGAGTGTGCCGATCAGGCTGAGCGTGGGAAGTGGGAAGCCGGTGGCACCGACTGTCCACTGGTACGCGGTCCCGGTGATCCCGAACGATGCGGCTGTCGTGAACCCGGGGGATGTCACGTATGCCGGCGTCTCGTAGACGTCGACGGACAGTGTCTCGACCGTCGTCCCGTAGGGGTCGGTCGCCGTGACCTGGATCGTGCGACTTCCTCCCTGGCCTGTGGCCGGTCGACCAGAAATGGTGGCGACACCGTTGCCGTGGGACGCGAAGTGCAGACCTGTCGGCAAGGTCCCCGCTGGCGACAGCGTGACTGTACCGGTACCGGTCGCCGACACGGTGAACGAGGATGTGGTCCCCACGGAGAAGTCGGCAGTCGGTCCCGTGGTGAACGCCGGCGCCGGTCCGACCTGCACCGAGAGCTCCTCGCTCGCCGAGCCCGCCGCTGATGTAGCGGTGACCTCTACCGTGCTCTCTGACAGTGTCGTCCCTGTGCCGGTGACGGGCGTGCCGGAGATGGTGACTGCGCCGTTGCCGTCTGTGGTGTACATCAACCCGGTGGGCAGTGATCCGCCGATGACCAGCGCCGGCAACGGGTACCCGGCTGCGGTGACCGTGCACGATCCCATACGCCCGGCTGCGAACACGCACGCCGACGAGCTGACGAAGGCCGGAACCTGGTCCACCACGACGGTGAGCTTCTGGTCGACACCACCTGTCGCCACATCCAAGATGTTCGTCGCATTGAGTGTGATCGTGTACGTTCCAAGCTTCGTCGGGGTGCCGGTGATGGTTGCTCGGTTGACGTTGCCGTCTGTGGTGAACGTCAGACCGGGCGGCAGTGTGCCGGCCACCTTGGCGATAGACACCGCCGGCAGACCGGTCGCAGTGACTGTGAACGTGCCCTGCCGGCCCTCGAGCATGGTCACGGTGCTGGGGCTCGTAAATTCCGGCGTCCCGAAGTCCTCGAGCTCCACGAAGGCAATGCCGGAGCTGGATCCAACCTTTGTCGCCTGAAGCTCGATGGTCCCGATACCGGGGACGGAAGGCGTGCCCGAAATAGTCGCTGTCCCGCTCGGTCCGGCGGTGAATGTGAGACCCTTCGGAAGCATCCCGGCCTTGATGCTCACCTTCGATGAACTTGTCGCCGCTACCTTGTACGTCCTTCCGGTCGTTCCAACCTCGAACTTGGCCACCCCTCCTGTTGGAGTTGTGATGACCGGTCCACCGGTCGCCGACACCGAGATGGAAAGTGTCTCGGACACGGACCCCACTGTGTTCGTCGCCGACACCTTGGCCGAGTAGTTGCCGGCGGAGGCGACCGTACCTTCGACCAACACGTCGCTTCCTGTCGTCGACGTCGTCGGGACCAGTCCGCTGGGCAGTGTCGTCACGACCACCTGCGGATCGGGCACGCCGGTGGCGTGGACTGTGAATGCCGCGAACACGCCGGGGGTCAGACCTTCGCTCGCCGGCGACGTGATGACCGGATCAGACCCTACGGTGAGGTTCATGATCTGGGTGGTCGTGCCCGACGTGGACGATGCCTTCAAGTCGATCCGGTAGATCCCCGGCTTGGCCGCGGCAGACACCTGCAGCGAGGCCTTCCCGTTGGCCGACGGGCCGAGCCTAATCCCTGTGGGGAGTGTGCTCGCGGCGATCGTCGGAGTCGGGTAACCGCTGGCGGACACTGTGACCGTGCTGGCCTGGCCCTGGGTCACCGTCGTCGAGGCAGGTGAGTTCAGCACGGGCGGTGAGTCGACGGAGAGGGTGAGGGTCTGCGTGGCGCTCGGTGTGTTGCCATTCTTCGCCAGGAGTGTGAACGTGTAGCTCCCACCCTCCGTCACGCTCGGGGTGCCCAGCAAGGCATACTGCCCGGTGTTGGTGTACGCCAGGGAGAGACCCTTCGGAAGTGTGGCGAGTCCCTTGGTGACCGAGATCGACGGGAGCGGGGCGCCCGAGACGTCGATGGGAAAGTACCCGTAGGTGCCGGCGGTGAAGGTGGCATGGCCTGGCGACGTGAATGCCGGGGGACTTGTGAAACCGATGGACGCGTAGAGGGGGATGACCTCCGATGTCGAGAAGCCGTTTGTCACCGTGATCTCGATGCGTTCCTGAACAGGAATACCCAGTGTCGAACCCGCATTGACTGTGTAACGGTGACTGGACGAGAACGCCCATGGCCCAGCGCAGGTCCCCGAGGGACCTTTGACGAACGTGATCGGCTGCGCCACCGCAGAAAGCACTGTCCCCGTCTGGCGATCCGAACCATCACCCCATGTGATGGACGCGCTGTCGTCGCCGTAGGAGGTGCCGGCACCCTGGATGCATCCCGAGATGGTCACCTTCGATCCGTTCTTGATGGTGTGCAGCACCTGAGGCGTCGAGGCCGACGGTGTGGTGGTGAGGGACACCACCGGCCTGGATCCGGCCACCGTCAATGTCTCGTTTGCCGTCCGAACCACGCCGGCCGTATCGGTCGTGATCAGGCGGAGGTGGAACGTGCCGGGAGCCGGGAAGGAGACCGTGGTCGACTGGCCTGTCACAACCGTCACCGGATCTGTATGGAATGCAGCTGTCTCCTTCCCGCCGACAGACAGATCCTTCATGTTCGCCGGGAGCGTGCCCGGCGCCGATGTGCAGAACGGCACGCCGTCGACCTTGGGCTCGGTGGTGCTCTTTGTCACCCGGCACTTGGTCTCCACCTGCCAGGTGTACGTGGTGGCCAGGCCGTTCTTGTTCGTGTCGGGGTCGGTGAGGCGGAGCTGCTCACCCACTTTGGGCGTGGTCACCGTTGTCCCGGTGGTCGCGTCGGTGATTGTGGTTGCAGGCGGGGTCCCGGTGTCCGGTGCGATGGTCAGGTGCAGATCTTGTCCATATGTACCTCGGACCTCCAACGTCGGGGTGAACTGGCATGCCCCGGCCTTTGTGCAGGCTGTGCCGGAGATGCCGAGCGCGTTGGATCCCGGCGCCCCCAGCACCAGGAATGTGTTCCCGTCGACGATCGCTTCCTGGTAGGCGCCTGTCCAGCCGATGTAGTTGAGCACGTCCGCCGGTACTCTCCCCTCGACCCCGGCCTGTCGCTCTTCCACGGTCGGTGTGCGGTAGATCTTGCCGTGCGAGTACGTCACTGTGGTGAGGCCCACGCCGTTCGGCCCTGTGGTGTCCGGCCACGTCTGGATTCGCACCGTCCGCACGTATGTGTTCACGGCCACTGTCTTGGTCTGTGTCCGGGGCGAGACCTCCCATCGGGTACCTGTGGCCGGCACGCTGGTCACCACGTTTGTGTGCACGTTGGGTGTTGTGGTCGTCGCTGTCCTCGTGAGTGCGGCTCCGGCACGTGAGCCGGCCACCGTCGCCCCCACCGGGCGCGAGCTCGTGGCCCGGGTGAGAGAGCTGCCGGACTTTGCCGGCGGGATGCCGATCGGGCGGACGCTCACTGTGAGCTGGCTCTGGAAGAGCTGCTGGAGCTCCACCCCCCCTCCCGACTTGGCGAGCATCGACCACAGGACATTGGGGCTGGTGGATGTCGACACGTCCTTCTGCAGTGTGGCCGCCAGCTGCTTGGTCGTCTGTGCCGGGGTGTTCTCCGCAATGTCGACTCCGAGCGAAATCCCGGCGGCAATGGCGATGCCGAGGATCAAGAACCCGGCGGCGGGACCAGTGGCCAGGGCCACGATGCCGGTGGCCGCCGCCCCGGCGGCCGCCGTGGCGACATCACCGATGCTGCCCAAGAGGTCGAGGAGGTCGAACCCCCCCTCCTCTGCCAGCTCGGCCCCCGTCTCCAAGCCGGTGTCGGTGCCGGTCTGCAGAGTGGTGTCCGGGACGCCATCCACATCCTCTTCGATCGAGGTGTTGATCTTCCCTTCGGTGCTCTCGACCCCCTTGTCGGCGATCCGTAGTACGCCTCGCGTTCTCTTGAAGGGCACGAAAATATTCCAAAGCTTGCTGTTGAGACCGGGAATTGAGCGCTCCACGATCGCCGGGACCGGGCTGGCCAGGAGCGATGCCCAGACGTCCGCCGACTGGTCAATTGCCTCGGTCTGGGCCTGCTGGAGGTTGAGGAGCTGCTTGTCGATGCTGTTCCCCAGGAGCGGTAGGCCCAGCTTGGCGGCCGCCTGGGCCATACCGAACTCTCCGAACTCAGCCAGCGTCGGAGGGGTCGGAGGAGTTGCCAGGACTGTGCCGGCACAGTAGGTCGCCGATCCGGTGCGCGGCTGGTAAGTGAAGAGTGTCGGGTACGGCGACACGTATGTGCAGGGCTTCTTCGCCCACTTGTCGTACTGGGCCAGAGCGTCTGCCGCCGCGAGCGTCAAGTACGGTCGAGCGATCGCCTGGAACCAGGCGTCAGCCTCCTGCGCGACGAGCCACGAACCCGTCGAGGTACTCGCTGTCGAGACTGTCCCGATGGACTCTTCGAGAAGCGTCCAGATCTCGCCGGCGTACTCGGAGGTGCCCTCGGTGGTTGTCTCGGGCTTGACTGTCCCATGGGCACCCAGGAACGCCTCGTAGGCGCGGTTCTCCAAGTCCTCGATCCCGCACACGTCCATCGAGGTGACTGTCGGAAACTTCGGTGTCCCCTCGTGCGTCTCCACGATCGGGTCTGTGACCTTTGTTGGGCATGCCCCCGATGTGATGTGGACTGTGTTCTTGGGGACTGTGACGACTGTTGTCCCCGACTTGGACGAACTGGCCCCCGACGGCGTGGTCGCCAACGTGATGCCACTGGCCGTGAGGGCGAGAACGATCCCTATCGACACCCAGTGGCGGATCCCGGCCGTCGCTCCGCCCTTCGTCGCCCTTCGCCCAGGACGCCTCTCCATTCCCCTCGCCTCCCTGTCCCTGGGGCTCCCCACCCCTATGTCTCCCTTTGAGCGGCCGATTCACCTTGGTTGCCGTCCACGGCGGCGGCGACCGCGTCGGCCAGGGACGTCCACCCGCAGAAGGACCGCGACGTCCCATCCGCTCCGAGCACCACCCCGGCGATGGGCTGGGCTGTGGGCTCGACCTCGAGCGTCACCTGAATGCGGTCTCCGGTTCCGATGTGCCCACTGTGATGGCGTCCGGTGCCGCGAGCATCGTGGAGGGCACCCCCATGTTGGGGTGCCCCTACCGGAATGATTCACCGCTCCTCCCAGCCGGCCCATTTCCCTCAAGTCCGAATCTCATCTCATTGGTCACCTTCCTCTCGGTCGAGCACAATGAGGTGAATGACGCTCGACCAGGTCCTTTTGGAGCGGGAGGACGAGATGGCGGCCATCGAAGGCGCCCTCGAGGGGGCCCACGTCGGGGACGGGGCCACCATCGTCTTCGAAGGCGCTGCCGGAATCGGCAAGAGTGTCCTCTTGGACGCCGCCCGCCGGAGCGCCCGTGCTCGTGGCATGACCGTCCTGGCCGCCCGAACCGACGCGCTCGAAGTGGACTTCCCCTTCGGGGTCGTCCGCCAGCTCCTCGAGCGTCAGGTCCGTGGCGAACATGGTCTGCTCTCCGGATCGGCCAGCTCGGCGGCCGACGTCCTGGGGGTCACCGGTGATGGACTCCAACGGGCAGCCGGGAACGTGGGAGAGCCTGGGATGGAGTTTGCGATCGTCCACAGTCTGTACTGGGTGGTCTGCAACCTCGCCGAGAAGGGTCCGGTGCTCCTTGTCGTCGACGACCTCCACCACTGCGACATCCCGAGCTTCAATTTCCTCCGCTACCTGGCCCGCCGTCTCGACGGCGTGGGTGTCGCGTTGATGGTTGCCACCCGGCCAGACCCGGGTAACCGGCGGTGGTCTGAATTGCTGGCTGGTTCGTCTGGGAGGTTCTTCGAACCTGCGGTCCTCTCGGTGGCCGCGTCCGAGCTGTTCATCCGGGAACGGGCCGACGAGACACCGAGCGTGGCCTTTACGGCGGCCTGTCATCGAGCCAGCGGCGGCAACCCGTTCCTGTTGTCTGAATTGTTGGCGGCTGTCCGATCGGACGGGCTCGGTTGGGGGGACATTGCGGCTACCTCGGTGAGCTCACTCAGCCCCAAGGGGGTGTCCCTCTCGGTACTGTTCAGGCTCCACGGACTTCCGCCCATGGCCACCCAGCTCGCCCGAGCCGTGGGGATATTCGGGGGCACGGCCACCATCGGTCAGGCCGCCCACGTGGCAGGAATCAGCACCCGAGAGGCCGCCGAACTGTGCGACCTGCTGGTCCAGGTCGGCGTCCTCTCTCCAGGTCGGCCCCTCGCCTTCCTGCATCCGGTCATCGGTGAAGCCATCCGGGGAGACACGCCGCACGGGGAACGGGTGCGGTTGCACCGGCGGGCCGCCGAGCTGATGGCAGCCAGCGGAGCAGGTCCCGATCAGGTGGCGGTCCACCTGGCCCTCACCGACGAAGCCCGAGATCCGTGGGTGGTCGAAGCGCTCTGGGCCGCCGGCAAACTGGCTCGCGATCGCGGGGCCCCCGAAGTTGCCGGGCGCTGGTTGTCCCGTGCAGTTGGCGAAGGAGTCACCCCGGTTCCCGCGGCCCTCCTGCGCGATCTCGGTAAGGCCGAATGGCTGGCCGGAGACGCGGCCATGGCCTTGGACCGTCTCCGCGCCGCGGCCTCGGTCACCGACGACCTCACAGACCGCGTGGCCACCGCTATCTTGACCGCCCGGGTCCAGGCGTCGGTGGCCGACTTCGTCGGGGCCGCCACCACCGTCGACGCCGTCCTGGTCGACCGGGATCTGCTGGAGACCAGCACGGAGCTCCGGCTGGAAGCGGAGGCCGCCACGTACCAGTTGCTGAACCAGGTGGATGCCGACATCGTCGCCGCCCGACTCAGCACGCTGGCCGTCCCCGACGGTGACACCGTTGCCCACCAGCTCATGCAGTGCAGCCTGGCTGCCACCCGGCTGCTGAAGGGCAGCGCGGCCGAGGCTGTTGTCTTTGCCCGACGAGGGCTGTCCGACGACCGGCTGCTCGACGAGGGAGCCGAAGCGTCCTTTCCCGTCATGGCGGCGCTGACCGCGTACTGCCTGGGCGAGGAACATGAAGAGGCCGAAACCGTCTTCGAGAGGGTCCTGCACCATGCTCGAGATCGCGGGGCCACCACGGCCATGACCTACGTGTGCTGTGCCGCCGCCATCGGCGCCTGGATCCGCGGCGACCTCCGTCGATGCGAGCAGATGGCGCGAGAAGCCCTCGACCCGGGTTTCCCTGCCGGGTACGTCCACCCGATCCTCCACGCGTACCTGGCTCTAGCTCTCATGGAGCAAGGGGACCTGGACGGAGCCGCCTGTGCCGTTGACGCCACCGGCCTCTACCGAGATCCACTGACGGCGTCGGAGTCCATCCATGCCATCTACGCGTGTGGCCGGCTACTCCACCTGCGAGGCCAACCCGAAGCCGCGCTGGAGGTGCTCAAGTTTCGTGGGGACCCCGGGCAACCCGAGAACCATCTGCCCCATCCGCCCTGGCGGCTGGAGGCTGCCGCCTGCCACCTCGAGCTGGGACACACCGCTCAGGCCGTCGCACTGGTCGACGAGCACGCCGTTCATGCCGAGCGATGGGGAACGACCGCGGCCCGCGGCCTGACCGATCGGCTTCGAGCGTTGACCGAGGACGGAGCGGCCCGCCTGGCCGGTCTGGAGGCCGCCAGCACGCTGCTGGCCGGTTCCCCGGCTCGACTGGAATGGGCCCGTTGCCAGCTCGACCTCGGGGTGGTTCTCCGAGTGGCCGGCCGGACCCGGGAGGCCCGCGATGCGCTCCGGGCGGCTTACGACGTCGCCGGCCACTGCGGCTCCGCCGTGCTCGCCGATCAGGCGCGCAGCGAGCTGTGGGCAACCGGCGCCCGACCTCGTCGCCAACAGCTCACCGGATGGAAGGCACTGACGGCCAGCGAGCTCAAGATCTGTGAGCTGGCGGCCAGCGGTTTGACGAACACCCAGATCGCCCAACGGCTCTTCGTGACCCGCTCCACGGTGGAGAAGCATCTCGGTCACGCCTATGACAAGCTCGGCATCAGGTCGCGTCAGCTACTCCCCGGCTCGCTGCGAGCCGACTGACCGGGAATGAATGGGTCTTCGGAATACAGCGGAGCCGGGCCACGACCAGCGCGACCGGCCGCTCGAGCCTCCATCCCGGTCGCCATCTGATCCAGCGAAGACCGCCAGCAGTTCACCGATGGTCCGCTCCTGGGCCAGTGACCCGAGGAGCGGCATGTGCGACTGAACCCGGTACCGGTTGCGCCGGCCATCCTTCTCCTTGATGACGTAGCCGGCACTGGCGAGGTCGTTCACGATCGAAAAGGCACTGGCGTGATCCTCATGGTCGTCGGCGCGGTCGGTTTCGTTGCCTCGGCGATCGTGTACGGCACCTCGAGACGGCCAGTGGGCAGGCGTCAGCACACTTTCGATCGTGAGGCGGTCGACTCCCAGGGAAGGTCGACCGTGGTCCACGAGGAAGTGCGCTGAGACCACCGCCACGGCATCGCTGAGACCACCGCCACGGCATCGCTTCGGCGCGGCCTCCCCAACCCCCCGGTCAGCCCACGCAGGTCAGGGCGACACGGCCCAAGGTGTCGGCCGGTGGGGCCTCGGGCAGCGGCACTGTGACCTTGGCGGTGGAGGTGGTTCCTCCCGGAACTGCCCGGTCACCGTGGACCGTGACCGAGCCGGCCAAGGCGTTGCCCGCATGGGAGTACACGTCGATGGAGCACACCGGCACCGAGGACTGTCCCCCCGGGTTCGTGACCGAAAAGGCGACTTGGACGTCGTGTGCGGCCTCGTTGCTCCCGGTGCCTCCGGGGAGGGGGGTCCCCCCGATCCCCATGGGCACGGTCGAGGTGATGCTCGTGGGCAGGTTCGCCCCGCTGGAGTTGCTCGATCCGCCCAGGACCAGCTCGATCGTGGTCCCCACGGAAGCGACGATCAGGGCCACCACCACGATAAGGCCCACTGCCCGTACTCCTCCAGAGTGTCGCCTCCTCAGTCTCGAGCTCGCCCACCTCTCAAGCTCCGGGTCGTCCAGGCCATCGAAGCCGTCGAGCTCGGGAAACGACGAGATGTCCCAGTCTGGATCAGGGGACCCGGCTGTCCCCGGGTGATCGAACGGCACAGACTGACCCTACTGCCGCACGAGCCCCCGACTCTGCACGAGCCCCCCACGCCGCACGTGCCCCCGCCGCGCACTCGACCCGGCCCCGTCACCCCTCCTGCGACCTAACCTGGCTCGATGTCCCCACCCCAACGCCTCGGCTTCGCCGTCAACGACTCCACCCCCGTGATCCCGACTGCGCCCACCCCTCCTCCGGGCGCCCCGAACGTCGTGGTCGTCGTCCTCGACGACACCGGCTTCGCCCAGCTCGGGTGCTTCGGCTCGGACACGGCCACGCCCAACTTTGACCGCCTGGCCTCCGGCGGCTTGCGCTACAACCGCTTCCACGTCACCGCCATGTGCTCCCCGACCCGGGCGGCGTTCTTCACCGGACGGAACCACCACGCCGTCGGCATGGGGTTCTTGGCCGACATCCCCCTCGGCTACCCCGGCTATACCGCCCGGCGTCCCCCGAGCGCCGCACCCCTACCGCGGATCCTGCGTGACGCCGGCTACAGCACCATGGCCGTCGGCAAGTGGCATCTCACGCCCCGCTTCGAGCGGTCGGCCGCCGGCCCCTTCGGGCACTGGCCTCTCGGATGGGGATTCGAGCGCTACTACGGCTTCCTCCAGGGAGACGCCAACCACTGGGCCCCGAACCTGGTCTCTGACAACCACTACGTCGACCCCCCGGGTCGACCCGAGGACGGCTACCACTTGAGCGAGGACTTGGCCGACACGGCCATACGTTTCGTGCTCGATCAACGGCACGCGGCTACTGGGAAGCCGTTCTTCTTGTACTTCGCCCTCGGCGCAATGCACTCCCCCCACCACGTGGCGCCCGAATGGGTCGAGCCCTACCGGGGGAAGTTCGACCAGGGGTGGGATGCGTGGCGGGAGGAGGCGTTCGCCCGTCAGCAGGCGTCCGGGGTGGTACCGGCCGGCACGGCGCTCACCCCGAGGCCACCGTGGGTGGAGTCGTGGGACTCCCTCGGCACCGACGAGCGACGTATGCACGCCCGACAGCAGGAGGTGTTCGCCGGGTTCCTCACCCACACCGACGCACAGGTCGGCCGTGTCATCTCCGCTCTCGACCAGCTCGGGGAGCTGGAGAACACCTTGCTCCTGGTGTTCTCGGACAACGGAGCCAGTGCCGAAGGCGGCCGGTACGGAAGTGTCAACGAGCACCGGTTCACGGCCCGGATCCCCGAGTCGGTGGAGGACAACATCGCCGCCATCGACGACTGGGGCGGTCCCCGCACGTACAACCACTACTCCTGGGCCTGGGCGTGGGCCGGGAACACGCCCTTCCGACTGTGGAAGCGCTACACCTGGCTGGGCGGCGTGAGGACCCCGCTGGTGGTGCACTGGCCCCGTGAGATCTCCTCTCGCGGTGCGATCCGCACCCAGTTCGTCCACGCCGTCGACCTCATGCCCACCGTCCTCGATGCCGTCGGGATCGAAGCACCGGTCACCGTCGACGGGGTGACCCAGCAACGCATCGACGGCGCCAGCATGCGGTCCACGTTCGACCGGGACGATGCCCCGGACCCCCGCGACACCCAGTACTTCGAGCTGCTGGGCTCGCGCTCGATCTTCCACGCCGGGTGGAAGGCCACTACCGACCACATCTCCTCCGGCGTGCTGGACGAAGAAGAGCTGGCCATCGGAAGTCGTGACTTCGATCTGGACCACTGGGCCCTCTTCGACCTCGACCACGACTTCTCGGAGTCCAACGACGTGTCCGACGACCACCCTGAGACGACCCGGAAGCTCGTCGACCTGTGGATGGCCGAGGCCGGAAGGAACCAGGTGCTCCCCGTCGACGACTCACTGGTGCAACGGCTCGGCGCCTTCATCCCCGCGACGTGGCCAGCCGGCACGGACCGGACCTTCTACCCCGGCGGAGGCCCGGTGTCCGACGAGTCGATCCCGATGCTCTTCGGGAGCTTCCACATCACCGCCACGGTGGATGCGGTCGGGAGCCACCCGTCCGGGATCCTGTGCGCGCTCGGAGACCTCCACGGCGGGTTCGCCCTATTCGTCGACCACGGCCACCTGGTGTTCACCTTCAGCCGGGCCGGCGACCACCTGGAGGTCGTGGGTGACCGCCCGGTCCCAGCCGGACCGATCACCCTCGGGGTGTCCTTCGAGCCGGCCGAACGACGGTCCTCCGTTCCACCCCCACGACGCAATGCCTTCACCCTGTTCCACGACCGCACGCCGGTAGGGAGCATCGAGTTCTCCGGTGCCATCCCCGTGGCCATCCAGCACGGTGGTGCCGGGCTCCGGCTGGGATCCGACGCCGGCCTCCCCGTGTCGGATCGATATGCGCCCCCCTTTGCCTGGAACGGCACCCTTCACCGCGTCCGGATCGACACCCGGGGCGCCCCGCCGGTCGACCACGCCGAAGAGGTCCGGGCCGCGCTGCACGGGGACTGAGATCGCCCGGGACGGTTTCGGGCCGCTCCTGCCGCCCCTGCCGCTCAGTCGCCCAGCTCAGTCGCCCAGCTCAGTCGCCCAGCTCGGCCAGCAGCTCCTCGGGAGTGACCTCCCCCGGCTGGCGGCCCAGCCAGACCATCCGGTTCACCCGGCGTTGGAGCAGGTCGTTGACCGGGGTGGGCACCCCGTGGAGACGGCCGAGGAGCGCGATCTCACCGTTGAGAAAGTCGGCCTCCACCGATCCCGCTCCCCGGACCACGCTCTGCCACGACGATCCGCCGCTCCACTCCCCACTCGCCGTGGGCACCAGCGCCCGCCCGTCTCCGAACTGCAGGCTCCCCCGCCGGGCCCGGTCCTCCTCACGAGTGGCCACGTCGATGCCGGCCGCCACCAGCACCGCCTCGCCCTCGGCCTGGGCCCGGCGACCTAAGGTGCTGCCCCGACCGCTGGCGCCGCACAGCGCCTCGACGGCATTCACCAAGTTGTGCACCAGCTTGCGGTACTTCCAGCGCATGATGTCCCCCCGGGCCACCGAGTCGAACGTGGCGGCGCTGAGGTCGCCGGCGACCTGCGCGGCCGTGGCGTCCGCCCCCACCGGGTACCGCCCCAGGTCCATCAGTCCCGACACCGGCGTGAAGTGCACCTGGACCACGCCGGGACGAAGGTGGGTGGCGGCACAGACCACACACATGGCGTAGGTGTGCTCGAAGCGCCGAAGCACCATGCGCTCGTTCTCGACGCCGTTCTGGGCGCACACCACCGGGGTCGACGGTGGTGCCACGACACCCAGCCGTCCGAGCGCGCCTTGGGTGTCCTGCCCCTTCACCGCCAGTACCACGACCGCCGGATCCTCCCAGTCCAGCTCACCTGGATCGCCCACCACCGGGATGGGCAGATGCTCAGTGGCCTCGGGCGACTCGATCACCAAGCCGTCACGGTCGATGACCTCTCGGTGGGCACCACGGGCGATGAGGGTCACCTGGTGCCCGGCCTGGTAGAGCCGGGCCCCGACCACACCGCCGATGGCACCGGCTCCGTAGACGACGTAGCGCACGTCTCGATGCTCCCACAGGTCCGCCGGCAGGACGAGCCCGACGCACCGCCACATACCCGACGCACCGCCACATACCCGACGCACCGCCGCAGAACCGGCGCGCGAAGCTGGACCGGTGCTCAGACCCCCGTCGCCGATCCGCTACGCCGGTGGGCTAGGCCGGGGCATCGCCGGTACGGCACTGGACACCGGCCGCCTGGCGCTGGACACCGGCCGCCTGGCACGCGAGACCGGCCGAGTGGCCCTCGACACCGCCGCCAGACCGCTCCAGGACGCCGTCAATCGCGACGTCCGCCGGTCCCTCGGGCTTCGCGGCGAGCCCCGGCCGCCGGTCGCCGACCCCGACTTGGCTTTCCTCCCGCCCGACGGCGTGGCCCGGCGCATCCACGCCGACCTGGCCTCGATGGTCATCGGTGGCCTGAGCGCGCTCCTCCTCCAGACCCTCCACCCGCTGGCCATGGCCGGGGTAGCCGAGCACTCGAACTACGCCGACGATCCGGTCGGTCGGCTACGTCGAACGGCGATGTTCGTCGGTCGCACGACCTTCGGGTCCATCGACGACGCACGGGGGGCCATCGGCCAGGTCCGCCGGGTCCACGAGCGGGTGAGGGGCGTTGCGCCCGACGGTCGACCGTACGCTGCCGACGACCCCGACCTGGTCACGTGGGTCCACGTCACCGAGATGACCAGCTTCCTGACCGCGTCACGTCGCTACGGCCCCAACCCGGTCAGCGATCCCGAAGCCGACGACTACCTGGCCGAGACGGCGGTCGTGGCCTACGAGCTCGGCGCCCGATGGGTCCCGACCTCGCTCCCAGAGGTCGAGGCCTACTTCCTGCGGGTCCGCCCCGAGCTCTATGCCGGCCCCCAGGCCATGGCCGCGCGTGACTTCCTCCTGCGCGGCGTGGCTCACCGACCGGCCGACCGGGCCGTCCACGCGGTCATCGCCGCGGCGGCGGTCGGCATCCTCCCCCGCTGGGCCCGCTCCGAGCTCGGACTGCCGACGCTCTCCCTGGTGGACACCGCCGTGGTGACGCCCGTCGCCTGGGCCTTCTGCGCGGGGCTGCGGTGGGCCGTGACCCCAACCGGACAGCGAGCAGCGGGGAATAGCCACGTCCCGGCGGGCCGGCCTCCGTCAGGTGGCGAGCGTGAGGCCGCCGTCGACGGTCACCACCTGGCCGGTGGTGTAGGAGGACGCGGCCAGGGCGACGACGATCTCGGCGATGTCGTCAGGCTGCCCGCTCCGTCGTAGGGGGGCGACCTTCGACACGTGCTCGCGCACCGCGTCCCAGTCGCGGGTCCACGGCGTGTCGACCAGACCGGGCGCCACGGCGTTCACCCGGACCTCGGGACCGAGCGTCTTGGCCAGGAGCCGCGTCTGGTGGACGAGGGCCGCCTTCGAGCAGGCATAGGGGATGGAGCTGCCGGTGGGGCGGAGACCGGCGATCGACGCGATGTTCACGACTGCTCCGTGGCGGTCTCGTAACGCCGGCACGGCGGCCACGGTCATGGCCCACGTCCCGAAGACGTTCACCTCGAAGATCTGGCGCCACACGTCGACGCTGGCCGCTTCGAGGTCGTCGTGGGGGATCACCGCCGTGGTCCCGGCGTTGTTCACCAGCACGTCGAGCCTCCCCCAGCGCTCCAGGGCCCCTTGGACCAGGCGTTCGGGGGCGGCCGGGTCGGTCACATCGGCCTGGACGTAGACGGCGTCGGCCAGCTCGGCAGCGACGGCGCGGCCGGCGTCGACCGATCGGGCCGAGCTCACCACCACCGACGCGCCAGCCGCGGAGAACCTCCGGGCCACTGCGGCGCCGATGCCGCTGGACGAGCCGGTCACGACCACCACCCGACCACTCCAACCCGCTGGGCTCCCCGACGCGCTCACCGGGCCGTGATCCCCCAGCGGCCCTGCCACTCCTGACCGGGTTCGAGGACGATCAGGTCACGCCCCGAGCGCAGAGCGTCGGGTGGGCACGTCATCGGCTCGATCGCCACCGCCGTGCGTCGCCGGGGTACTTCCTCCACGGTGTCGCCGGTGTAGCACATGAGGTACCTGAAGTGCTCGTCCATCCAGACCTCCACCGAAGGCCCTCCTCGGGGGGCGTCCAACGTCGCCCGGGCCGTCCCGTCACGCCGGCGGGTGAGACCGGTGAAGGCCGTGTCCATGCTGGTGGTACCGATCACCCGACCGGCGGTGAAGTCGCACTCGGTCCCGGCAACCGCCTGGGCGTCCCCGGTGGGAAGGCCCCGGCTGTCGAGCAACAGCTGCCTGGTCGCCGGCAACGACAGTGACGCCGAGTCGATCAGCTCGGTGCCGACCGTGAGGTAGGGGTGGAAGCCCAGCCCGAAGGGGAGGGTCACGGTGCCGGGGTTCCTGGCGGTGGTGGTGACGGTGAGCCCGTCACGCCCCAGGTGGTACTCGATCTGCAGCTCGAGGCGGAACGGGTACCCCGGCGTGGGGCGGACCGGGCAGACGGCGGTGACCACGTTCTGGGCATGAGCTTCCAGCCGCCAGGGGAGCCATCGCACCAGTCCGTGAATGGCGTTGCCCCGCTCGGGCTCGTCGAGGGCTGCCTGAGCCGCCACGCCGGCGAACTCGTAACGCCCGTCCCCCAGCCGGTTGGGCCAAGGGGCCAGGACCTGCCCCCTGCCGCTCCGGGACCACTCGTCCGGCCCGAACCCGTCGACGACGTCTCGCCCGTCGAGCGTGTAGGAGCGGAGCGTCGCCCCCACCTCGGTGACCGTCACCTCCTGCCCGCCGTGGCCGATCACCCACTGGGCACCGGTGGCTGGTTCCGCCGCCTCGCGCCGGTCCGAAGCTCCGGGCGCCGCCTTCGGCGACGGTGTGGAGAAGTTGGCTGGTGGAGTGGTCATTGGCGGGGGTCCTCGATCTGGGGCCGGGGCGCCTGACCGGACCGGCATGGCGCCGGCGGTATCGTACTGGCGCGTGCGCATCCTGGTGACCAACGACGACGGGGTGCATGCACCGGGGCTGGCGGCGGTCACCCGGGCGTTGGCCCGATGGGCCGACATGGCCCCGGCCGGCGAGGACCGTCAGGTGGTGGTGGTCGCTCCCCTGGCCAATCACAGCGGCGCGTCGGCGGCCGTGGGTACCGTCTACGAGCGCGACGCCATTGCCTACCGGACCGTGGTGATCGAAGGGGCCGAGGAGGTCCCGACCTACGGTCTGGACGCCTCACCGGCGCTGTCGGTGATCGTCGGGGCTCTCGGAGCTTTCGGTCCCCGTCCCGACCTGGTCGTCTCGGGCATCAACCTCGGCGTGAACGTGGGCCGATCGGTGCTGCACTCGGGCACCGTCGGGGCGGTCCTCACCGGAGCCCAGCTGGGGCTGCGGGGCCTGGCCGTCTCGCTGCGCTCCGGCGGTGCCGTGGATCACTGGGACACGGCCTCGGCCCTGGCCGTACGGCTCGTGCCGGCGCTGTCGGAGGCGCCGCCACAGAGCGTGTGGAACCTGAACGTCCCGTCGGTGGCGCCCGGTGAGCTCCGCGGCGTCCGCCCGGGGAGGATCAGCACGGCTGGGATCATCAAGTCGGCGTCGGAGAGAGTCCATCTCGAGCCGTCGGGCGAGGCGGGCGAGGGGTCCGTTCGCCTGACCCTCGGCGCCGCCGTCCCCTCGCTCGGAGACGTGGGCGACGAAGCGCCCGAGGACGACGGTGCGCTGGTAGCCGCCGGTTTCGCGTCGCTCACCCCGCTGGTGGGGGTCCGGGCCGACGCCTCCTCGCAGACCCGATCCGCGCTGGACGCGGCTCTCGCCGCGCTCGGCGTACCCGGGTAGCATCGCCGCTGGCGAGGGGAGGGCCGTCGGTGGACCATCGGTCGTACTGCGGGAACGGGCATCTGTGGGAGGGGGGCGACGCGTCGTTAACCACCTGCCCGATCTGCGGCGCCCCCCTGTACTCCCGGTGCGCCCGCGGGCATACCTTCTGGGTGAGCGGTGGAGCGTGTGGCCTCTGTCGAGGGGTCCGTGCCGAGCGGTGGGAGAGCTTCCTGGGCTGGATCCGGACGACTCCGGGGTTCCTCACCGCGGCGACGGTCCTGGCCGTCGTCCTGATCGCCGACGCCGGCGCCATGGGGTACACGGTCAACGGCGGAGGCGGAGGGGGAACTTCGCCTGCGGGCTACGCCGCCCCGTACATTCCATCACCCACCACCCCCTCGAGCGTCCCTTCGGCCCCGGTGACCCCGACCACCTCCCCCGGGTCGAAGTCCGGGACAGCCGGGGCCGGGGCAACAGGGACCGGGACAGCTGGGAAGGGCACAGCCGGGGCCGGGGCAACAGGGACCGGGACAACAGCACCGACACAGGTCCCCCCGCCCCAGGGAAGCCCACCGGCGCCCATGCCGGCATCGGTGGTCGATGCGGTCGCTTCCATCCCGGCCCACGAGTTCGACTCGATCGGCGTCTCGGCCACACCGCCGGTCGGCGGGCTCCACCCCCTGTCGAACCAACTCCCCCTGGTGGTCGATGGGAAGCCGGGCGTCTTCTTCATGGGCGACGAGTGGTGCCCCTTCTGCGCCGCCGAGAGGTGGGCACTCGTCGCTGCGCTGTCCAGGTTCGGTACCTTCTCGTCGTTGGGCTCGGTCACGTCGAGCTCGAAGGACATCGATCCTTCGACGCCGTCGTTCTCTTTCGACGGGTCCACGTACACAAGCCCCTACCTGAGCTTCGAATCAGTAGAGCTGGAGAGCACACAGACCGACAGCCAGGGCCAGTACCTCCTGCTCCAGACGCCCACCCCGGCCGAGGACCAGATCGTCAATGCCTACGAGACGACCGCGCTGCTCGGCGCGGGCTGGACACCCGGATCGGTGCCCTTCATCGACGTCGGCAACGACGCCATCTTCGCCGGATCGGCCTTCTCTCCGTCCCTCCTCGCCGGGCAGACGGCCCAACAGGTGGCCGCCGGCCTGACCGACACCACCCTGCCGGCCACCCGCTCGATCGTCGCCGCCGCCAACGTGCTCGCCGCCGAGATCTGCCGGTCCACCGGGCAGCAGCCGACCTCCGTCTGCGCCAGTCCCGGGGTGCAGGCGGCCGGGGCATCGGTGGGCGGGTGAGGGAGCGGCCCCGGTGACGGCGCCCCACCGGCTGGGCAGCTTCGAGCGGGCGGGGTGCACCCTGTCCTACGAGGTGCACGGCGGGGGAGCCCGCACGGTCGTGTACCTGCACGGCCTCCTCCTCGACGCCGCGGTGAACCGCCGCCTGGCCCGGGACCTCGCCGCAGAAGGGAACCGGGTAGTGCTCTTGGACCTGCCCGGGCATGGCGCGTCGG
>JAJYZN010000030.1:0-7592 GCA_021799915.1 Actinomycetes bacterium
CGTCGGCGCGGAGGCGGTGGGATTTGAACCCACGGTACCCAGGGGGTACAACGGTTTTCGAGACCGTCCGATTCGGCCGCTCTCGCACGCCTCCAGTCCGAGAGCCTACCGGTCCAGGCCGGTAACGGTGGGAGCTGTCGGGCGCGGTGTCGGTGCAGTCCGCCGTTCGGCGAAGAACCTCTGCAAGAGCGCGGCGGATTCTTGGGCGAAGACCCCCGCCACTACCTCCACCTCGTGGTTCAGCCTCGGGTCGGAACAGATGTTGTAGACCGACCCGCAGGCGCCGGCACGGGGGTCGGCTGCTCCGTACACGACGCGTCGCACCCGAGCGGCGACCAGGGCCCCGGCGCACATGGGGCAGGGCTCCAAGGTGACGAACACGGTCGTCTGATCGAGACGCCACGCCGCCGACTCCTTCGCCACCTCACGCAGGACGAGGAGCTCGGCGTGGGCCGTGGGGTCCTGGCGCATCTCCCGCTCGTTGTGAGCCGTGGCGACGATCTGCTCGCCGAGAAGCGCGACGGCCCCGACTGGGACATCGCCATGAGCCATCGCTCGCTCGGCCTCGGCGAGGGCGAGGCGCATGTGCTCGCCGTCGCGTGTCATGCCGCGGCCGAAGTGCGTGCTGGTCTCATCGACGTCGATGCTAACGAAACCATCAGACAGCTCCGCCGTCCGGCGCGCTCGAGTCGGGCTGGTGCGGCAGGCGCTCGTTCAATCGCCCAAGTCCGACAGACCGAGGTCGACCAGGCGGACCGCGGCCTCGAGCAACCGATCGTCGACCGAATCGGGATCGATCAGCCCGGCGATGCCGATCCCGTGAAAGAGCGCCACCACCAGCCTTGCCATCACCGACGGTGGCTCGTGTGTGGGAAGGTTCTCGCGCCCTGCTGTGAGGGCGCGATCGAGCGTAAGGGTGGAGTCCGCGCGCTCATTTCGAGCGGGATCTGCCTGACTGCTGACAATCGCCTCGATCGCCCGAGCTTGCGCCCGGTCGATGTCGGCGAGCCGACTCCGGGCTTCGGGGTGGCGGACCGCGTAGAGCCAGAACTCCAAGTACAGGGCCGCCGAATCCCGCTCGTGCTCGAAGTTCTCTACGGCAAGTTGGACGAAATCACCCAGCCGCTCGCCGGCCGGGACGTCGGAAGCTCCGAGCGTCGAGCGCACTCGGGCGAACATCGCGGCGACGTAGTGCTCGAGCAATGACAGGAACAGGTCGTCTTTCCCGTCGAAATTGGAATAGACCGCCCCTTTCGTGAAGCCGGCTGCTGCCGCCACCTCTTCGAGCGTTGACTCGTGGTAACCCCGCCGGGCAAAGACGTCCGCTGCCGCCGCCAGGAGGTGCTCACGCGTCTGCTGCCGCCGCCGCTCGGGGGTCAGCGGATCCACGAGGGTTATTTTGCCATACTTACGAGTATCTTGCATACTGACGAGTATGAACCGAGGCAGTGCTTCCCGGCCTGGCCTTCACGACCGGGCGATCGGTGGGATCCAAGCGGAGGGATTGAGGAGGGAGTTCGGAGAGGTGACCGCTGTCGACGGCGTCGACCTCGAGGTGCAGCCCCACGAGATCTACGGGTTCCTGGGACCCAACGGCGCCGGCAAGTCGACGCTGGTGCGCATGCTGTGCACCCTCTTGAAGCCAACCTCGGGCCGGGCGACGGTGGCCGGCCACGACGTCGTGAGCGAGCCGCAAGCTGTACGCGTCCGTATCGGCGTCGCCCTGCAGGAGGCAGCCCTCGACCAATTGCAGACCGGGCGTGAGCTGCTCCGCCTCCAAGGGAGGCTGTTCGGTCTCACTACGGCGCAGATCGACCGACGGGTGGGCGATGTCCTGGGGATGGTGGACATCGGCGATGCGATCGACCGGCGGGTGGGGGGCTATTCGGGCGGGATGAAGAGGCGGCTGGACCTGGCGATGGCCCTCATCCACAATCCCCAGGTCTTGTTCCTCGACGAGCCCACGACGGGCCTCGACCCGGTCAGCCGCACGACGGTCTGGGAGGAGGTGTCGCGTCTCAACAGCGAGCAGGGGATGACCATTTTCCTCACCACCCAGTACCTCGAGGAGGCAGACGTCCTCGCCGATCGCGTGGGCATCATCAGCGAGGGCCGCCTGGTGGCCGAAGGCACTCCGCACGCATTGAAGCGCTCGCTCGGGGACGACCTGGTGGTCGCCGAGGTCCTCGGAGACGATCCGGACAGTCTGCAGACCATCGCTCGACTGCCGGGGGTGCGATCGGTAGCCCGTGACGGCGATCGGATCATCCTTCGTGCCTCTGACGGACCTGCACTCCTCAGCCCCCTGGCACTCGCCCTCTCCGAAGGCAGTTTCCAGGTATCGAGCATCTCCGTGCGCACCCCCACGCTCGACGACGTGTTCCTGGAGCTCACCGGCGCCCGAATCGAGGCAGCCGAATGAGCCGCGGCGATACCCTCGGAGCTTCCGTGATCTCCGACAGCGAAGTGTCGAGCGACGATCCGGTCCAAGGACGGGCTGCCGGGTTCTGGCGTGACCTCGCCGCGATCGCAACTCGAGCCCTCCGGCAAATGCGGCGCGAGCCGGTGTCGTTCCTCCCTGCGGTCTTCATCCCGGCCTTCTTCTACGTGGTCAACCTCGGCGCACTGGGCAGGCTCGCCGCGAAAGGTGGGCTGGACTACAAGGAGTACCTGCTGCCGATGGCCATCGCTTTCGCCGTGACCGGAGTCTCTCGAGCACCGACCCTCGTGACCGACATCCAGAGTGGGTACTTCGACCGGCTCTGTCTCACGCCGATCCGCCGCCTCGCGCTCCTGCTGGGCCTCATGGCGGCGGATGTCGTGGTGATCGTCGCACTGACCATCCCAGTCCTCATCCTCGGCTTCGCCGTCGGGGTCAGGTTCTCCACGGGGATCGGGGGCGTGCTGGTCTTCATCGCTCTGGCGGCGCTCTGGGGGTTGGTGTTCACCGGCTTTCCCTACGCGGTCGCACTGAAGACCGGCAGCCCGGCAGCAGTGAACGCGACGTTCGTCGTGTTCTTTCCCTTCGCCTTCCTCACCGACGCCATCATTCCCAAGCAGGATCTGACGAGCTGGTTCTCGACGGTAGCTACCTATAACCCCGTGACCTACCTGCTCGGCGCGCTTCGCTCGGTCATCATCGGGGGCTGGCAGGTGCGCCCGCTCCTGGGCGGGATTGCAGCGCTGGCCGGCCTCGGCCTCGTGAGCATGACCCTCGCGCTCTTGGCACTGCGCGGAAGGATCCGGCGGGGCGCCTGAGCCGGGGGGCGCGCAACCGATCGGCGAGGTACGGGCGGTCAGTTGCCGAAGTCCCAGCCTTCGCCACGTTCGTACTGGCGAATGACGTTCTTGGCGATCAGGATCTTGTGCACCTCGTCGGGACCGTCGGCCAACCGCAGCGTGCGCGCACCTTGGTACATCGCGGCCAGCGGAAGATCGTTCGACACTCCCGCAGCGCCCCACACCTGAATGGCCCGGTCGACGACGCGCTCGTAGGCCGCAGGGACGAAGATCTTGATGGCCGAGATATCGGTGCGGGCATCCTGGTCGTCACGGTCGGTCCGCTCAGCAGCATGGATGGTCATCAGCCTGGCTGCTTGGATGTCCTGGTAGCTGTCCGCAATGAAACCTTGTATGAACTGCTTGTCCTTGAGAAGCCCTCCGTGGACCTCTCGAGTGGTAGCACGCTCGACCATGAGATCGAAGGCTCGCCACATCTGCCCGACGGAATTCATGCAGTGGTAGATGCGACCGGCTCCAAGGCGGTCCTGGGCTGCACGGTGCCCGTCGCCGACATTGCCCAGCAGGTTCTCCAGGGGGACGCGGACGTCGTCATAGATCACCTCGCAGTGGTCAGAGGTCGAACGACCCCAGATGCCGATCCCGCGCACCACGTTCACGCCCCGAGCGCTCGTGGGAACGATGATCTGGGCCATCTGCCCGGGGCGCCCGGTCTCCCCGGTCTCGTCGTGGACACGGCACATGACGATGAAGAAGTCGGCGTCGATGCCATTCGAGGTGAACCACTTGTGACCGTTGATGACCCAGTGGTCACCGTCGCGCACCGCCGTCGTGTCGAGCGAGCGGGGATCGGAACCCGGGTTGTGGGGCTCGGTCATGGAGAACCCCGACTCCATGGTGCCCTCCACGAGAGGCACGAGCCACTTGCGCTTCTGCTCCTCGGTCCCGTATTTGAGAAGTATGCGCTGATTTCCGGAATTGGGTGCCACGACGCCGAAGAGCTTCGCTGCTCCGAGCGCGTAGGCCAGGACCTCGTTCATGTACGCGTGGCCCAGGAAGTCCAGCCCCATGCCGCCGTACTCTGGCGGTAGGTGCGGCGCCCACAGCCCAGCCCTGCGGACGCGCTCTTGGATCTCCTCGCGCAATTCGTGAGCGCGACGACGGTCACCTTCTGTGAGCTCCCTGCCTTCTCTTGACGGCCAGAGCACGCGCTCGTTCGGCAGGATCCACTCGTTGACGATCTCTGCCGTCCGTAGGCGGATGTCGTTGATCCGCTCGTCCAGGGTCGGCACCGGCTTCACGTTCATTGCCATCGCGGAACCTCCTGCTCGTTCGGGCCGTTCGGAAGCACACGGGCCGTGTCGTCGTGGCGGAGGCGGTGGGATTTGAACCCACGGTGGGTTGCCCCACACACGATTTCCAATCGTGCCGATTCGGCCGCTCTCGCACGCCTCCGGAAGTACTCGCGAGATCCGCGGTACGAACTGGCCAAGGTTACCCGTCCCGTCGAGACGCGGCCGACGGCGTCAGGCGGCACACGGCCGCCGATCAACACGCCGGAGGTCCGGTCACGACGCCACTCGCGACGGTCCCCTCGCGCCGAGTGGTTCGGCAACCAGAAGGCGGTCGCCAGGGGAAACCTCTGGGTCGTCGACCACGCCCAAATCGACCGAGCCGCCCTTGACGATCCCGAGGACGAGCCCGCCCCGGTCGCGGCGCACCGCGCTCAACGGCTTGCCGTACGTCTCGGGCTCGACCGGCACCTCGATCAGCGAGTGCTCCTCGGAGTCGATGAGCTGTTCGACGAGCCTCCCTGCATGAGGCGTCTCGAGGCTCTTGGCGATCGTGTGCGCCACGAGGTGGTCGGCGGACACCGTCTGCTCGACGCCGAGTGCCTCCAGGGCGTGGCGCACGCTCTGGGAGCTCGTGAGCGCGGTGAGCGGGATACCGGGTGCCTCTTGGCGAAGAAGCACCGCGCTCACCAGGACGTCCCCGTCGGTCTCCGCGGTGATCAAGGCGTGTTGAGCCCCGGCCGGCTTGGCGCGGCGGATCACCGAGGGGTCCGTGGGAAGGCCGCGTATGACGTGTACTGCCTCTGGCATCGTCGTCGGGTCCACGTCGGCGACCAAGACGACGGCGTCATCGGCTTTCACGAGCTCGTCGACGATCGCCGGCACCGTCGGGTGCATACCGACGACGAGGCGGTAGGAGCCGACCGGAAAATTGCTGTCCAATTGCATGATCCTCCGAAGTCCGGCCGATACCGACACCCCGGCGACGACTGCGAACAGGGCGCCGAGGATCGGGATGGCAGTGAGCATGACAGCCGAGGCCACGATCCGACCTGAGGCGTTGTGTGGCACGACGTCTCCATACCCGACCGTGGTGGCAGTGGTGATGGCCCAGTAGAGCCCAGTGGTGAACGGGAGGTGCTGCGTGGCGGCGAAGACCTCGCCACCGACCGCGACCACCAGAGCGAAAGCGCTCGCGAGCACGGCGAGGTGGATCCGGTGGCTGGCCTTGACCAGCCGAGCCATGAGCAGGTACACGGCATCAGTCTGCCGCGCCTTTGGGAAACGTGCCGACACCGGTCTCCCCCGGTTGAGCGGTGTCCCCTGGATGGCCGGTGACCGGAATGATGCTCACGAACGCCCCGGCGAGAGCAGCGACTGCGAAGAGTAGGAGACCGGCACCGGGGCCTCCGATACCGGCCAGCACGCCGTACAGGGTGATCCCGACGATGCCACCGAGGCGTCCGGTCGCCTGGCTCACGCCTTGACCGGTGCTCCGGACCCCCGTGGGAAAGACTTCCGAGGGGACGATGACGGTCGTCTTGTCGGGGCCGGCTGCGCCGAAGAAGTAGCCGGCAGCCAGGAGGGAGCCCACGAGTGGACTCGGGAGGTGCGCGAACGCGATGAGCAGCGCACCGAGGAGCCCGAAGGCCACCGCGCGCCCGGCGAACCCGACGGCCTGGAGGGGCCGTCGCCCGATCCGCTCGATCAGTACGACCGTGAGCAGGGCGGCGGGAATGGTGACGGCCTTGACAGCGGCAGCGCTCGCCGCGCCGGACGCTGCCGACGTGGAGAGCACCGTGACCAACAGCAGGGGAAGGACCAACCCCAAGCCCTGATCGCCCATCTGGTAGAGGAACGTGGCAGTGGAGGAGGTCGCGAGACGACCGCGGAGGGAACGGCGCGACGTAGATCGGGCGATCGCCCGCCAGGTCGGCAAGCGCGATGCCGCCCAGTCGGCGGATTCTCGGAGCTGCCCTCGCAAGAAGATCACCGGCAGGGCCAGGATCGCACCGATCGCCAGGGAAGCCCTCCACCCGCTCACCGGGTCGGCATGGAGGAGCACGGCCCCGAAGGCGTAGGCAGCCAACGTCCCGAAGTTGGCCACCCACATGATCCACGCCATCGCGCGGCCCCGACGCGGCACCGGGGCGATCTCGGCCACGAAGGGGAACACCACGGCGAAGTCCATGCCGACCGCCACGCCGGTGGCGAGGCGTGCAGCCGCCAACACTCCGAAATCCGGAGCCAGCGCGGCTCCCGCGGCGCTGACGACGAAGAGCACGACGTCGGCCACGATGAGCCGTCTGCGACCGAACCGATCGGCCAGGACACCGGTGACCAGGGATCCGAGCAGCATGCCCACGAGCGTTGCGGTTCCGAGCGTGGTCACGACCGCCGTCGAGAGGTGCCATTGGGTCTTCAGCGGAGCGAACGCCACCGAAATGGCACCCAGGTCGTAGCTGCCGACCAGGATCCCCACTCCGGCGATGGCAACTTGGAAGCGCCATGGCGGGCTTCGCCGATCCGATCCACCCGATGGAGGAGCCGACCCCTCAATCGCGCCAGTGGTGGAGTCATCCGGAGGCATCGGCAAAGAGATTAGCAAGGCCAAAAACAGAATATTAGGCAGACCTATACTATCTGCTCATGGCTTCGACGAGGCGCGAGAGGGCGCGAGAGGGAGCTCGCGCCCGCGGGCGGAATGCACGGGACGTACGCGCTGTTGCCATAATTGTCGGAGCGCAGGACTGACGCGGGCCGCGGGGCGTGCCGATGGGAGGCAGGCGTACCTGGGGCCCGGAAAGTGAGCCCCATCAGGGATGACGACCGAGATCCTTCTCGCATTGGTCGCCAGCTTGTTCACCGCGTCGTCGTCGGTGGCCCAACGCTTCGCTGCGGCCCCAGCCCCAGGTGAGATCTCGCTGAGCTGGCGCCTGGTCACGTTCCTCTTGCGTCGACCGGTGTGGTTTCTCGGGATCCTCTTCATGATCGGCGGGTTCCTCTTCCAGCTTGCGGCCCTCGACGTCGGTGACCTCACCCTCGTCCAGCCGGTCATTG
>JAJYZN010000030.1:7602-19542 GCA_021799915.1 Actinomycetes bacterium
TCGTCTTCGCCTTCCTCGCCTTGAGGAATCGCCACGGGGTGCGATGGCGCGAATGGGGAGCAGCGATGGGTATGGCCGCCGGGCTTGGGGGTTTTTTGTTCCTCGCCGATCCGTCAGGCGGCTCAGCCACCGAGGCCACGGCCGGTCACTGGATCCTGGCGGCAATCGCCACGACTGTGACCGCTGTGATCTTCGTCCTTTTGGCGGTGACTCGCTTCCGCCGTGGCAAGGAGCCCTCTCCCTCTCGCAAGGCAGCACTCTTGGCGGTCTCCGCTGCAGTTGCCTGGGGATTCGTTGCCGCAGTGATCAAAGAGCTCAGTACCCACATCAGCGCTGGCCCGTCTGCGGTCTTTACCAACTGGTCGCCCTACGTGCTCGTTGCATCGGGGGCGATCGCGGTCTACCTCGCTTCGAACGCCTTTCAGGCCGGGCCACTGGCAGCGTCACAGCCCGGGCTCACGATCGTGGACCCGCTGGTCGCGAGCCTTTTGGGGGTCACGCTCTTCGGTGAGCAGATCCGGCACGGGCCTCTGGAGCTGGCCGGTGAGGCCGTCGCGGTGGTCGTCCTCGTGGCGAGCGTGGTGCTCTTGAGCCGGAGCCCCCTGGTGACCGGCCATCCTGCTCCGGACGGCCGATCCCTCGACCCCGGAGCACCCCGCGAGGCCGTGTCGCTCGATGCCGCGACACCCCCGGCGGGGGACGCAGCGCCAGCGGGGGACGCGTCGGCCGGCGGCAGGCAGGCAACGTCTTCAGGCAACGATCGCCCGGCGAGCGCGTCGCTCACGGTCCGCTGAGATGGCATCGACCAGGCCGGCGACGATGTCGCCCCAAGAGGCGGTGGGGTTGCTGCGCTCACGCGACACCGTGGGTTTCGGGCTTGGACCGGCGAACCCGGACGCGTTCCTCACCGCGCTCGGCCATCGTGACGACTGGGAGGATCTCGTGCTGGGCGGAGCCCTCCTGCTCGGGCTGTACGAGGTCCTCGCTCATCCCGGAGTCAGCTATCGGAGCGGGTTCTACGGTCCGGTCGAGCGCTACTACCTGTCCCAGGGTGCTCGGATCGAGCACGTCCCCGGGGGATTTCGGCAGTTCGGCCCCATCCTGGCCCGCTTCGCACCCAGGGTGATGACGGTGCAAGGAGCGCCTCCGCAAGACGGCAGCGTCAACCTCTCTCTCCATTTGGGCGCCACCCGCAACGAGCTCCTCCGTGCAGGCCGCGACCCTGAACGGCTCCTGGTAGTGGAAGTGAATCCTCGCCTGCCGCGCACCTCCAGCCTACCGCCGGTCTACGAGAACACCCTCCCGCTCGATGCGATCGACGTCCTGGTCGAGGCCGACGGCGAACCGTTCGTACTTGAGGATCCGCCGGCGAGCGAGACGGACGTTGCGATTGCCGAGCGCGTGATGTCGTTCGTCTCCCCCGGCTGCACGCTGCAGACCGGGATCGGCAGCCTTCCGAACTTGATCGCCAGCCGCTTGGCCGACGCTCCTGGAGGTGGTTACGGCATCCACTCCGAGATGTTCACCGACGGGTTGATGCACCTTCACCAGGCTGGGAAGGTGACGAACACCGGCAAGGGAGAGTTCCCGGGTGTGTCCGTCACGACGTTTGCGCTCGGGTCAGCGGAGCTCTACCGATGGCTCGACGGCAACAACGAGGTGGCATTCCTGCCGGTCGAAGTCGTGAACGACCCCTCCGTGATCGGAGCGAATGCGAAGTTCGTCTCACTCAATGGAGCGATGTCGGTCGACCTCTACGGACAGATCGTCGCCGACCATATCGGCGGCAAGCAGGTCTCTGGAGTCGGCGGGCACGAGGATTTCGTGGCGGGGGCTGAGCTCCACTTGGACTCGCGCTCCCTCGTGTGCCTTGCCTCGACCGTGACAGTTGGTGGAGCGATCGCGTCACGCATCGTCCCGCAGCTCCCCGCGGGGTCGGTGATCTCGACGCCGCGCCACCATGTCGGGGTGGTGGTGACCGAGCACGGGGTGGCTGACCTCACCGGACTGACCGTGGGCGAGCGTGCTCGGGCATTGGCCGAGGTGGCGGATCCGAGCTACCGCGAGGAGCTTCGTGCGGCCGCAGCGACCATCGCGTGAACGCCCGTTTACGACCGTCATCTCGCAGCCCTGCACCTCGTGTGCAAAAGGCGGTAGCTGCTCCACCCATGATTGCTATCGCCGACGTTGGCAGAACTCGGATAACTGGGCGATCCGACCCTGCGGGGGCGACCCGACGGAGTAGGCGATCCGACCCTGCGGGGGCGACCCGACGCAGTAGGCGACCCGACAGGCAGGCGGCCCGACCCAGCACGGGGTCCGTCGGTAAGGCAGAGTGATGGCATGGGATCACGTCGCTCACACCTGTCGAACGTGCCGGGCCGAGTGGCTGCCGGCACCTTCATTCTGAATTCGGGGATGGGGAAGTTGCGGGCCGACAAGGACACGGCAGAGCGAGTCCACCAGATGGCGGTGGGCGCGTACCCCATGCTCGATGGCATCGAAGCTCGGAAGTTCGTGAAACTGCTCGGGGTCGCCGAGGTCGCTCTCGGTGGCGCCTTGCTGCTCCCGGTGGTGGGAGACGGCGTGGCCGGGGCAGCTCTGACGGCGTTCGCCGGAGGCCTCTTGGGCCTGTACGCGAAGACGCCGATCCTGCGGATCGAAGGAAGCATCCGACCGAGCCAGCAGGGGACTGCGATCGCCAAGGATGTCTGGCTGCTCGGGATCGGCTGCTCGCTCATGGTCGACGGGCTGCAGGGGGCACTGGGCCGCAGGGCCCAGGCGCGCGCAGCTCGGCAGGGCGGCTGACGCTACGACGAAGTCGCTTGTCCGGTATCCCGGCCGGAACGGAGAAGATCACCGGAGAGCGCTTCGGTCGGCTTGCCGTCGACGACCGTCTCCACGCCGTTCACGAGCACCCGTACGACGCCTGACGACTCGGCGAACAGCCGCGGTGCGTCGCCCGGGAGGTCGTGGACGAGACGGGCAGGAGCGGACCCGATGGTCTCGGGGTCGAAGACGAAGAGGTCGGCCGCCATGCCTTCGGCGATGAACCCTCGCCGGCGCAGACCGAAAAGGGTGGCTGGCTGACCGGTCATCATGTGGACGGCGCGCTCGACCGGTACGAGCCGCCGCCGGCGGAGGCAGTCGCCGAGAAACGACGTCGGATAATTCGCCCCGCACATGCGATCGAGGTGGGCACCAGCGTCTGATCCTCCCACCATGGCACCTGGGTGCTGCCAGGCCTGGGCCCGGAGTGCCCACGTCGCGTCGTCTTGATCGCTGGGCTTGGGCCACAGCACCGTACGGAGGTCGTCTGCGAGGACGATATCGAGCAAGGTGTCGAACGGCTCGGCACCCCGTTCGGCGGCGATCTCGGCGACGTCACGCCACTCGAGCCCTTGGTTGGCCTCCGAGTAGGTGTCGCCGATCACGTAGTTGCCCCAGCCGGACAGCCGTCGGAAGACCCCGGCCTCTTTGGCATGGGCCAGCTCGTTCAGTCGTCGGCGGACGTCGGGGTCGCGGAGCCGAGCCATCCGCTCGCGCACCGGCAGCCCCATGACCTCGCCCCAACCAGGGATGAGGAAGAGCGCGCAGTGGTTGAGGAAGCTCATGTTCATCGGAACGAGGGTCGGCATGGTGAGAGCGACGATTCGCCCGCCCGCTGCCTCCGCCGCGGCAGATGCTTCGAGCTGGCGGGCCATCTTCTCGGGAGACCGCGAGTCGACCGTGAGCAGGTTCCAGTTGAGCGGCCTGTGGGCCGTGGTGGTCATGGCCACCATGAGGTCGATCTCCTCATCCGAGAACGTATCGAGGCATCCATCGGTGATGTACTCGAGGGAGGTGCCATCGTGCTCGGCTACCTCCTCGCAGAACGCCAGCATCTCCCGACGGTCGGCAAAACGAGAGGTGATGGGATTGCCCTCCCCGTCGGAATGCGTGCGCGACTGTGACGAGGAGAACCCCAGGCCGCCACTGGCCAGCGACTCGGCGAGCAGGCGCCGCATGGACGCGATCTCGTCGTCGGTCGCTACCTCAGATGCTCGTTCGGCGCCCATGACTTTGCGACGAAGGGCGCAGTGCCCCACCAAGAACCCGGCGTTCACCCCCAGGCGCCCGTCCAGGGAGTCCAGGTACTCCCCGAAACTGGACCACGTCCACGGCACCCCGCTCTCGAGTGCCGCCAGCGGCATCCCCTCCACTTTGGCCATCATCCGGCGGATGTAGCCAGCGTCTTCGGCGTTGATGGGAGCGAGCGTGAAGCCGCAGTTGCCGGCGATCACGGTCGTCACGCCGTGGAGGTTCGACGGCGAGGCAGTCGGGTCCCAGAAGAGCTGCGCGTCGTAGTGGGTGTGAGGATCGATGATCCCCGGCGCCACCATGAGACCGTCGGCGTCGAGCTCGTTCGCACCGGTCTCGGTCACGTCCCCGACCGACACGACACGGCGGTCGGCGACAGCCACATCCGCCCTGCGACCCGGAGCGCCGGTCCCGTCGAGCACCGTCGCGCCGCGGATCACGTAATCGAGCACGGGGCACCTCCCTCGCGGCGCACCCGAACGGCTGCCACCCTCAAATCTGACACACCGTCAGCTTATGCGACGGCCGGTCATCCCGCTGGTCCGGTCGGAGCCGGCGCCAAGCCCAGCTTCCGGTGGTCCCAGCTCACGACCCGGTCGACGTGGAGCTTCACGACGACCCGCTTGTGCAGCATCGTCTCGACGAAGGGCTTGAGCTCGTCGGTGAACGCACCGTAGTAGCGCTCGAACACGCTGACCCCCAAGGCCCAGATCCGCTCGGGGTCCTCGACGATCTCGCCGCGGCCGACCAGCTCGACCCCGCGGAGCGTATCGTAGGTGTCGCCGTCCTCGATGAGGCACGTCAGGCGGGGATCGCGCCGAAGGTTCCGGATCTTCTGCGCCTTCGCCTTGCTCTCGACGGCCAGTGCGCCCTCCAAGAACCCGTACCACATCGCGACGGCGTGGATGCTCCCGTCATGGTTGATCGTGCACATCGACATCGGTTGCCGCTTCTGGAGGAAGGCATCCACCTCATCGGGGGTCATCTTGATGAGGCTGCGCTGCTTCACGCCATGCCCCATCGCCTCGCCCATCACGTGGTGCCCCGTCGCTTCGCCCGTCACGCCGTTCCTCCCATGTAGTCCACCCGGTCTCCCGGACCCGGTCTCCCGGACCCGGCCTCCCGGACCCGGCCTCCCGGACCCGGCCCCGCCGACTTGGCCCCGCCGACTTGGCCCCGCCGACTTGGCCCCGCCGACTTGGCCCCGCCGACCCGTCTCGTCCACGATGGGCTCGGCGGCGTGCCGACGCGGCAGCGGCATCGAAGCGTACTCACAGGGAGCCATGGTCACAATGCCCGCCGGCAGAGCCCGCGCAAAAGTTCACCGTGCAGTCACCAGGATGTCCCACAGCCATTGCCGTTCGTTCACTTGGGATCCGTAGCGTTCTCAAGCGTGGTGGACTCATCGAAGGACAGTCCCCAGCACCCGTCCGTACCGAGCGACAGCGGTCGCCAACGCGACGAGCGCACGCGAGTGCTTGTAGTCGACGACGAGGACTCCTACCGTCAAGCGCTCGCCTCGGGGCTCGCGCAAGAAGGCTTTGCCGTGGATCTCGCTGCTGACGGCCGCGAGGCGTTGCAGACCTTCCACCGGTCGCGCCCGGACCTGGTGCTGCTCGACGTGATGCTGCCGGATCAGTCCGGGGTGGAGGTGTGCCGGCAGATGAGGGCCATCGCCTCCGTACCGATCATCATGGTGACGGCACGGAACGAGGAAGTCGACGTGGTGGTCGGGCTGGAGCTGGGCGCCGCAGACTACGTTGCGAAACCCTTCCGCCTGCGCGAGCTCGTGGCCCGGATGAGGGCGGTCCTGCGACGCGGAGGTGATATGCCTTCGCTTCCCGACGAGGTGATCGTGGCCGGGCCATTCCGCCTCGACACGGGGCGCAGGGAGGTGACCGTCCACGGCCGGCAGGTCGAGGTCTCGCGCAAGGAGTTCGACTTGCTCTGCCTGCTCATGAGCCATGCCGGGCAAGTTGTGACCAGGGAGCTGTGCATCGACCGGCTCTGGTGGGACCAGGAGCTCAGCGACACGAGGACGTTGGACACCCATGTGAAGAGGCTGCGCCAGAAGCTCGAGCCCGATCCGGCGTACCCGCGCTACTTGGTCACGGTGCGTGGCGTGGGGTTTCGCTTCGACACCTGATCTGCTGCCGCCTGCCTCGAAGCGACCCGGAGCGCATTCGACCGCAAGCTGGCAACTACCATTCGAGCATGCTGGCAAAAGGGGACACCGCCCCCGACTTCGAGCTGTCCGACGAGAACGGTGTGACGAAGCGGCTGAGTACCCTGCTCGGATCTGGTCCGGTGGTGCTCTTCTTCTACCCGGGGGCGATGACCTACGGCTGCACCAAGGAGAGCTGCCATTTCAGGGACCTTGCTGCCGAGTTCGGAGCGGCTGGTGCCCAGCGGGTGGGGATCAGCGCTGACCGAGTGGACAAGCAGAAGCAGTTCTCGGAGAAGTACTCCTTCGACTTTCCGCTGCTGGCTGACCCCGACTACGCCGTCGCCAACCAATTCGGCGTGCGCCGCGCCCTGAAGGCACTGGGCAACCGCCGGGTCACGTTCGTGATCGGCACCGACCGCACGGTGCTGGGTGTCATTGTGTCGGAGGTGTCGATGCGAGCTCATGCAGATCGCGCTCTGGAGATCCTTGGCGCGGCGAACGCGTCGGCGCCCTGAGCACCATCGTCGTCACGGGGTCGGCGTCGGGAATCGGCGCCGCCTGTGCCGCCAGACCAGGTGCGTGCTGGTCGACGGATGAGGCCCTGTCGACGGCTGGGAGGTGCCTGCCAGTCGACGGTCTAGGATGAGCGCCGAGGAGGGGTCTCGGATGAAGGTGGACCAGATGGGAATGCATCGGACGCGATCGGGGCCGAAGCGGCCGGCATTGCTGGTGGCCGCCGTGGTGGGTGCCGGTGCCTTGGCTTTGGCCGGGTGTTCATCGTCGTCGACGACCTCTGCGGTGCCCCGGCCATCCAAGACGACGAAGGGCTCCACGGCCGCACCATCGAGCCGGCAGACGACGCCTTCCAAGTCCACCACGACGGCTCCGACGCCGACCACCTCCCCCCGGGCATCCAACCCGGCGCTGGCCGGCGACCTGCTCACCGTGTCGGAGCTCCCGGCGGGGTGGACCAGCACCGGAACCCATACCGAGAATTCGTCGAGCACCAACCTGCCGTCCACAGCCCCGAGCTGTCTCAAGACGGTCGAGGGCATCCAGTCCAAGTACGTCTCTCTCGTCGCGACGTTCAAGGACTCGTCCTCCGGCCTCGAGCTCGAGGAGTCCTTGCTCCAGGCCGGGTCCGCCTCGTCGGCCGCCAGTGCCTACAAGCAATTCACGACCGCGCTCTCCGCCTGCGGTTCCAGTTCGACCCCGTCCAACGATGTGATCTCGGTCTCGCCGCTATCGGTCCCCACCGTCTCCCAGCCGAGCACCGCCTTCCACGTTGCGATCACCGCCAAGGACGGCGGGGCGATCTCTGACGCCGTCCTGGGCCCCAGAGGGTCACTCCTGTGGGTGGTGGCGTTGTCGGGCAGCTCTCAGCTCAGCATCACAACGCTGTCGACCATCACGAACGCCGCGCTGGCCAAGATCCCTTCCTGAGCTCCGGCCGACCGAACCCCGGCCGACCGAACCCCGGCCGACCGAACCCCGGCCGACCGATACCGGAATCGCGGAGCTACCGTTCCCCAGGAGCTCCCTGTCCCCGCCGCCGTAGGTCAGTGCGCGCTCAGATCGACGCGCGCATGTTGTCGAAGCGGGCGTACTGGTTCAAGAAGACGAGGTGGGCCGACCCGGTCGGCCCGTTGCGGTGCTTGGCCACGATGATCTCGGCGATCCCCCGGCGGTCGATCGGCGTGTCGGGGTCGTACTGCTCTTCTCGGTAGATGAACATGACCACGTCCGCATCCTGCTCGAGCGACCCTGACTCACGGAGGTCCGAGAGCATGGGGCGCTTGTCCTGGCGGGACTCGAGCCCGCGGGAAAGCTGCGACAGGGCTACCACCGGGCAGCCCAGCTCACGTGCGAGGATCTTGAGCCCGCGGCTGATCTCGGCCACCTCGACCTGGCGGTTCTCGGCCCGGGCGCGTCCGGACATGAGCTGGAGGTAGTCCACCACGACCAAGCCCAAGTCGCCTTCGCTCTTGCGAAGGCGGCGGGCCCGGGCGCGAATGTCCATGACCGTGAGGTTCGGGTTGTCGTCGATGAAGATGGTGGACTCGCTCAAGCGGCTCACGGCGGTGCTGATCTTCGCCCAGTCCGAATCGAGCAGGTGGCCGGTACGCATGCGCTGGGCGTCGACCCGGGCTTCGGAGGACAGCATGCGCTGGGTCAGCTCCAGGTGCCCCATCTCGAGCGAGAACAGCAGCGCCGGACGTTGCAGGACGATGCCTACATGCGCCACCATGCCCAAGGCGAAGCTGGTCTTCCCCATGGCCGGCCGGGCACCGACGATGGTGAGGCTCGACGGCTGGAGGCCGGCCAGGATGTCGTCCACGTCGGCGTAGCCCGTGGCGATACCGGTGATCCGGCTGCCGTGCTGCCGCAGCTCCTCGATCCGGTCCAGACTGGGCCCGAGCAAGTTCCGAAGGGCCTCGATGGACTCGGTGGTCCGGCGCTGGGAGAGGTCGAACACTTTTCGCTCGGCCTCGTCGACCGCGGCCGTGACGTCCTCTGGCACCGAGTAGCCGATCTCGGAGATCTCGGCACCCACTCCGACCAGCCGGCGAAGCAGCGCGTGCTCCTCGACGATCCTGGCGTAGTGGGCCGCGTTGGCCACCGACGGGGTGTTGGCCTGGAGCGAGACGAGCTGTGCGGGGTCCCCGATGGCCTCGAAGAGTGTCGCTCGGCGCAGCTCGTCGGCCACCGTCACCGCATCGATCGGCTCTCCTCGTTCGAACAACGAGACGATGGCGCCGAAGATGTGACCGTGGGCCGGCTTGTAGAAGTCGGTGGCCGAGCAGATCTCGATGGCGGCCGCCGTGGCATCGGCCGACAAGAGCATCGAGCCGAGGAGGGACTCCTCGGCTTCGAGGTTGCTCGGCGGCACCCGGGGTGCCGAGTCCCGGGCAGGGCGGAGCAGGCGCGGGGGAGGGTCGTCGAATGCTTGGACCATGGCCTCGCTACCTTGCCGGAAGCCGCTTGGGGATCGGTAGAGGAGCAAGTTGGGGATTTCCGGTCAACCGGGTCTCTCTCGCGGGGGACAAACGGTGGACAACACGGGAGAAAGGGTGGACAACACGGCCACTGCTGGGGATTGGGAGGATCAAGCGATCGGTCATCCCGTCATGGTGACCGATGGCTGTGACTACTCGACTGTCCTGATCGTCGACGGCTGCTGAACCCGACGGGGGACCCATGCACAGGCGCCCCCCGACAGGATGCGGATCAGACGCCGACGACCTCGAGGACCACAACGGTGGTCACGTCGGCGAAGAGCTTCACTGGGACCTCGAAAGTGCCCACGGCCTTGATCGGCTCCGGCAACTCGACGTGGTGACGGTTGATCGCGATGCCCTTCTGGGTCAGTACTGCCTCCACGACATCGGCGGCGCTCACGGAACCGAAAAGACGCCCGGCCGCTCCGGCACGGGCTTCGACGCGCAGCACGGCTCCGGCCAGGGCTTGGGCTTGGCTCACTGCCGTCTCGCGGTCCCGTGCCTCACGCAGGTCACGGCTCCTGCGCATCGCCAATGCCTGTGCTTCGACGCCTCTGGTCGCGGCCATCGCCCGTCCCTGGGGGAAGAGGAAGTTCCGGGCGAACCCTCCGGCCACGTCCACGATGTCGCCCCTCCGCCCGAGGCCGTCCACGTCGCTGCGCAGCAGGACCCGCATCAGGAGCCACCTCCGGGCAGCCGGCCGGCGTCAGTCTCGTTGCCGGCTGCGGTCGCTTCCGACGCGCCGCCGGCATCCCCGGATGCGCCGCTACCGCCTTGCGGAGCGGGCTCGACCGCGATCTCCACCTCGAGCTCGGAGTCCACGTCGAGCTCGAGGTCCGAGCCGAGCGCGGCGCCCGCTTCGGCTGTCGCGCCCGCGCCCTCTCCGGAAGGCATGAACGCATCGCGCTCCCTCCCGCCGGCACCCGGGCCGGTGGGACGGCCGGAGCGCTCGCCCCTCTCACCGCGGTCCTCGCGCCCGCCGCGCCCGCCGGGGCGCTCGGTCACCGTTCGCTGGGTGTAGGGGAGCAGGACGAGCTCGCGGGCGACTTTGATGGCCTGGGCGATCGCCCGCTGATGCTGGGCGCAGTTGCCGGTCACCCGGCGTGAGCGGATCTTGCCCCGGTCGCTCATGTACTTGCGGAGGGTCGGGATGTCCTTGTAGTCGACCCACTCCACGCCCTCACGGCACATGGCGCAGGGCTTCTTCTTCACGCGCCGTCCCATGTCCTTCGGGGCGCGCCGGGGCGTCGTAGTGCCGCGGTAGTTGTTCCTTGCCATCAGAAAGGCTCCTCGTCGTACCCGTAGCCACCTGCACCCGCAGGCTCGTCGGTGCGCGCCGGCGCAGACCGGCCGGGGCCCGCACCCTCGCTGCGCGGACCGCCCGCCGGACCGCGGCGCTCGTTCTTCGTGATCTGGGCAGTCGCCCAGCGCAGCGACGGCCCGATCTCGTCGGCGACAACCTCGATTTTCGAGCGCCGGTCGCCGTCGGGCGTCTCCCAACTGCGTTGCTCCAATCGACCGCTCACCACGACGCGCGCGCCGCGGGTCAGGCTCTCGGTCACGTTCTCTGCCATCTCCCGCCAGCAGACCACGTCGAAGAAGCTGGTCTGCTCCTCCCACTCCTGGGTTTGGCGGTTCTGCCAGCGGCGGTTCACCGCCAATCCGAAGGAGGCCGTGGGCTGACCGGTGTTGGTGAAGCGCAGCTCGGGATCCCTCGTGATGTTGCCGATCAGGGTGACGCTGTTGTCCGGCATGGTCGTTCCTCTCGTGCTCGTTCGTCGGGTCGGTCGTCCTGCTCAGTCCGGCGTACCCGGCGCGCTGCCCACGGCCTCGGCAGTGGGTGCCTTGGGCGCGGATCTGGCAGTGGATCTACCAGTGGATCTGGCAGCGGCGCGCCCGGTGGACGGTCGAGCGAGTGCTTCGTCGGGGATGCGGATCACCCGGTGGCGCAGGACCTCGTCGGCGAGCGAGAGAAGGCGGTCGACCTCGCTGACGGTCTGCGGCTCCCCGCCGAACTCGACCAGCACGTAGTAGCCCTCACGGCGGTGGCGGACCTCATAGGCGAAAGGCCGGCGGCCCCAGCGATCGACCGTCCCCGGCGCGCCGTCGTGTGCCTGGATGGACGCGAGAAGCCGGTCCACGACGGCCTGAATCGCCGGCGGCTCTGCACCGGTATCGAAGATCACCATGACTTCGTACTGCCGCATCGGCGGCTCACCTCCCTGTGGACCGGGCGGGGCGCCGCTCCGGGCCCCGGCGGTCGGGGCAGGGTATCGATCTCGGGCCCGGCTGCCGAGGCAGTCCGAACCGAGGAGCAATGCTAGCCGAGCCGGGGAAGGGGCGAGACATCGACCCCGGCACCAGGTGGGCAGCGCTACGAGCCGGCGTCGACGCGTACCGCTGCGCCCGGGAGCTCCGTGATCGCTCTGCCCAGCTCCTCGCTTCCGTGGTACGTCTCGGCGTCGGCGGGGAAGCGTCCGGTTCGCACGTCGGCGGCGAAGTCGGCAACTGCGCGCACCGCGGTGTCTCCCAGCTCGGCGTAGCGCCGGACGAACTTGGGCAAGGGGCGCGCACCGAGCCCGAGTAGGTCGTGGAACACGAGGACCTGCCCATCGCATGCCGGTCCGGCACCGATCCCGATGGTGGGCACGTCGACGGCCTCGGTCACGGCGGCGGCCACCACGTCGGGCACGC
>JAJYZN010000200.1 GCA_021799915.1 Actinomycetes bacterium
AGCGCGGCATCGAGGCGGATGAAGCGGTCGAGATGCTCGGGCCATTGGCAGGCCAGGAGCCAGAGGGCATCGTCCTCGTCCGCCGGGTTCACCGGAGTGAGGTCGATCCCGGCTCGCCAGGACACCCCGGGGAGCTCGGGCACGAGAGGCGACCGCGATCGGAACCCTGCCTGAAGCCGGACTGCGGATGTCGGGTCGCCGGCGTGGATCAGGCGGCACTCTGCTCCGCCTTCCACCGAGTAGGTGTACGAGTAGCGGTCGAAAAGCAAGTTGAGCCCGGCCGATGCTCCGAGGTCGATGACGGAGAGCGGAACGCTGCAGTGCCGAGCAATTGTCCCAAGAGCGAGGAGCAACCCGGAGCAGCGTCCGATCTCGTTCGTCTGAGTGGACCGAGTGGCCAGCAGATCTTCGATCAAGTCCCGGTGCGTGCGGCAAAATCCGGCGAATTCGCTGTACCAGCCTTCGCGAGAGGGCCGGTGTGAGGATGGCGGCGTCAGCAGTGCCCGTCCTCGTCCGCCTGGACCGTCGCGTCGCCAAGTCGCCACCGTGGGGTACAGGTCCGCCAGGGGGGAGTCAGTGCCGGCAAGGAGGAGGTAGTGAACCGCGGCCAAGAGAAGCGTCGGGCGCCGCTGGGTGGGATGTGCCGCTGCGAGCAGGCCAAGGATCTCGCCGTCGTCGGCAGCTCGATCACAGATCTGTGCGTAGCCGTCCGCACCATCCCGAGCGGCATAACGTCCGAGTGAGCGAAACGATCGCTGGAGCGCCGAAAGGTCTGGGGGCCCTGTACGCGTCTCACGCGCTGCCCGAAGGGACGGTGAACGGGTGCTGCCCGCGCTGCCGGCGGAAAGCGGTGCGTCAGGACTTGCTGTCGCCAGTGCCGGTGTCCTGGGGCATCGTGGTCGTCCACGGATCCCCGGTGATCGGCGGAGGCATCACCGAGATCTGGATCTGCTCCGCGTCACCGTTCGACGAGCCCGTGCTCTCCTCGCTGCGCTCACCGGGTGCGTCGTCTGGATGGGATGGGGGAACGGTGGACGAGGGGACGTCCGATCCGTGGGGTGTACCGCTTGGTGGGTCGATCGTCGCACCAGCAGTGGATACCGGAGCGGGGGGTGGTGGAGGCGGTGGAGGGGGAGGGGGAGGGGGAGGTGGAGGTGGAGCGAATGGCGGGAGGGGGAGCCTGGACGGGAAGTCTCCATGCGCCGGTTCCGACGAAGTCGACGACGGGTTGGGTACCAGAGGTGGCGTCCCGGCCCCGGCCTCGCCGGTAATGCTCGAGATCCCTGAGTCCGTCGCAGCGATCGGAGCGGGTTCGCTATCTGAACTTCGAGATCCGAATGACGCCTGCGCTGGTGCAGGCTCCGGTTCGAGTGCCGCCGCGATGGACACCAACCCAGCCACCAAGAGCTCACGCAAAGTCCGCAAAGTGTCGAGGGGGTGGAGCGACGATCCCTCCACGATCTCGCGGATGGGACGCCCGGCTCCGACAAGGCTCAGGAGCTGCCACTGCTCGGAGCTGATCTGCACCTCGGCGGCCGGCGTGGAGGAGGACATGGTGATCGTCGAAGTGAATGGCAGTTCTTGCACGAGTGAGCGCCACTCCTGCACCTGCGGGCCTAGATCGCTGATCAGCGATGCCAAGGACGTGCGGCTATACGCTTCGGGAGCCTGGTCGGCGACCGTGAAATAGAACCAGCCCTCGTCGATGCAGGCCAGCTCGAAGAGGGTCGAGCCATGCGGGTCGGCGCCCGTGGTGTCGATCAGGTCTCCGTGATCGATCCACACCTTCTTGTCGACGTCGCGTCCGACGACCTGGAGCTCTCCCGAGCGCCCGGTGCGCCCCAGGAGGTCCAGCACGTCGATCAAAGAAAAGCTCGACAACGACCCCACCAGGGCTGCTGCCACTGCCTCGGTTCCGGCCCGGACCTGGCTCATTGAAATCGGACCCCCCTCGTTCCACGGTCCCTGCAAGACCACGTTCCGTGCAGCCTACCCACACCCGCGGGCAGCACGCCAGAGGCGAGCAGCTCTCGCCGAGACAACGGCAGAACGCTGCGGCCGAGTCCGGCCGGCGGATCACGTCACCAGCGATAGTCTCGGCGTCGATGCCCTCCAGGACCCGCCTTGTCCAAGCGGTGGCTGCCGTGCGAGATCGGCTGATCAGCTTGGCCGCTCGTTCTGAAAGGTCTCGGCAGGTGATGGCGCGGGCGGGCGCCGAGTTGAGCCGGGTGGCCATGATCGGTCAAGCGGTCCACGAGGCGAGACGTGCGGATTGGCCCGGAGACGACGACCTCTATGGCGGCGAGTACTTCGGGGTGGACCGAGACCCGTCCGGAGATCGCGGCAATCGATCGGGGTACGCTTGCTATGACCGCGTCTCGTCCAACGCGGACATCGCCGCCTTCATGATCTGGCGGAACTTCCGGCCCTTCAGGGCTCTCGACGTGGGGTGTGCCAAGGGCTACCTGGTCGAAGCCCTACGTGAACGAGGGATCGACGCGTTTGGCTGTGACGTGAGCCGCTTTGCAGTCGAGCACGCTGCACCTGGAGCGCTCGGTTATGTCCGAAGGGGCGACCTGATCCGTGGCCTGCCCTACGACGACGAAGAGTTCGATCTGCTCACTGCCCTGGAGGTTCTCGAGCACATCACACCATCCCAGGTACCCCTCGCCTTGAGGGAGCTGCGGCGGGTGTGCCGGGGTGTCATCTGCGCCACGATCCCGTCCTTCGGGCGCAACGCATCAGGTCCAGACGGTCACTTCGTAGGAAAAGTGCGTCCAGAAAGACTGGACTACTACCGGCAACTGGGAGACGAGGCCAGTGGTCCGGTGCCGCTGGAGGATCTGGCTGTCGATGCCGCGGGGCGTCCGATCGAGGGACATCTCACCATTGCATCGTTCGACTGGTGGACGGCGCGCTTCGCCGAGGCCGGCTTCGATCGCCGGGCCGATGTGGAGCGCCGGCTGTATGCCGACATCGAGCCGCTGGGCCTGGCGGAGCTCTGGAACCTCTACGTCTTCAGTGTGCCGGACGCGTCGGGCGAGATTATTCACCGTCGGGAACCGGAGAAGACTTTGCGTGAGCTCGGTCTCGTCCATCCCCTGGCCGAGCACGCGGCGAAGATTGCCAGAGAAGCGGTTCACGGAATCGGGGAGGCGCAATAGTGAGTGACGGTTATTTTGACGACTTCTCCCACCTGCGCTTCGAGCGGCGTGGCGAGGGCGTCCTGCTGGTGACCATCGACCGCCCTGAGGTCCTGAACGCCGCCAATGTGCGACTGCACAGGGAGCTCTCACAGGTCTGGAGCGCCGTCGATGCCGATGAGGACGTGGCCGTGTCGGTCGTGACCGGGGCGGGAAGGGCGTTCAGTGCTGGCGGGGACTTGGCGATGATCGACTCCATGACCAACGGGTACGACGCGACGCTGGAGCAATGGCGGGATGCCGGGGCCATTGTCGACGCCATGCTTGCGACCGTGAAGCCGATCGTCGCGGCGGTGCACGGCGTCGCCGTTGGAGCCGGCCTTGCCGTGGCGCTCTTGGCGGACGTGAGCGTGGTCGGTGAGTCGACGCGACTGTCGGACGGCCACGCCCGGCTCGGCGTGGCCGCTGGGGATCACGCGGCTGCGATCTGGCCGTTGCTCTGTGGGATGGCCAAGGCCAAGTACTACCTCCTTACGGCCGATTTCATCGGGGGACCCGAAGCCGAGCGGATCGGCTTGGTGACCAGATGCGTTCCCGACGATCAAGTGCTCGACAACGCACTGGAGGTGGCGTCACGACTGGCAGGCGGCAGCGTGACGGCCGTCCAGTGGACCAAGCGGGTCCTCAACCAGTGGCTTCGTCAGAGCACTCCGATCTTCGGGGAGTCCCTGGCACTTGAGATGCTTGGGTTTCTCGGGCCCGACGCCCAAGAAGGCGTCGCCGCCATCCGCGAGCATCGTGCGCCCGAATTCCCGTCCGCAGCCCGGTTCCGAGAGCAGCGTTCCGCAGAATAGGCGCCTGGAGGCCGGAGCGCCGAGAGCACAAGACCCTTTGACCCGCTGGAGTCCGGTCACGGGGTCCGGTCGATGGCCCGGACAACCTCCGGAAGATGTCCGGGAGCGAGCCCTCGGAACGTTACGGGCGGGTCGCCCATGGGTCCTGTGCTCGAGCCAACCAGGCCGGTCCCGAAGGGTGCTCCCTGCCGGCGCCATGCACCGACTGGGAAGTCTCGGATCTCGCGGTCCATGTCGTCGTGATGCCACTTGCCAGTCCCATGGGACCACCCCGTTGCCAGCAACATGGGACCACCCCGCGGCCACGAAGAAGGGCATGGGGGCCGGGCCTTCCGGCACACTGTGCCCGACGCTGCGTCGGAGGT
>JAJYZN010000201.1 GCA_021799915.1 Actinomycetes bacterium
TGTTCGCCTCTGGAGCTGCACGTCGCCTGGGGATTGGGAATAGAGGGCGAGCGGCCGCGCCGTTCACCGCGGGCGAGGCAGCCGTGGGCTACGACTCGGCATCGAGCGAGGAGCCGATGAAGGGGGAGATCTGGCTCCCACTGTGGCAGAACGCGGTCTCGCTTCGCGAGCTCCGCCGTCTCATGTCTGAAGGTCGCATCGACTGGAGGGGTCGACACGCGCGCACCGGGCTCGACTTCGCCAAGGCTGCGTCGACGCTGGGTGTCGACCGGGGGATCGGCGCATTCTCCCGGCAGGTGGTGGTCGAGCGTTTTGGTCAGTCCAGCGTGGCAATCGCTGCTGGCCGTGTGGAAGTCGGGGCAGGTGCCTCACAACGGGTCCTGCCCCTCGCCGAACTGGACGGGTGGCTGAACCGGGTCCGCGATGCAAAAGACGTGCCCCTCGGGATCAGTCGGGCGTTGCGCCGTGTCGACCAAGCGGCATACGCGGTGACCCTCCCCGGCATTCGCCGGAGCCCTGGCTCCCTGGCGCGAGTACTGGTCGAGACGGCGCTGCTGGAGCAGTTGGTCGCTCGTGCGCGGACGTTACGCGCCAGAGCGGACATTCGCCCGGTCTCGGGGCTTTCGGCCCGTCGCTGGCTGCGATCCCTCGCCGAGGACCTCTCGGCCGCCGGTCGGACGAGGGAGCTCAGACTGGCGGCTGCGCTGGCGTCCTGTCGTGATCTGCCCGGACCCGGCTCCGTCGTGCCCGGCAGTTCGCGCGGCGCAGCGTCCGGGGTACCTGGCACCTTGCGAGAGATGCTGTGCCCTGTCTCTCGTCAGGATTCCGGCGACCTGCAATGGAGCGACACCGCACTCGTCGAGGGGCTCGGCTCCTTGCCGATCGTCGCCCTCCTGGCCGAAGTGCATGCCCGACGGGCTGTCGACCTGCTTGCCGCCAAGAAACGGCAGTCCGGGGAAGAGGGTGGAGGGAGCGAGCGCGGGAGGCAGTCGAGCGCCGGGCTTCCGACCCGCTTTTCCACGAGCACCCCCTGTGCACTCTCCGATATCTCGGCGTTGACCAGGGGAGCGATCGACGAGCAGTTGCTCTCAGACCTATTGATGGGGTGCATGCTGTTGGATTGGCGAGAGTCGCCACTGCTCGAGCCCGGCGGCAAGGAGACAGACGACGGCCTCATCCCACCGTCGTTGGCCGTCACTGCGCCGTTTTTCGTCAGTCAGCCGCTCAGATCCAGACGATCGGCAGCTTCGATCGGAGAAGAGGAGGATGGTCCCTCATGGACGCTCGTACCCGAGCCCGAGTGGCCGATCCTTCTGTCCAGCGGACGAGCTGACGTCGTGGTGAACCGCGCCCTGGCCCGATTGAGAATTGCCGGTCACGACCCAGTTCTCCGATCTGGAGATGTCCGTGCTTTGCCCGGTGAAGCGGTCCGGCTCGGCGCGGCACTCCTGGTCCCAATGGCCGCTGCGGACGGACGCCTCTTGCTCCGACGCGTGTGCCCACCGGACGAATTGTCGAAGAGGAACCACCAACCGATGACCGAGGAGGTCGATGATGCCCAATCGTGAGATCTACAAGATCCTTCTGCAGCCGGTAGCCGGGAGCCGTTTCCAACCGACTGGATTTCCTGATATCGGAGCGGCACTGTTCGACCGACCGGTCGGGGCCGACGGATGGGAGCAGTGCCTCGTGCTCGAATCCGCGCAATCCATGGCCAACCACCTCGAGGCGACGGCATGGGACCGAACGACGCAGGCCCCGGTGCGCGTAGTAGCTGGCCTGCCCTACGTGAGGGTCGTCGACGGCGATGGAGAATTTGTGACGTCGAGCCGGCTCGAGGCGCACCGCCTGGCGTCAGCGTTCATCAAGGACTCGACGCTTCAAGGGCGCGACATGAAGGAGGTCATTCGAGAGCGGCTGGACTTGCGCGACGACACCTTGATGGTGGGGCGCGACATCGCTCGAGCGGTGTTCGAGCTGGACCCGATGTGCCTTGTGCACGGGGTGTTCTTCGCCGAGTCCGACAAGGTCTGGCCGGGTCAGCCCAAGGTTGCGCGGGCGCTCACCTCCTTCGTCGAAGCCCGCGATGTCAAAGAGGTGATCTCCGGAGGAGTGAAGCGCGACGAGGTGCGCCACTCGACCAAGGACACTGGAGGTGCCAAAGAGGGATATGGCTCGGTGCCATTTCACCGGACCGAGTATGTGGCCAGGGAGATCGAGGCCTCGTTCGTTCTGGACTTGGACCAGATCAGCTCGTATGGGCTTCCCGGCAGCGCCGCCGAGCTCCTCGCGATGTTGGCACGCTGGGAGATCCGCTCACTGCTGGACCACGGGTTGCGCCTCCGCACGGCATGCGACCTCGAATCGGTGCCCGAAAGCAGCGCTATCGAGGCTTTGCCGCCACTTGATGCGTTGGAGGAGCGTCTTGGTGCACTGATCAGCGAGTCGTCGGGTTTGCTCGGCTCCGGCCAGGCTTTGGAAGTCGTGTGGGATCGCACGAAGCACTCCAAGGCGGCGAAGAAGGTCGCCGACGCTCCGGAGGAGCCATGACCACGATCCTGGCTTTTCGCTTCCCGCTGGGTCGCTACCACGCGACGCCGTGGGGACATCAAGTGAACGAAGGGATGGTCGAATGGCCTCCATCACCTTGGCGCATCCTGCGCGCCCTCTATGCCACTTGGCGGAGCCGCGCGCCGCACCTGCCAGAAGAAGAGGTCATGGCGGTGCTCGGCGCACTGACCGACGCCCCTTCCTACCTCCTTCCCCGCCATGCCGTCTCCCACACCCGCCACTACATGCCGGACCATACCCACGGTACCGACAAGACTTTCGATCCATTCTCGGCGCTCACACCGGGAGCGGAGCTCTTCGTGCGGTGGCCTGCAGTCTTCGAAGAGGAGCAGCGATCCGTACTGTCGACCCTCTGCGATCAGATGGCGTATCTCGGCCGTGCCGAGTCGGTGTGTGAAGCGAGGGTGGCCAACGAAGGAGTGCCGAGCGAGGGATGGGTGTCGCCCAACGATGGTGGCACATTGACCCAAGCACCGGTCAAGGTGCTCGTACCCCGTCACCCACTACAGGAACAGTCTCTGCTCTCGACCACCGCACGGGTGCGCCGGGACGGACATGTCGTGCCGCCGGGAGCCCACTTCGTTCCGTACGTGCTTCCGCAGGATTCTCGGCCGATGGTGCAGACGGCGCGTCGAGGGTATCGGAGTGTGCATGCTGACGCCGTCGTGCTCAGGCTCGGGGCGAAGGTCCTCCCCGGCGTTCGTGACACCGTGCTCTATGCCGCGATGCTGCGAAAGGCAGCAATGAGCCAGCACGAAGCTCCTTCGGCGACGTTGTCGGGCAGGACGGTCACTACTGAAGCGCCGAATGGCTTTGTCTCAGGGGAGAACAGCCAACCTCGAATGGATGACCACGCCCACGCCCACTATTTCTTCCTGGACACCGACGGTGATCGCCTCCTGGACTCGGCTGTGGTCTGGGCTCCGGAGAACGGGAAAGGGTTGACGAACGCGGAGCTCTCGGCGATCCTCTCGATCGACATGTTGGCTGCGAAGCGGACCACAGGCGTGCGCCCGGTTCGGGTGGCCGCGTCGAGCTTCGGCAGAGCCTTCGAGGTGCTGCCCGACCAGTACTGCTCGCCGGGAAGGGAGTGGACCAGCGAAACCCCGTTTGTCCCATACCGGCACCGGAAGAAGAACGAGGAGCTTGAGGAATTCGTGTCACGCGAAGTGAACCGAGAGCTCGCAATCAGAGGGCTTCCGTCCGCCACGGTGGAGATCGCCGGTCCGAAGTCGCGCTGGCTTGGCTATCGTCTCGAACGCAGCGGGCAGCGATCCGGTCGGCATGCATTTGGTGTTCACCTTGAGCTCGCGGAACCACTCCCATCTCCGCAACCCCTGGCGCTCGGCTATCTGAGCCACTACGGCCTTGGGCTCTTTCGCCGAGATCCATGACCACCTTGGCCTGCTCGGGGGCGGCGGTGTGATGCTCCACTCGCGGCAGACCTCGGGCCGTACCTGGCGAAGCTATGCGAGCGCGGAGGTGGCAACGCCTTGGAGCGTCAGCGCTCGAAGACGCTGACCAGGGAGAACGATCCTTGACAACTGAAGAGCGACACCAACGGTGCTCTGGTCCTCCTACCTCTCGCACCAGGGGGCAAATGCCCTGGTCAATTTGATTGAATAGTGCGAGGGGTGTTCCCGGCGTTCATCGCCGGGCTCAATTGCGGCACACCCACAAAGTTCTTCAGCACAACCGAGCAGAAGTGTTCCCGGCGTTCATCGCCGGGCTCAATTGCGGCCAGTCCACCAAGTGCGAACCCC
>JAJYZN010000031.1 GCA_021799915.1 Actinomycetes bacterium
CCTGCACGGGGGAGTGGCGCGCCCGCGCCAGGCGAGCAGTTGAAAGGGGTCGCGGTCGATTGCCTCCGCTACGAGATAGCAAACGGCGGCGACGTGCTTGCATGGATTGGCCCAGTCCGGGCACGTGCAGTCCGTTGCGAGGCGTGATGTCGGCGACGGCAGGAGCGTTACTCCCTCCCCAGCGAACACGGTCTCCACCTCGGGAGGGAGCTCACCGGCGAGGAGCTGGGCAGCGTGGACCGCTTGCGAGGCGAGAGCAGACACCACCTTCTCCCACTGCTCGTCGTCCGCCACCGGCATGGCGATCCGGACGGTGTAGGGAGTTCGTCGCGTACCCTGGACTTTCGCCGTGATCACCCCGGGACCGATGGACAACTCGATTACCTGACCCTTCCGGGCGTAGGTCCGTCCGCGGGTCGACCTCCCCCCGGCCATCGCCGCTTCGATTGCCGACAAGAAGCGCCGGGACCACCAGCTGTCCCCGATCGTGCCGCGCCGGCTTCGGGTCGCAATTCCGCCGGCGACCTCTCGGGGACGAGCCGGTGGAAAGCGCCGCCACCCTCCCCGTGACCACGATCCGTGGACGTCCCAATCATCTGTGCCCGTGTCATCTGTGTCTGTGTCATCTGTGCCTGTGCCGTCGTCCACGCCCAGGTCGTCGTCGCCCCAGTCGACCTCGTCGCTCCAGTCGCCATCCAGCGCACGATCCCAGACGTCGGCATCCCCGTGCGTATCGAGGTCGTCGCCGTCATCATCACTCTCGGTATCGCCTGCAATCGCGTCAATGAGCACGTGACGGAGGCGGTCCAGCTCGACCGCGTCGCTCCGAGCACCTCTGCTCCCCCGGGCACGGCTGATCCGGGACTGTGCCGCGTCGATCTGCGACAGGATCGCTTCGAGGTCCGTCCTCGCGAGCGAAGCAGCGCGCCGGCGTCCCGGTCGTGCTGACACCTCGCCTCGCTTGGCCACCTCCGAGCGCCCCGCTCCCGAGCGCCCCGCTCCCGAGCGCCCCCGCGCACCCTGCTCCGGCGTCACCTCGCCTCCACGACATCGGCCGAGAGCCGCAGGACATCGGCGAGCTGCTCGGTGGAGAGCTCGGTCAGCCAGGACTCCCCGGTACCGACGATGCGATCGGCGAGCTCGCGCTTCGACTCGATCATCTGGTCGATCTTCTCCTCCAAGGTGCCCATGCAGACGAGCTTGCGCACCTGGACATTACGGCGCTGCCCGATGCGGAAGGCCCGATCGGTGGCCTGATCCTCCACGGCTGGGTTCCACCACCGATCGAAGTGCACCACATGATTGGCGGCCGTGAGGTTGAGCCCGGTGCCTCCCGCCTTGAGCGAGAGCACCATGATCTGGGGGCCGGCATCGGGGACGGCATCGAGGTCACCACGGGGGACGGCATCCGAGTCGGCGTCGGCGCCGAACGCACCTTCTTCGAATGCTCGTACCATCTCGTCCCGCCGCTTGCGCGCCACTCCCCCGTGCAGGAACGCCACGCGGCACCCCAGCGAGCGCTGGAGATGATGCTGGAGCATCTCGCCCATCTCGGCGAATTGGGTAAACACGAGCGCCTTCTCGCCCGCTTCCCTCACTTCCGAGAGGATCTCAACTGCCCGCACGAGCTTGCCCGACCGGTTCCCGAGGATCGAGCCGTCGCCGAGGTAGTGGGCAGGGTGGTTGCACACTTGCTTCAAGCGCAGCATGGTGGCCAGGACGAGCCCCTTGCGCTCGATGCCGTCGGTCTCCTCGATACGGCGCAGCATCTCGTCCACCACCGCTTGGTAGAGCGTGGCCTGCTCTCGGGTGAGCGGGCAGGGCACTTTCATCTCGATCTTCTCTGGCAGGTCCGAGATGATGGTCTTGTCGGTCTTGAGCCGCCGCAGGACGAACGGCTGGGTGAGGGTGCGCAGCCGCGCGGCCGCCTCCTCTTCCTTGTAGCGCTCGATCGGGACGGCAAAGTGCTCGCGGAAGGCGCTCGCCGATCCGAGGAGACCGGGGTTCAGGATCTCCATGATCGACCAGAGCTCTCCCAGATGGTTCTCCACCGGCGTGCCGGTGAGGGCAACCCGGCGCGGCGCCCGGAGGGCGCGAGCCGCCTTCGTCTGCTTGGCCTCGGGGTTCTTCACGTTCTGTGCTTCGTCCAGGACGACGCGAGACCACTCGATCAGCGAGAGAGCGGCGCGATCGCGGTCGAGCAGCGAGTAGCTCGTGATGACCAGATCGGCTCCGGCCACCTGCGTGGCCAAATCGCCGGCCCGGGCACGGGCGGTGCCGTGATGGACGTGGACCTGGAGTCCCGGGGTGAAGCGTTCGGCCTCTCGCTGCCAGTTCCCGACCACCGAGGTCGGGCACACGACGAGGGTGGGCCCGGCGACGGCTCTGCTCGCTCCTCTCCCCCGGCGCCGGGCGCCGCCTCGTTCCGCCTGGAGCAGCGCCAGCACCGTGGCGGTCTTGCCGAGACCCATGTCGTCGGCGAGGCACGCCCCGAGGCCCGTGCGCTCCAGCAGTCCCAGCCACGCGACGCCGCGCTCTTGGTACGGGCGCAGGTTCCCTGCGAATCCCTCCGGCGTCCCGGCGACGTGGAGAGCGTCTTCCAGCTCGCCCCGCAATAGCGCGCCAAGGGTGCCGTCGGCTTCCACCGCCACGACCGGCACCCCCGGAGCCGCTTCGTCTGCGCCGGCGGCCATCCGGAGCGCCTCGGTCACCGTCAGCGCCTGCCTGGCGCCCTCGCGGCCGTGCTCGAGGAAGCGCACGAGCTTGTCCACCTCTCCGGGACGCAGCTCCATCCAGCGGCCTCGCACCTGGACGATCGGTGCTTTCAGCTTGGCGAGCCGGCGTAGCTCGTCCATGCCGATCTCCTCGTCGCCCAGTGCCGCCTTCCAGTCGATCTCGCGGAGCCCGTCGCCCGAGAGCAGGCCCGACCCGCCGCCGCCTCGGGCCTGCGAACGGCTGGTGAGGCGCAGGCGCACCCCCAGCTTCGACGCGGGCCGGCGCCACCAGCTCGGGAGGAGGACCCCGAAACCGGCCATCTCGAGCGCCGGAGCCACTTCGGCCAGGAACCGGTGCGCGCCGGCCAGGTCCACCTCCACGCCGGTCGGTGCGGGCTGCCGGAGCGCGGGAGCGAGCTCCGGATAGACACGCAGCGCCCGTCCGAGCTCGCGCAACATCGTCTCGTGCGGCCTCTCGACCGTCCGGGTGGCATGGCGCAGCGTGGCCCCCGAGCCCCACACCGAGGCTGCATCCACGAGGAGGCTGGGGTCGTCGGTCGCCTGCAGCAGCAGCTCGACCTGCCAGGTCGCATCGTGCTCGGCACCCGCGGCCTCGTCCGGACCTGAGCCTGTCGTCGCCTCTGGCGGCTCGCACAGCCGGAAGCACAGCCGCCACGGGCCACCCCGCCCGACCGCCGACGCTCTCCACTCGGCGACGGCCCGCTGGAGCACTGCCAGCTCGGCGGCGTCGCCGGCAACCTCGGGCGCGAGGCTCACCAGCGACTCCAACCAGGCTTCGATCGCCGGTCTGGCTTCGCCGGGTGGACGCCGGCGACCCGGGACCACCACACGCCCGCGAGTCCCCTGACGGTTCCGACGCGTCCACGCGTCCCGGCAGACGGCATCCACGAACGCTCGCAGTACATGGGCGGTGAGGGTTCTCGGCGCCGTCGAGGGAGGCGCGCCGACGCTCGCTCCCCCAGGAGCGCTGCCGCCGTCGACTGCCCGGCAGAGCGGAGGGAGCGCCGCAGCGAGCATCTGACTGCGCTCGGCGTCGATCCCACCCCCGATCGGCGACCACATCGCGAGCCACTCGCCGTCTCGGGTCACGAGGTCGGGGAGGACGCGACCACCCGCCACGATGTCCAATGCCAGCTTGGCCACCGACGACATCCACGCGACCGACGAGCCGGGGTGGATCCCCGGAGTCCTCACGTCGGCCAAGCTCAATGCGGCGTCGAGCGCCGGTCCGGGCGCCAGGCGGGACACCGGGACCTCGTAGGGGGCGAGCGGCTCTGGGTTCTCGCGGGTGCCGGTGCTCGAGCCCGAACCGCTACCGCCACGCGAGCCCGGACCCGAGCCGCCGGTATCGGAACGCTCCTCGCGGATCAGCTGGGGCGAGCAGGCCGGGCCTCGATGGCTCTGGGGGAGCCAGAGCACGGCTCGGTCGGGCTCGCCTCCGGAGACGACACCGCCGAGGAGCCCCGCTTCCGATTCACCCAGCACCTCGACGAGCTCGTCAACCGGTACGGCGAAGGGGTGAGGGAGCGGCTTCGGCACGACAGGGCGCCGGCCGCGTCGGGCGGCGACAGTGGCCGGGCGCTCGCTGTCCTCGGCCCACACCAGGCCCGCCCCAGGTCCCCGATGGTCCCAGAGCAGATGGACGGCGAGCACGTCAGCATGGTAGCCACCACCCACGAGCCGAAGATCGGCCCTCCGCCGGGCGACCGTCCGTCATCCCAGGACCTCGCGCACCGCCGCTCCGGTGGCCGCGTGGAAGCGCTCGTGCAGTTCGGCGTTCCCGCTGCGTGTGACGACTCTCACCCGCACGACCGAGAGCCCGCCTTGGGTGACGGCCGCCCGCACTCCCTCTTCCATCTCCGCCGGCGTGCCCGCATCGGTGACCCACAGGCCAAACCCCCGGGCCACGTCGGCCACGTCGGCCATCTGCGGAGTCCCGAAGAGGAGCTCGAAGCGCGCACGGTCCATCGCCTTCGACTGGGGCAGGAAGTCGAAGATCCCCCCGCCGCCGTTGTCCACCACGACCAAGGCGGTGGTGCCGATCGCAGGCGTGCCGGCGGAACGCACGAGCGACGAGGAGTCGTGGAGGAAGGCCAGGTCTCCCAAGAGGCCGATCACCGGGCCCGGGCCGCCGGCGGCGACTCCCTGCGCCGTCGAGCTCACCCCGTCGATGCCGTTCACCCCGCGGTTGGCCAGGACCTGCGGCGGGTCCGCCATGGCCGGTGCGTACCACTCCAGGTCGCGCACGGGCATGGACGAGCTGACGACCACGCGCGCGTCGTGTGGGACGATCCCGAGGATGCGCCGAGCCAGGCCCGGCTCGGTGGCCCGCCCGCGGTGAGCACCGGCGTCTTCGGCCAGGACGGCGTCGATCGCTTCCTGGGCGGCACTCTCCGCCGCGCGCCAGCGAGCCAGCCAGTCACGAGGAGCGGGTGCCGTGAGCAGCGCCTGCACATCCACCAGCCAGCTCGCCGGATCGGCTCGGCAGAACTCGGTCACGACCCGATCCGGGTCGACCCAGCGCCACCACGGGTCGACCACCACGACGCGAGCACCCGAGCCGCTCGCCGCGGCGATATGGGTCGCGAGCGATTTGGATGCCCACGGGTCGCCGAGCACCACGACCACTTCGGGGAGGAGCGCTGCTCGGGAGCGGGGCTCGCGCAAGATGGCGTCGGCGGCGGCCACGACATTGGGATGGGCGATCCGGCATCCCGAGCGCGGATCGGCGAGGAGTGGCCAGCCGAGACGTTCAGCCACGGACACGACGGCCTCGGGAGGTCCGCACCGGGCCCCGGCCACCACGATGCCCGGCCGCCCGGACCAGCCCGCGACCTCCGAGCACCATGTGCCTGTGCCGACACCCGCGCTCGGCTGTCCGCTGGAGACCCGGTAGTACCGGGCGCCGTGGGGCCGCCCTGCCGGCAGCTCACCGGGCTCGCCGACCAGGGGGTCACGGAACGCCAGGTTCAGGTGGACCGGTCCCGGGCCCGACGGCCCCTCGAGTGCCTCGAACGCTGCGCGGGCGGCGAGCGCCCGCCAGCTCTCTGCAGCTTCGCTCACGGCCACACCCGGATCGGCGCGCCACCGGGTCACCGGACCGAACAAGTCACGCTGGTCGATGGTCTGGGGCGCGCCGGTCTCGTGCAGCTCGGGCGGGCGATCGGCCGTACACGCGATCAAAGGGACGCGGTTGTGATGGGCCTCGACGACTGCGGGGTGCAGCTCGGCGGCGGCCGTCCCGCTCGTGGTGCACACCAGCGCCGGGCGCCCGGTGGCCAGGCCGAGGCCCACGGCGAAGAACCCGGCGCCGCGCTCGTCCAGGCGGACGTGGAGGGCGATATCGCCGCAACGGGCCAGCGCAAGGGCGAGCGGCGTCGAACGCGACCCGGGGCAGACGACCGCGTCGGTGATCCCGGCGCGGACCCACTCGTCGACCAGCGTCGCGGCGAAGGTTGCCTGGACGCTGGCGCTGCTGGCGCCGCCGGCGCCGCTCGGTACGCTCACCGATCGTGGCCCTTCCGTCCCAGACCCTGCACCGCGAAGTCCGCGGTGCAGGGCCCCGCCTGGTGCTGGCCCACGGTTTCACCCAGACCGGGCGCCTGTGGGGGCCCTTCGGCGCGTCGCTGGGCACGCGCCACGAGCTCGTCGCTGTCGACCTCCCGGGCCATGGCGGCTCCGCGAACGTTCGCTGCGACCTGGCACAAGGCGGGCGCGCCCTGGTCGAGGCGGGCGGGGATGGGGTCTTCGACCTGCTCGGCTACTCGTTGGGCGCTCGCTTCGCGCTCCACGCGGCGCTCGCCTGCCCTGAGCGCATCGGGCGCCTGGTCCTCGTCGGCGGCACCCCGGGGGTCCAGGATCCCGACACCCGTGCCGAGAGGCGCCGTCGTGACGACCTCATGGCCAGCGAGCTCGAGGAGTCGGGCGACTTGGAAGGCTTCCTCCGCCGGTGGGTCGCCTCGCCGATGTTCACGCGCGTGGCCGACCCCGAGATGGGCGAGCGGCTTCGGAACACCCCTGCGGGGCTGGCGTCCAGCCTGCGGCTGGCCGGAGCGGGTGTCCAGGAGCCGCTGTGGGACCGTCTCGGGCTGCTCCGCGTTCCGACCCTCCTGGTCGCCGGCGCCGCCGACGTGCGATTCGGCGCGATCGGGGCACGGATGGCCCGGGCGATGCCCGATGCGATGCTCACCCTCCTCCCCGGCGCCGGGCACGCTGCCCACCTCGAACAGCCTGCACTCGCGTCGAAGGCGGTGCTCGGCTTCCTCGCCGATCGGGGTCCCCGGGCAACGTGAGGCGCCGTTGCGGCCGAGTGGCGCCGTCGGGGTCCCAGTGGGCGACCAGGTCCGTGGCTCGGCCCCGACCGCGTTCATAGGAGGATCCCGAGGCACAGCAGGAGGCCAACCGCGATCTGAATCCGCCCGGTCGCCCCGAGCACCGGGAGCAGGTCACGTCCCTCGGCGCCGGAGAGCACGGTCCGTACCGGCCGGACCGCCAGCGGCACGGCAAGCAGCGCGAGGAGCGCCCACGGCCGGACCAGCGCGACGAGCACAACGCCCAGCATCGCGCCGACCAGCAAGCCGGTATAGAGGCGGCCGGCGCTCCGGCGCCCCAGGCGGACGGCCAGCGTCAGCTTGCCCGCTCGACGGTCCCCGGCGATGTCACGGAGGTTGTTCGCCTCCAGCAGCGCAGTCGCCAGCAGACCCACCGGGATGGAGAGCCAGAGCGCCAGCCAATGCCCGAGCACTGCCGTGGCGCCGTGGCCGGGGCCGGCGCCCAGGTGGGGGTACTGGACGAACCACGACCCTACGGTGGCCACGACCCCGAAGAACGCGAACACGAAGGGCTCTCCCAAGCCCGCGTAGCCATAGGGTCTCGGACCTCCGGTGTAGAGCCAGCCGGCGGCCATGCAGGCTGCTCCGATCGGTACGAGCCACCACGTGGTCACCGCCGCCAGCGCCAGGCCGGCGAGACCGGCGATGCCGAAGGACACGAGCGCGCCCAATCGGACCGACGACGGCTCGGCGAGGCCCGAAGCGACCAGCCGTACCGGCCCGACCCTCTCGGTGTCGGTGCCGCGCACGCCGTCGGAGTAGTCGTTCGCGTAGTTGGTGCCGATCTGGATGGCCAGGGCCACCACCAGTGCAGCCAGTGCGCGCCACCACAGCACCGCTCCCGGCCCGTCCACCACGCCGGTGAGGAGCCACCACGGACCACCGGGCGTCCCGGGGACCGGTCCGCGGGCCGAGGGGCTGGCCGACCACCACCCCGCACAGGTCCCCACCATCACCGGGACCGCCGCGGCCGCCAGCGTCCGGGGCCGGGCGCCGAGCACCCAGTCGCGCACGCCGCCGGACGGGGTGGCGGCCGGCACCGGCGACACCGCCGGCGACCCGGTCAAGGACGGCGCGGGAAACGCGAGAAGTCCGGCGGGCGGTGAGCCACGAAGGCATTCCTCCCCTCCTGGCCCTCCTCGGTCATGTAGAAGAGCATCGTCGCGTCGCCGGCGAGCTGCTGGACACCGGCCAGGCCGTCGTCGGCCGCGTTGAAACCGGCCTTCAGCATCCTGAGGGCGATCGGGGACAGCGTGAGGATGCGCCGGCACCAGGCCACCGTCTCGGACTCGAGCCGGTCGAGGGGCACCACCGCGTTCACCAGTCCCCAGTCGAGCGCTTGGGCGGCGTCGTACTGGCGGCACAGGAACCAGATCTCCTTGGCCCGCTTGAGCCCGATCGTCCGGGCGAGGAGGCTCGAGCCGTACCCTCCGTCGAAGCTCCCCACCCGCGGCCCGGTCTGGCCAAAGCGCGCGTTGTCGGCGGCCAGGGTCAGGTCGCAGACCAGGTGGAGGATGTGCCCTCCCCCGATGGCATACCCTGCGACGCTGGCAATCACCGGCTTGGGGAGGCGCCGGATCTGGACTTGGAGGTCCAAGACGTTCAAGCGCCCGATGCCCCTGCGCCCCACCTCGTCGTCGCCGAGATAGCCGTCGTCGCCCCGGATGCGCTGGTCGCCCCCTGAGCAGAAGGCATCGGGACCCTCACCGGTCAGGACCACGACACCGACTTCGGGGTCGTCACGCGCGGCGTTGAACGCGTCGGCCAGCTCGAAGAGCGTCTGGGGACGGAAGGCGTTGCGGACCTCCGGGCGGCGGATGGTGAGACGGGCGATCCCCTCCGCCGTCTCGTAGCGGATGTCTCGGTAGTCCCCCGAGGCGCGGAATTCGGGCAGGGGGAGCCCTCGCAGGTCGTCGAGTGGATCGAGGGGCGGCCCGCTGATCACCGTGGCTCGCCCGGACTCGCCGTCACGTTCGTGCATGGACGCCTACGCTACCGGTCGATGCCCGACCTCGTCGCCTTGGAGTTGCCGGGCGGCGAGGAGCTCGTACACGCCCTGGTCGACGTGTGGGAGGCCGGCAATGCAGCGTGCCCGCTGGACCCGCGCCTGCCGAGCGGAGCCGCCCGGCAGATGCTCGAAGCTCTCGCACCTTCGGCGGTGATCGGCCCCGGTGGGGAGATGACGCGCCTGGCGCAGGGGGAGCCCGTGGAGCCCGGTGACGCGCTGGTCATGGCCACGAGTGGCTCGACCGGCCTGCCGCGAGGGGTCGTCCTCACCCACGCCGCCGTCACGGCCTCGGCGCGCGCGACCTCGGCGCGCCTGTCGGTCGACCCCGCACGGCACCACTGGCTGGCCTGTCTCCCTCTCGCCCACGTGGGCGGGCTCTCGGTGGTCACCAGGGCGCTCGTCACCGGCACGCCGCTCACCGTCCTGCCCGGCTTCGACGCCGAGGAGGTCGGTGCGCTCGCCCGCAGCGGACGGGCCACTCACGTGTCGCTCGTCGCGACCGCCCTCGGGCGGGTCGACCCGTCGGCCTTCCACACGATCCTGCTCGGCGGTGCCGCTCCCCCCGGCACACTCCCTGCGAACGTCGTCACCACCTACGGAATGACCGAGACGGGCTCAGGGGTGGTCTACGACGGTCGGCCGCTCGACGGCGTCGAGCTTGCCGTCGGCACCGGCCGACCGGGGGAAGGCGCGCCAGGGGAGATCCTCGTCCGGGCGCCGATGCTCCTGCGCGCCTACCGGGACGGGAGCGATCCGCGCATCGCGGGTCCCGACCGGTCGGGGGGGTGGCTCCCCACCGGCGATGCCGGGCACTTCGGCGCGGACGGCAGCCTGGTCGTCGACGGCCGCATCGCCGAGGTGATCGTCACCGGCGGTGAGAAGGTCTGGCCCGCCACCGTCGAGCGAGTGCTCGCCGCACATCCCCGTGTCGCCGACGTCGCGGTGTGGAAACGCGCCGACCCCGAATGGGGAGAGCGGGTCGTCGCCTGGGTCGTCCCGGTCAGCCCGGACGACCCCCCGGCACTGCCCGCATTGGTCGACCTGGTCCGCTCCTCCCTCGCGCCGTGGGCCGCTCCCAAAGAGCTCGTCGTGGTGGGCTCGCTTCCGCGCACCGGATCGGGCAAGGTGCGTCGCAGCGCGCTCCGCTGAGTGCCTGCCGCCACCGGCCGGTGACGCCTCAGCCGACTCCACCCGACGGCTGCACCGTGGTGCCGCCGTCGACCACCAGGACATGACCGGTGATCCACGACGCGGCATCGCTCACGAGGAAGGTCACCGCGGAGGCGATGTCGTCGGGCGCTCCGAGCCGTCGCATGGGGATGTGGGCGGCGATCTCGTCTTCGCGGCCTTCCCATAGCGCCCGAGCCATGTCGGTGGTGACGAGCCCGGGAGCCACCGCGTTCACCCGGACCCCGGGTGCGAGCTCGTAGGCCAGTTGGCGGGTGAGATGGATCACCGCGGCCTTGGTGGCGTTGTACCACCCGATGCCAGGCTCCGGCCCGATCCCACCAACCGATGCCATGTTGACGATGCTGCCCCCGTGGAGGGACATAGCCGCCCGCCACGCCGCCTGGCACCAGGCCAGGACGCCGAGCTGGTTGACCTCGACCGTCTTTTGCGCTCTCGGCCAGTCGATCCCGACCATCGGGCCCAGGTAGGGATTGGCGGCAGCGTTGTTCACGAGGACGTCCAACCGCCCGAAGCGCTCCAGAGTGGCGGCCACGCACGCGTCGGCCTGCGCCGGATCTCCGGCGTGCGCCGCGTACCACCCCACGTCGGCTCCGGATGCGGCGATGGATGCCGCCGCCTCGGCCAGCGCCTCTGCGCGGCGCGACGAGATCATCACGGCCGCCCCGGCCTCGGCCAAGCGCCGCGCCGTGGCCAGACCGATCCCACGGCTGGCCCCGGTCACGAGCGCGGTCCTCCCGTCCAGCCGCACGTTCACTGGAACGACCCTAGCCACCCGATCCGTCCTCTGCGCGCCCTCGCAGTCGGCCCGCGACTCGAGCGCGCGGTCGCCGCATTGCGCGGTCGTAGCATCAATCGGGTGAACCGCCTTGAGCGAGAGACGAGCCCGTACCTCCGCCAGCACGCTTCCAACCCGGTGGACTGGTTCCCCTGGGGTCCCGAGGCTCTCGACCGGGCCCGGCTGGAGGACCGTCCCCTCTTCGTCTCCATCGGGTACGCGTCGTGCCACTGGTGCCACGTCATGGCCCACGAGAGCTTCGAGGACCCGGCCACCGCGGCCGACCTCGATCGCTGGTTCGTGTCGATCAAAGTCGACCGGGAAGAGCGACCGGATCTCGATGCGGTCTACATGGCGGCGGTGTAGGCCTTCACCGGATCGGGGGGCTGGCCGATGTCGGTGTTCTGCACCCCCGACGGGCGGCCGTACTTCGCCGGCACCTACTTTCCGCCTGAAGATCGTCACGGCCTTCCGGCGTTCCGCCGGGTCCTCGCTGCGCTCGCCGACGCATGGACCACCCGCCGCGCGCAAGTGGAAGAGCAGGCCGAGGAGATGGTGCGAGCCATCGCGGCCGAGGCGACACTGGTCGACCGCCTGGCCGAGCACCCCGTGGCGCAGGAGCAGCCCGGCCGTTCAACGCCGCCACTGCGCTCACTCGGCGGACCGGGCGGACCGGGCGCACGGGGCGAACTGGGCGGGGTCGGCGGACGAGAGCCGTTCTCCCACCTGCTCGAGCACGCGGTCGCCGAGCTGGCCGACCGGTTCGACTCCGAGGACGGGGGCTTTGGCGCCGCTCCCAAATTCCCGCGGCCGTCACTGGTCGACCTGTGCCTCCACCACTACCGGCTGACCGGAGCGGCCGCGTCGCTGCAAATGGCTACGGTGACGCTCGACGCCATGGCGGCCGGGGGGATCTACGACCACGTGGCCGGTGGCTTCGCCAGGTACTCGACCGACGCCCGCTGGCTCGTACCGCACTTCGAGAAGATGCTCACCGACCAGGCGCTCATGGCCAGGACCTACCTCCACGCCTGGCAGCTCCTCGGAGACGACGCCTACCTTCAAGTCGCCACCGAGACGCTTGACTACGTCGCGAGCGACCTCGTGCTGCCCAGCGGAGGGCTCGCGTCGTCGGTGGACGCCGATGCTGGCGGCGTCGAAGGCGCGCACGCCGTCTTCACTGCCGAGCAGATGCGCAAGGCTCTGTCGGACGCGGGCCGCGCGGACCTGTACCCGGTGGCCGCCGAATGGTACGGCGTCACGGCTCAGGGGAACTGGACAGGCACCAACGTGCTGTCCCGCCCCCAAGTGCGGCCTCTGCGCCGCCCGCCCGCAGTCGAAGAGGCGCGACGCATCCTCTTGGAAGCGCGCCGGGGGCGACCGCAGCCCGAGCGCGACACGAAGGTCCTTTTGGAGTGGAATGCCATGGCCGCGGCCGTCCTCGCCGAGGCCTCCTCCGCCACTGGCAACCAACACTGGTCCGAGCTCGCCCAGGATCTCGGCGAGCTCGTGTTCGCTGCGATGCGCGACCGCAGTGGTCGTTGGCTCCGGACCCTCGGGTCCGCCCAGCCGGCGTTCGCGGCCGATCACGCCTGGCTGGTCGAAGCGGCGATCCTCCTCTCGGAGCTGACGGGTGCACGCCGGTGGCGAGAGCGGGCCACCGAGGCGGCCCATGCGCTGCTCGACCTCTTCTCCGATGGTCCTTCTGCCGGCCTCTACTCCACCGGACGCGACACCGACGCAGTGATCGTGCGGCAGCGGGAGTGGGTGGATGGCGCCGTGCCGTCGGCCAATGCGGTGGCGGCCGGCGCCCTGGCCCATCTCGCCGCGCTCACTGGCGACCGGTACTTCGGGTCGGCTGCGGAGGAGATCGTCGGGCTGGCGCAGCCGCTCCTGGCCCGCCAACCCACGGCCGCAGCCGACCTCCTCGCAGCCACTGCATGGGGCGAGTGCCCGAGCGACGTGGTGGTGGCGGGCGACCGCTCCGACCTCCTCGACGTCGTCCGGAAGCGTTGGCTCCCGACGACCGCGCTGGTCTGGGGCGAACGTGACCACTCCCTGATCTGGGAAGGCAAGGCCGACGGCTGGGCCTACCTCTGCCGTGGGCAGGTGTGCGAGCCTCCCGCTGCCGACGGGGGTACCCTGGCGAGCCAGCTCGACCGGCTGATCACGATGTCGTCGGGGAGCCCTGGCCCCCGTACCGAAGTGGCGGATGGCGAGCGGCCGGGAGGAGGGTGGAACCGATGACCGAGGTCCAAGGGGAGGTCCGGCGTGAGAGCCGCCACGGACCGGCGCACGCCGGACGGCGAGGCCGCCCGCCCAGCGGACGCTCGCTACTCCGCAGCGTTCCCCGACGTCATCGAGTCGCCGTTGCAGGGGGTTCACGCCTGCACTTGCTGGTGCTGGCCTGCGGGCGTGACGACACGATCGCCGTCGACCTCGCGTCGGGTGCCCTCTTGCGGCTACGAGTCCCGTGGCCGGACGGCCACGAGCCCGACCTTGCCACCTTCGACGTCGTCGAGACCATCTTGGCAGACGACCCCGAGCGCGACGACCTCGCCCAGCCCGAGGCCACCACCGCGGCGGGCCTCCCCCGCCATATCGGGACCCTGCGCGGCCGGCGGGTCCGCCGGCTTCTCCGCCGCCTGGCCGCGCCGCCCGACGGACCGCTGCTCGGCTTTCCCGGACCGGCGGCTCCGTACTGGGAGTTCCGCGGCGCACGGCCGTCGGCGGCGTTGGTCGTGGCCACGCGCGGGCCGCAGCTCATCAGGCGGCCGAGCGACGGGTCGACGTGGGTCCGCTTCGGCTGGGCTCGCGACGACATCTGGCTCCCGGTCGAGGATCGCCACGCGGCACGGGCGATCGAAGCGGCCCGCCGCGAGCGACTGGCCGGCAAGAGCCTCACCACGGCGCTGGGTTTCTCCCCCCAGTACCTGCTCGTCTCCCTTACGAGCCCGCGTGACGGGCACTGCTACAAGGTCTGCTCGGCCATCCTCCCGGCCGGGTGAGCTGCCCCGCCCTCGCGGGCGGGACACTCTCGTCTGGTGCCGGGTGAAGACGCGGCTCGCACCTTGCGACTGGAGGATTCGAGACGTCGGGAGAGGTCGGATCGCTTCGAAGAACGCTCGAAGATCGCCTTACCGGCAGAGCTTGCTGCTCGCCAGGTCCTCCGCCATGGCCCATCCGAATGCCACCAGACGGTCGCCGGCGGCCGGGTCCACCCGCTTGAACATGGCGACGATCTCATCCGTCGCCCACGACTTGGGGTGGACGAAGTCGACGCCTCCGGCGGTCGCACCGTCTCCTTTCAGGATGAAGGTCCGGTCGTCCAGCCGGTTCTCTGCTCCGAACCTCTTGGCCAGCCGGCGAGCCCACGCCCGCTCCTCGCCGGTGGCCTTGTGCCCTGGCGATGGCACGATGTCCGATAGCCCGTTGAACACCCGGAAACCGTCGGCGCTGAGCAGGCGAGTCCCCAGGAGGACGTCCTCGTCGGGGAATGCCAGGAGTGCCCTGCGGTACTGATCGGCCAGCATCGACTTGAGGGCCGCTTCGGCCCGCTGGGTGCGGTCCACGGTGGCCAGGCCGACCAGGAGCGCGGGGGTCCCTCCGATGCGCTCGAGAGTGGCGAACGAGTAGCCTCGCAGCTTCTTGCCCTCGCGGGCGTGGGTGATGAGCACCCACTCCTCGCGTTCTTTGGACAGGAAGCCGATGTCGAAGCCCGGGACCCGGTCCACGCAGAGATCGGCCATCTCCTCGAGCTCGGCATCGCTCAGAGCGGTGCAGTCCTTGGTGGTCACCAGCATGGGCATGGCCGCAATTGTACCGACCATCCCCGACCGATTCCCACTCGGTCCCGCGGCGCCCTTGGGACGCCCGGGCCTCAGGCCAGGACCGCTCCTGCCCCGAGGAGCATTTTCAGCTCTCCTACCAGCCCATTCCTGCTCTCCACGTTGAATTCAGGGGGCAGTTTGATCACCTTGTCCCCCAGGTGGAGGAGGACCGGCGTCGAGCCGGGGTGCTCGGAGAGCACCTCTTTCAATTTCCCCACGGTGTCATCGGTCAGGACACCGAGCGGCAGCGAGATACGTAGCTCCTCGCTCCCTGCACCATCGAGCGCCAGCCGCCGGATCTCCATGGCCACGATCTTGGGTTCCTCGTCGCGGAGATCGATCCTCCCCCGCACCGCCACGATCGCGTCGTTCTCGAGGAGCGCCCCGAATTCGGCCATCACACGGGGGAACACGTACACGTCCATCGCCGCCTGGAGGTCTTCGAGGACGAACCTCCCCATGAGATCGCCTTTCTTCGTGTACTGGCGTTTCAGGTCGGTGACCACGCCGCCGACCGTCCGGACGATCCCGTCGGGACCCGAGCCGTCCGGGCCGTCGCCGAGCGCATCTCTGAGGTCGGCCAGCGATCCATCGGTGTGGCGAGCGAGCGCCGCCTCAAGGCCCAGCAATGGGTGGTCGCTTACGTAGAGCCCGAGCATCTCCTTCTCGAAGCCCAGTCTCTGCGACTTGTCGAACTCCAGGTCCGGGACCGCCACCCGCGTCCCTTCCCACCGGCCGGCTTCGCTCGTCCCTTCGGCGGAGTCGTCGGCATCCAGGACCGCGAACAGCGAGACGATCCCCACGTCGTGCTCGCGCCGGCGGGCCAGCGTCCGATCGACGATCTCGTCGATGACCATACACAGCCCTTGGCGTGGATGGCCGAGGGAGTCGAACGCACCACCTTTGATGAGCGACTCCATGGTCCTCTTGTTCAAGACTGCCGGGTCCACCCGCCGGCAGAAATCGTAGATGTCGGCGAACGGTCCGCCGTGCTGCCTCTCTTGGACGATCCGTTCGACCAGCGCCTCTCCTACGTTGCGCACGGCCGAGAGCCCGAACACGATGGCCGGTCCGACGTCGACCCTGCGCGTCCCCCTCCCCATGTCCCCCTCCACCAAGCGGTCATGGTCACCGCCTCGGTCGAGCGTCGCCGGTGTGCCGTCACCGGCACCCCCCGTCGCGGTTTCCCCAGTCTCCGATCGCGGTGCGAAGTCGGACACCGAGAGGTTCACGTCGGGCACCGCGACTTCGATGCCCATCGATCGGCACTCAGCCAGGTAGACGGCGGTCTTGTCCTTGTTGTCCTTGACCGAGGTGAGCAGGGCGGCCATGTACTCGACGGGGTAGTGGGCTTTGAGCCATGCCGTCTGGTACGCCACGAGGCCGTAGCCGTAGGAGTGCGACTTGTTGAACGCGTAGTCGGCGAAAGGCTCGATGATGTCGAAGAGCTCGGTCCCGAGCTCCTCGCCGTACCCCTGGGCCACACAACCAGCGACGAATTTCTCGCGCTCGGCGGCGATGAGCGCACGGATCTTCTTGCCACAAGCCTTGCGGAGATTGTCTGCCTCCTCCAAGGTGTACCCGGCGAATTTCTGCGCGACGCGCATCACCGCTTCTTGGTAGAGCATGAGACCGTAGGTGTCGCTCAGGATCTCCTCGAGGTCCGGATGGGCGTACGTGATGGGCTTACGCCCATTCTTCAGGTCCGGGTAATCCCGATGCATGTTGGCGGCCATGGGACCGGGCCGGTAGAGGGCGACCAACGCGGCCACGTCGTCGAAGCTGGTCGGCGCCAGTGCTCGAAGCGTCTGGCGCATCGCCGCCCCTTCGAGCTGGAAGACCCCGACCGAATCAGCTCTGCGCAGCATCGCGAGCGTCAGCTCGTCGTCGAGAGGCACCGAGTCGATATCAGGTCTCGTGCCGGTGGACTCCTCGATGAGGTCGAGGGCTCGCTCGATCACCGACAGGTTCCGCAGCCCGAGAAAGTCCATTTTGAGCAGGCCCAGCTCTTCGACCCCGTGCATCTCGTACTGCGTGACGATCGGCGCGTCGTCGAGGCTTCCGCCGGGGTCGGGCTTGCGCTGGATCGGCAGGTACTCGGTGAGAGGCTCGTCGGTGATCACGACCGCCGCCGCGTGGATCCCGTCCTGGCGCCGCAGGCCTTCGAGGCCTTTGGCGACGTCGATCACCTGCCTCGCCTCGGGGTCCTCGTCGTACATGGTGCGCAGCTCCGCAGCGGCGGCGTACCCATCGTCGTACCCCTCGCTCTTGTCGAGACAGGCCCACAAGGGCGTGTCCCTCCCCATGACGAGTGGGGGCATCGCCTTCGCGATCCGATCACCGACGCCGTAGGGAAGACCGAGCACCCGGGCCGCGTCGCGTACGGCAGCCCGCGCTTTGATCGTGGAGAAGGTGACGATCTGCGCCACATGGTCGAACCCGTAGCGCTCGGCCGCGTAGCGGATGACGTGGCCGCGGAAGCGCTCGTCGAAGTCCATGTCGATGTCGGGCATCTGCTTGCGCCCGGGATTGAGGAACCGCTCGAAGAGCAGGTCGTAGCGGATCGGGTCCAGGTCCACAATGCGCAGGCAGTAGGCCACGCAGCACCCAGCCGCCGATCCCCGACCCGGTCCCACCCGGATCCTCGACTCGCGGGCGAACCTGATGAGGTCCCACACCACGAGGAAGTAGGCGGCGAACCCCATGTCGCCGATCACGCCGAGCTCGTAGTCCAGTCGCTCACGCACGTTGTCCGGAAGCGCGTTGCCGTAGCGTTCGCGTGCGCCCTCCATGGTCAGATGGCGCAGGTAGGCCATCGCCCGATCCTCGTAGCAGTCACCGGCGAACTCGTCGGGCACGGGAAACTGCGGAAGGCTCGGCTTGCCCAGCTCGATCTCGACGTGGGCCCGCTCGGCGATGAGCAGGGTGTTGTCGCACGCATCGGGCAAGTCCGAAAAGAGGTCCCGCATCTCAGCCGCCGACTTCAGGTAATGCTCGGTCCCCTCGAAGCGGAACCGATTGGCGTCACTGAGGGTGGCGCCCGTCTGCACGCACAGCAGCGCGTCGTGGGCCACCGCGTCGTCTCGGTGGGTGTAGTGGCTGTCGTTGGTCGCGAGAAGCGGTGCTCCGATCCGCTTGGCGATGGCGACGAGCTGGGGGTTGGTCCGACGCTGGTCCGCGATCCCGTGGTCTTGGAGCTCGACGAACAAGTTGTCGCGCCCGAAGATCTCCTGAAGGCGGACGGCCCGGCGTTCGGCTTCCCGCTCGTCTCCGGCCAGGAGGGCTTGGAGGACGACCCCGCCGAGGCACCCGGTCGTGGCGATCAGTCCCTCGTGGTGCCGTTCGAGAAGTTCCCAGTCGACGCGCGGTTTGTAGTAGTAGCCCTCGAGGTAGGCGGCCGAGGAGAGCTTCATGAGATTGCGATAGCCCTCGGTGCTCTCGGCCAGGAGGGTCAGGTGGTAGTAGAGCTTCTGGCCGCCTTCGACATCTCCTCCGGTGTCGTCCACGCGGCCCCGCCGTACCGGACGCTCGTGCCGGGACTCGCCGGCCATGTAGGCCTCCGTCCCGATGACGGGGTTGAGCCCTTCGGCCCGGCACGCCTTGTAGAAGTCCAAGACCCCGTACATGTTGCCGTGGTCGGTGATACCCAGCGCCGTCTGCCCATCCCTCGCAGCCGCGGCCACCATGTCGCCGATACGGGCCGCGCCGTCGAGCATGGAGAATTCCGTGTGGGTGTGCAGGTGCGTGAACGACCGGGTTGCCAACTGCCTTCGCCCCTCCTCCGGGCTTTCACCCACGGCCTTTCCACAGCCTGTGGAGAAGTTACAGCCGTGTGGTTCAGACCATAGCGCGCGGCAATGGCGGGCGCTCGCGAGCAAATGGCCACGGCCGAGGAGGTCTGGAACCGCTCAGACGTGGACGACGACCGTCCGGGTGACCTTGTCGTGAAGCGTCTGCCGCCGAGGGTCCCAGGCAGGGAAGAGCATGTCCAGCACCCAGGGGAGGACCAGCAGGATGAACATGAGGTACTCGAACGCTGCCCGGCCGAGCGCCCTCCCGAACCCTATGGATGCCCCGGTGTCCATGTCCACGGCCCGCGCGCCGACCACCATCATCCCGATGGTCTGCCCTCGTTCCGAGCCGCAGAAGAGCGCCCCGTAGAGGAGGATGATGATGACCCCGATGACAGGGCTGAGGGCCGAGAAGGTCTCGACGTGGGACGTCGAGACTCCTGTGGCGGTGGAGTTGATGTGAAAGTTCACCTCGGCCACCTTCGCCGCGCTCAGCCCTGCACTGATGATGAGGCCGACGACGGCAAGGATGACCCAGTCGATGAGCCACCCCCCGAGGCGAGCGCCGTAGTTGGCCAGCCCCGAGGCCATCCCCGTCCCCGGCGGGCCGTACCCTCCCGGCGGGCCGTA
>JAJYZN010000202.1 GCA_021799915.1 Actinomycetes bacterium
GTCCGAAAGTGAGAGCCGACAGGAAGCTCACCAAAGAAGACGGTGTCCCCGACGTCGTCCTCGAACCGACCCCCGACATCCTCGCTGCACTCTGCGCCGCGAGGCAGCCCGGGCAAGTGCTTGTCGGGTTCGCCGCCGAGACCGGTGACGCACTGGCACGAGGGAGGACGAAGCTTGCCCGAAAAGGGGCCGACCTGCTGGTGGTGAACGACGTGACGGCCCCTGGGGCCGGCTTTGACCACGACACCAACGCGGTGACCATCATCGATCGCGACGGAGGGGAGGTCGACGTCCCGCTCAGCACCAAGGACCACGTGGCCGACGCCGTGCTCGACGCGGTGGTGAGGAGATTGCAGACCATGGGTGACCACGAGAGGACCGAGCAATGAGAACCACTTTCACTTCCGAGTCGGTGACCGAGGGCCACCCCGACAAGATGGCGGACCAGATCTCCGACGCGGTCCTCGACGCGTTGATCGAACATGATCCGCTCTGCCGGGTGGCGTGCGAGACGTTGCTCACCACCGGCTTGGTGGTGGTGGCCGGCGAGATCAGCACGACGACCTACGTCGACATACCCTCGATCGTGCGGAGAGTGGTCTGCGAGATCGGCTACGACAACGACGCCTACGGGTTCAACGGCAAGACCTGCGGTGTGATGGTGGCGCTGGACGAGCAGTCGCCCGACATCGCCCAAGGTGTCGACTCGGCGTTCGAGTTGCGGACCGGCAGCGGAGGCGAGGACCGCTTGAACGCCCAGGGGGCGGGAGACCAGGGGATGATGTTCGGCTACGCGTGCGACGAGACCCCGGACCTCATGCCGTTGCCGATCTGGCTGGCGCACCGTCTCGCGCAGCGCCTCGCACAGGTCCGCCGGGTCGGCGTGCTGCCCTACCTGCGTCCCGACGGCAAGACGCAGGTCAGCGTGGTCTACGAGGACGGTGCCCCGGTCTCGATCGACACCGTGCTCATCTCGACCCAGCACCAGCCCGGGATCGACCTCGAGACGCTCCTGCTGCCCGACTTGCGCGAGCACGTGATCGGCCCCCTGCTGCCGACCGACCTCGACACTTCCTCAATGCGGATCCTGGCCAATCCCACCGGGCAGTTCGAGCTCGGCGGTCCCCACGCCGACACCGGGTTGACCGGTCGCAAGATCATCGTGGACACCTACGGGGGCATGGCGCGTCACGGGGGAGGGGCGTTCTCCGGCAAGGACCCGTCCAAAGTCGACCGGTCGGCTGCCTACGCCGCCCGCTGGCTGGCCAAGCACGTCGTGGCCGCCGGTGCCGCACGGCGCTGCGAGGTCCAGGTGGCGTACGCCATCGGCGTCGCCCAGCCGGTGTCGCTCATGGTCGAGACGTTCGGCACCGAGCGTGTCGACCCCGAGCGGATCGCCGCCACGGTGCAAGAGGTGTTCGACCTGCGGCCGGCCGCCATCATCCGCGACTTGGACCTGCGCCGGCCGGTGTACCGGCGCACGGCTGCCTACGGGCACTTCGGGCGCAACTACAAGGAGTTCACGTGGGAGGCGACGCCGAGGGTGGACGAGCTGCGCCAGGCGTGGGGGCTCTGAGCCGGAACGACCTGCGACGCGGGGACGACGGGGGCGAGGGCAGGCGAGCAGCCGGTCCGGGGCCACAAGGTCCCCCGGCCCCCCAGGGAGCCTCGTCCCGGGCTCTGGCGACCGACGTCGTCCGAGTGGTCCCAGATGTCGTCGGGTTGGCCAAGCGCTTCGACTACACGGTGCCGGAGCGCTGGCGGAGCGTGGTGAGGATCGGGACGCCGGTCCGTGTCCGGCTGGCCGGCCGCCGGGTGCGAGCGTGGGTGTGCGGCGTGGCGGTCGACCCGCCCGCAGGGGTCGCGCTGCAGCCGATCGACTCGGTGCTCGGTATCGGACCGCCTCCCTCGCTCGTCGATGTGGCCGAGTGGGCCGCGTGGCGGTGGGCCGGACCGGTGGCGACCTTCCTGCGGGCGGCCTCTCCCAAGTCCCGAGTCGCGGAGCTGCGACCCCTGCCGGAGCCCGCGCCTCTCCCGGCCCTCGAGCGGCAGGCCACCGGCCGTTCCGTGCAGGAGGGCGCTCGTCGGGGGGCCTTTTTGGTGCGACTCGCTCCGGCGGAGGACCCGTTGCCTCTCGTCATCGACGCCATCGCCGAAGTCCGGGAAAGACGGGCGGAGGGCAGCGTGCTGGTCATGGTCCCGAGCCGGGGGTGGGCCGTCCGGCTGGCCGGGCGCCTCGAGCGACGAGGAGTACAGGTCGCCGCCGACTGGAGCGAGGCCGCGGCCGGCTGGCCCGTCGTCGTCGGTGCACGCTCTGCGGCCTGGGCGCCGATGCCACGGCTGGCCAGCGTGGTGGTCCTCGACGCGCACGACGAGGCGTATCAAGAGGAACGTGCGCCGACGGCGCTCGCCTGGGAAGTCGCCGCCGAGCGGGCACGCCGTGACGCCACGCCGTGCATGCTCGTGTCGCCGTGCCCGACGGCCGAATTGATCCATCGCTTTCCCCTCTCCAACGTCGACCGCTCTGCCGAGCGAGGAGGCTGGCCCGCCGTCGTGGTCGTCGACCGCAGGGCCGACGATCCTCGCACCGGGCTCTTCTCCGAGGCAATGGTGGCACTGGTTCGGCGATCGATCGCCCTGGATCGGGGACCAGTGGTGTGCGTCCTGAATCGGCGCGGCCGAGCCCGCCTCTTGGCATGCGCGGCGTGTGGGGAGCTGGCTCGCTGCACCGACTGCGGACGGCCGGTGGAGTCCCGTGCCGGCGCCGACCCGAGCAGTAGTGATGCCGCAGGCAGCGCCGAGCCGCACGACGACATCCTCACCTGCGCGAGGTGCGCGGCGACGCGCCCGGTCGTGTGCGCGGTCTGTGGAGCGCAGCGCTTCAAGACCCTGCGGCCGGGCGTCTCGCGTGTGAGAGAAGAGCTCGAGGCCCTCCTCGGTGTGCCGGTGAGCGAGATCTCCGGCGCCACGCCCGACGGCAACGACTGCCAGGAGCCCGAGACTCCGGCGGTTGTGGGCACCGAGGCGGCGTTACACCGGGTCCGGAACGCGGCTGCCGTGATCTTCTTGGAATTCGACCAGCACCTCCTGGCCACCCGCCTGTCTGCGAGCGAGGACGCGATCGCGCTCGTGGTGAGGGCCGGACGGATGGTGGGCGGGCGAGGGCAGCGCGGATCGGGATCGGTGCTCGTGCAGACGAGGATTCCCGACCACCCGGTCATCACTGCTGCCGTGCGCGCCGATCCCGGTTCACTCGCCGCCTCCGAGCTGGCGCTCCGTCGGCAGCTCTCCCTCCCGCCCTTCTGCGCCGTCGCCATGGTGTCCGGTCCGGCGGCCGACGAGTACGCGGCGGCGCTGGCTGCAAGCAGCGGCCGAGAGGTTCCGGCAGCCAAGGGGGTCTCGGTCGTCTCGCTGGGCCCCGAGCGGTGGCTGGTGCGCGGGGCCGACCATCGAGCGCTCTGCGACCACCTGGCGCGGACGCCGCGTCCGGCCGGGCGCTTGCGGGTGTCCGTCGATCCCCGCGACGTGTGATCCGAAACCGCGCGCCGGTGCGGCGAGAAGCTCCAAAAGGGCCGCGGCGTGATACCGCGGTCACCTGAGCAATCTGAACCACCCTGGTCGCAGAGCGCAACGGCACCTCGGGCGCCGCGCCCTCGGGCTGAGGGGAGCTTCAGGACCAGGGGTTGAGGATGTCGAGGTCTGCGAACCGCTCGAAATCCCTGGTGTTGCGGGTGACGACGGTGAGGTGATGCTCCAAAGCCGTCGCTGCGATCAGGGAGTCGCGAAACGGTGCTGGGTCGGGCACGTGCAGTCGGGCCGCCCGACGGGTAACTGCCTCATCGATCGGTAGCACCCGATCGGCGAACGCCGGCGCGACGCTCGTATCCAGCCAGGTGCGAAGCAGGGCGCCCTTGCGGGGGTCGGAGCGTTCGGCCAGCAGCACACCGTGCTCGAGCTCGTGGAGGGTGAGAGCAGAGACGAGCATCTGCGCAGCGGGCGTCGATATCGCCCACTCCGCTACGCCGGGGTGCGCCTTGCCGGCGCGGACCTTGCGGAGCTCCGACACCACGTTGGTGTCGAGGAGGTACATCAAGCGAAGGCAGCCGCCTGGGGCAACTCTCGGGAGGGCTCCACTGCCAACTCGACGTCTTCGACACCTGCCGGTTCGGCGAGCCGATCCAGCAGGTCGACCCCCAAGAGCCCTTGGTAGGCCGCGAAGGTGAGCAACACGTGGGCGGGCTTGCCGCGATCGGTGATGAATGCCGGTCCGTCCGCAGCCGCCTT
>JAJYZN010000203.1 GCA_021799915.1 Actinomycetes bacterium
GTCGGCGGCCACCTCCCAGTAGCCACCGCCTGTGGGCATGGCCGCCATGCCGACGACCGGCTCGTTCAGGGGGTGCCCACCCATAGAGCCGAAGAACCGGGCATCGCCGTAGCTGAACACCCCACCGTCGGCCGCGGCAACCCAGTAGCCGTTCCCGTCGGGGGTTGCGGCGATGGAGACATTCGGCCCGGGCATGCCGCTCACGTCCCCGGCACCCGAAACCCCGGACGCCGAACCGAAGGCCACGACGGCATTGGGTCCGGGGGCACTGGCCGCCCCGGCAGTGCCCGGCGCGCTCAAGACGGCCGCCAGTGGAGAACCGGCCAGACCGGCGATGGCGATCGCGGTCACCAAACGGCGCCCACGCAGTGCCGAGCGAGGAAAAGTCATGTCCGCCCTTTCAATCCAAATGTGTCGCTTGCGCTCAGGATGTCCCGACCCGCTGGTTGTACGAGGTGATTGTGGCGTTCACTTTCGCCAACGCGGTCTTGAGCGCTGTCGACGGCGACACTCCCTGCTGGTACATGCTCTCTTCGGCGTCGATCACGTCGGTCCTTGCCGCGGCGTAGGGTCCGAGCACCGCGCCGGTAGTGGCCAGCGTGGTAGGACCGTCGACCAGCTGCGTGTAGGCCACCTTGAAGCCCGGGTGCGTGGCCCAGAGGCTCTGGATGGTCGAGGTCTGGACCGAGGACTTCCGCACCGGGATGTAGCCGGTGCCCGCGGCCCACGTCGCCTGGCTGGACGGGCTGTCGAGAAAGGTCTCGTACTCCCATGCTGCCGCCTGCTGTGCTGCTGGTACCTTGTTCGAGATGTAGATGGCCGAGCCGCCTGGCTCCACCCCGCCCCGGAGCTTCGTGCTGAGCACCGGGAAAGGCCCGACGCCGAGGGTGACGTTCGGATGCGAGCTCAACAGCTCGGTGATGGTGCCCAAGTCAGCGGACGAGTCGATGGTCATGCCGTACTGCCCGGTGCCCATTCCCAGGAGGTTGTCGAAGGCATCGGGTCCACTGGAGGGATTGGTCGCCGCGTCGCCCGACCGCACCAGCTGGTCGAGGTCGGTCCAGATCTGCTTCGCCGTCGGCGTGTCGAACACCGCCTTGGTGGCTCGAGCGGTCCTCCCGTTCCCGTTGTTCACGAAGAGCTGGTTCGCCGTCGACAGCCACGTCTCGAGGTGCCATGAGTCGAGCACCAGCGCGGTGCCGCTGCCGTGGGCCTTCAGAGCGGCCGCGTCACTCAGGTACTGGGAGAGTGTGGCCGGAGGGGCGTTCGGGTTGAGGCCAGCGGCCACGAACGACTGCTTGTTGTAGTACACCACCGGGTTGGAGACGGCGAAGGGGAGCGCCTCTTGGACACCGTCGACCCGGTAGTACGAGAGCGCCCTCGGGACGTAGTCCGAAGTGGAGTAGTGGGCAGCGGTGATACAGGACTGGGCCGGAAGGAACGACCTGGTGTCGATCGCCGACTGGAGGTCGGTCTGTGTGAGCTGGGCCAGATCGGGTACTTGCCCGCTGCTCAGACCGGCGACGTACTTCTGCCAGATTGTTGTGTAGCTGTTCTCGTCGACCAGGGTGACGTGGACCTTGGGCTGAGAGGAATTGAACTGTGTGGTGAGCTTCTGCAAGGTCGCGCCGTTCGCCTGGTTCATGGCCTCCCAGAAGTCGATGTTCACCGTTTTGCCGGCCTTGGCCAGCGCCGACAGCGGGCACGAGCTTGCCAAGGCCTGCGAGCTCGAGGAGCTCGACGACGAGCTGGTCGCACTGCTCCCGCAGGCAGCCAGCACCAGGGCCAGCGCCGAGACACCCAGGGCCAGCGCCCCGGTCCGCACGTGTCTCCGACGTGACGTCGACCTCGGGAGCCGACCTGTGCTCCCGGACTGGGTTCCACCGTCAAAAGGAGTCGTGCGAGTCTTCATAACGCAAGCATACGGGCGCGACGGCATCGAAGGTCGGCTACTTGACAGCACCAGCGGTCAGGCTCCTGACCAGCTGCTTCTGGAAGACCACGAGCAGCACGAACAACGGCACCACGGCGATGATCGCTCCGGCCAAGGTCACGTTGAGATCCTGGAGCTGGTTGCCCTGTAGGGCCTTCAGTCCAATCTGGACGGTCCGGATGTTGTTGTTGTCCCCGGTCACGAGCAAGGGCCACAGGTACTGGTTCCACGATCCGAGGAAGGAGAAGATGGCCAGGGCGGCCACCGTGGGGCGGGCGAGCGGGAGAGCCACGCGGAGGAGGAATCGCCAGTGCCCGTAGCCGTCAAGGGCGGCGGCTTCCTCGAGATCCCGCGGGATCTGGAGGAAGGCCTGGCGGAGCAGGAAGGTGCCGAACCCGGTGGCGAGGAAGGGGACCGTCAGGCCCTGGAACGTGTTGTACCACCCCAGGCTGTTCACGGTGTTGAGGTTCGTGATCATGGTGACCTCGAAGGGGATCATGAGAGTCGAGAGGAACACCACGAACAAGGTCCGGCGGAAGGGAAAGCGCAGGAAGGCGAAGGCGTACGCCGCCAGGACGGCGGTGACCACCTGGCCAGCGACGATGATGAGGGTCTGGATGATGGAATTGCGGAGATACAGGCCGAGATGTCCTTGGCTCCACGCCGTGGCGTAGGTGTGCCATTGAGGATGGACCGGGAACAGGAGTGGCGGCTGGCGGTCCAGAAGATTGGGCGCGAGCAGTGAGTTCACCACCGTCATGTAGATGGGGAACAGGACGATGATCGCCCCCACCGTGAGGAGGGTGTAGCGGATCACCTGGCGCACGACACGCCGACGTCTCGGGTGAGCGGACTTCCGATCAGGGCGGGTCCGGGGAGCTCCATTCGGCACGCTGGGCGCGTCAACGGGCATATTGGACCCGCCTCTCGATGAACCGGAGTTGGAGAAGGGTCAGGACCAACGTGATGAGGAAGAGGGCGATGGACATCACTGCCGCCCGTCCGGAGTTCTCTCCGTAGACCAACGTGGTGTAGATGTTGTAGACGAGGACGTTCACATGCTCGTAGGCGGCGTTCTGGTAACCGATCAGGATGTCGATCTGACCGAAGGTCTGGAACGCATAGATCGTCGCCACGACGACCCCGAAGAAAAGGGTGGGGGAGAGCAGTGGCACGGTGACGCGCCAGAACACGGTCCAGTTCGACGCGCCGTCGACACGGGCTGCCTCGAGAACCTCCTCGGAGATGGACTGGAGTCCGGCCGACATGATGATGAACGACAGTCCGATGAACTGCCAGACGGCCATGATGGCCACGGCCGGGAGTGCCCAGGTCGTGCTCTCGAGCACCGGCGGGTGTGGGCTGATCCCCAGCCAGGGCAGTAGCCCCACGACCGGGTTCATCAGAGAGTAGAAGACCAGGGCCGAGACAGCCACCGAGGTCACGACCGTGGAAGAGAAGATGACCCGGTAGGCGGCGATGCCACGGAGCTTGCGGTGGGCCACTACGGCCAAGAAGAGGCCGACGAGGAGTCCAGCCGGCACCACCAAGACCACGAACAAGAAGGTGGTCACCAAGCTCTGGAGGAAGTTGCTCGAAGTGAGCACTTGGCCCACCTGGTGGAGCCCGACGTAGTGGCTCGGAAGGCCAGGGTAGGGCGGTGACTGGTAGAGAGCCAGCTTGAAGTTCCGGAAGAACGGATAGAAGACGAACACGCCGAACACGCTCAGTGCCGGAAGGACCAGGAGGTAGCCGAGGCCCGCCTCGCGGAGCCGGCGACTGCGACGGGCAACACGCCGGGAGCCGACCTCGGCCGGGGCCATCACCGGTCCTCGATCCGCAGGCCGGTCTCGGCATCGAAGAGGTGCACCCCGACCGGGTCCACCCGGATCCGCAACGTCTCTCCGATCCCCGGACGGTGCCGGTCGGCATCCTGGCGGACCACGACCTGGGTGTGGTCGGGCAATTCGCATATGACGAGAGCCTCCGCGCCCAGGGCCTCGACGATGACCACCGAGGCCTCCAATGATCCGTCCGGGTCCACGGACAGGGACTCGGGGCGCACGCCCGCCTTGAAGCGGGCCGCAGTCCGGGCCACGGCGCCCAGTTCGGGGGTGAGCGGGATGGTCCCACCCGACACGACCAGCGAAGGGACCCCGGCATCGGGCCCCTGTTCGCCGAGCGCCGCAGGGAGCAGGTTCATGCCAGGACTTCCCAGGAAACCGGCGACGAAAGTGTTGGCCGGCCGGTCGTAGGCATCCTGGGGCGGCGAGACCTGTTGGATCTCACCGTGGTTCACGACGGCAATGCG
>JAJYZN010000032.1 GCA_021799915.1 Actinomycetes bacterium
CGATACGACCGACGGCACCCTCACCTACACCCCTGCAGCCGCGACGTCGGGGGACCAAGTGGTGGGGTTCTCAATCTGCACGGCGCCGGCGACCAACTGCCGCATGGCCAGCGTCACGTTCGGTCCGGCCCATGCTGTGAACGACGCGTACAAGGTGCCCATCCTCGGCGGGTACTCGCACCGCGTGTTCTACTACGGGGCCCAGGCGCCCGCCACGGTGCTGCCCGGCGCCACGTTCACGATGTCGGTCGCCCAAGCCGGCCAGGTCGTGCCGTCCACCCTTGCCCTCACAGCCTTCAAAGCGACAATCAACTACGTGAGCTCGGCCACGGCCATCCTGCCGGTCCCGGCAAACGCCACCTACGTTCCAGGGAGCGCCCATCTCGTCGGGGGCACAGCCGCCACCGCCGGCAAGGCCGCGGTCACGTACTGCACCGCTTTCGGCACAGCGGGCACAACGAAGGGCTGCACCGCCACCAAGCCCTCGTCCACATTCCCGACCGCGACCACGACTCCCTACCTCGAAGAGCAGCTCACACCGACAGTGCACGTGGCCGGGGGATCGCCGCTGACCATGCCCACCCTCGTGGCACAGTTCACGGCCAGCGGGCCCGACGGCTCGAGCGTCACCCCGGTGGTGACCGAGACCGACCTGGACGTCAACGTGACCGTCGTTGACGTCATCTCGGACTTTCCGGTGACCCTCGCCACCTACCCGACCACACCCTCGTTCACCACAGCGAAGAAAGTGGCCACACCCACGACATCCTCGAAGACGATCACACCCCCGGCGCCGCCGTACCACCGCTACCCGCTGTCGGTGACCGACATCACGACCGCCGGTTACTGGGAGGTCGCGGCCGACGGGGGGATCTTCTCCTTCGGCTCGGCCCAGTTCTACGGGTCGATGGGCGGCCAGCACTTGAACGCACCGGTGGTGGGCATGGCGGCGACCCCAGACCGCGGTGGCTACTGGGAGGTGGCAGCGGACGGCGGGATCTTCGCCTTCGGCGACGCAGCGTTCTACGGGTCGATGGGCGGCCAGCGCTTGAACGCCCCGGTGGTGGGCATGGCGGCGACCCCCACAGGCAAGGGCTACTGGGAGGTCGCGGCCGACGGGGGGATCTTCGCCTTCGGTTCCGCGCGGTTCTACGGGTCGATGGGCGGCCAGCCCCTCGGCTCCCCGATCGTCGGCATGGCAGCGTTCCCGAACGGAAAGGGCTACTGGGAAGTGGCAGCGGACGGGGGGATCTTCCCCTTCGGCGAGGCTCGCTACAGGGGCTCGATGGGTGGTCAGGCCCTCCGATCGTCCATGGTCGGGGTCGTCACCCCTCATGGCGGTGGCTACTGGGAGGTGGCAGCGGACGGCGGGATCTTCGCCTTCGGCGACGCAGGGTTCTACGGGTCGATGGGAGGCCAGGCGCTCAACGCTCCGGTGGTCGCCATGGACGCGGTCCCGGCCGGAGGCGGCTACTGGGAGGTGGCAGCGGACGGCGGGATCTTCGCCTTCGGTTCGGCCCAGTTCTACGGGTCGATGGGCGGCCAGCACTTGAACGCCCCGGTGGTGGGCATGGCGACCTCGGACCCGTTGCGGTAGTTGCACTGGCCCCTCGCCGCGGGCGACAATACCGGGCATTGTGCGTGACGCCAAGATCCGCCGTGCGTCGGCACTGGCCCTCTGCGCCGCTTGCGTAGGGTTGGTGCTCGCCGCCGCGCCCCCGCCGACGGGCGCCACCTCCCTCGCCACAGCGAAGGCCCAGGCTGCCCGGATCGAGCAGGAGATCACCTCGACCGGCCACGAGATCACAGCGCTCGACCAGCAGTACTTGGCCGACCAGGCCAAGAAGGCCACCATCGACCAGCAGATCGCGGCGACCGAAGGCGACGTGGCGCAAGCCCGGGAGACGGTCTCGAATGACCAAGGCGTCCTCCGGAAGGCGGCGATCGATGCCTACGTGACCGGTGGGTCCGCGGCGACCGACAACCCTCTGTTCTCGGGCAACCAATCGTCGGTCCAAGACGCCCGTGAGTACTCGGAGATAGCCGAGGGCAACCTCGGGACGGCGATCGCCGATCTCCACACCTCGGAGAACCAGCTCGCTGCCCAGGAGGCGACGCTGCGCTCCGAAGACGCCCAGGCGGCGCAGACGGTCGCCGCCGCGGAGAGCGACGTGCAGCGCTACAAAGGGGTCCAAGCGCAGCAGCAAGCGGCCCTGGCTCAAGTGGACAGCCAGATCACAGCACTCATCAAGCAACAGCAGGCCCAGGCGGCCGCGGCTGCCCAGGCGGCCGCCCAGGCCCGGATCCTCGCGGCCCAGCAGGCAGCAGCCCGCCAGCAGGCAGCCGCTCGCCAGCAGCAGGCAGCGACCCAGCCTCCCCCACGACCCCCCTCTGCCGGCGGGGCCGGCGCAGCGGCAGTGGCTGCCGCGGAGAGCCAGTTGGGCGTCCCCTACCGCTGGGCGGCCGAGACACCCAAGGGCACCCCCGACCCCGGGTTCGACTGCTCGGGGCTCACCGCATGGGCCTGGGGGCAGGCCGGCGTGCCCCTCCCGCACTACTCGGGCGCCCAGATGGCCGACAGCACGCCGGTGCCGGTGACAGATCTCCAACCTGGCGATCTGCTGTTCTACGGACCCGGGGGCAGCACGCACGTGGCGATGTACATCGGAGGCGGCGAGATGATCCAGGCGCCCGACACAGGCCAGGTGGTCTCGATCACCGGTGTGCAGCTCACATCGGGCTGGTTCGCCGGCGCCGGGCGTCCCTGACCCCGTTCGGCCATACTGGGGAGGCCCCATGAGACCGATCCCCGTCGCCTTCCACATCGGCCCCCTCGAGGTCCACACCTACGGGATCGGCCTGGCCATCACCTTCTGGTTCGCCTACCGGTACTTCGACCGGCGGCTGACCAAGCGAGGCTACCGGACCGACTGGCTGGTGCCGATGTTCCTCTGGGTCATCGGCGCGGCGATCGTCGGCGCCCGAGCTGCCCATGTCCTGGCCAACCTCGGCTACTACGTGAAGGAGCCTGCCCAGGTCCTCGCCATCTGGCACGGCGGGCTCTCGTCCTTCGGCGGGCTCATCCTCGCCGTCCCGACCGGGATCATTTACGCCCGAAAGCGCTGCCCGGAGCTGTCGACGCCGCGGGCGCTCGACCTCGTGGCCCCGGTTCTGGCAGCGGCTTGGTCCATGGGCCGCCTGCTCGGTCCCCAGCTCATGGTGGCCGGCGGCGGCCACCCGACCCACCAGTGGTTCGGGATGTACTACGCCACACAGGTGGGCAGGCGCATCCCGGTGCCGATCATCCAGTCGATCGAGGACTGCTCGATCTTCCTCGTGCTCTTGTGGATCGAGCGGCGCCTCGACCGATGGCCCGACGGGGCGCCGCGGGCCGGGTACCCCTGCGGGGTTGTGATCGGAGCCGGCATGGTGCTCTGGGGCATCGAACGCACGATGGACCAGCGCCTCTGGCTCTCGTACCCCGGGCACCTCGGGTCCGAGCTGGTGCAGCTGGCAGGCGTGGTGCTCTTCGCCGGCGGGATCGTCGTGCTCGTCGCCGCCTGGCGCCACTGGCGGACCTGGCTCGCGGCCGGGGCGCCGGGCGGTCGGCCGGGCGAGGGAGTCACCGGTGGGGACGAGAGCGCCCTTGCAGCCACCGACGGCGGCGGCGCTGCGGCCGGCACCAGCGGCGTGGGTGCCGACACGGTGGTGTAGCCACGCGCTCGGCTTCTCGCCCGAACCTCGTGAGCTCCGACCGTTTCCGCCCCCTGAGGAGGCTCAGCACCGGCCTGGCCGGTCTGCTGGCAGTGCTCGTCGGGGGGACCGTCGGCTACATGGCGTTCGGGTTCTCGCTGCTCGATGCCGTGTACCAGACGGTGATCACCGTCACCACGGTCGGCTTCGGCGAGGTCCACCGGTTCGGCTCGGGGGAGAAGGTCTTCACGATCGTGCTCATCCTGGCGGGGGTGGGCATGGCCGGCTACACGTTCAGCGTCCTCGTCGAGACCCTGGTCGAGGGGCACCTGACCGATGCATTCAAGAGGAGGACCATGGAACGCCAGATTGCCGAACTGCGGGACCACCTGATCCTGTGCGGCTGGGGACGGGTGGGACGATCCATCTCCCGCTACGTGCGGTCCACCGACATGGAAGTGGTCGTCATCGACTCCATGCCCGATCGGATCGCGACGGTCGGGGGTCTCGCCCTGTGCGGTGACGCAACCGACGAGGACGTCCTGCGTGCCGCCGGCATCGACCGGGCTCGCGCGCTCGTGACCGCCCTCAATGCCGACGCCGACAATCTCTACGTGACCTTGACCGCGCGCTCCATGTGCCCGAACCTGTTCATCGTGGCCCGGACGGCCTCGGAGTCGGCCGTTCCCAAGTTGCTCCAAGCCGGCGCCGACCGGGTGGTGAACCCCCAGGATCTCGGCGGCACCCGCATGGCGGCGCTCGCGGTCCAGCCGGACGTCGCCGATTTCCTGGACGTGGTGATGCACGACGGCAGCCTCGAATTCCGCCTCGAGCAGATCGACGTGCCCGAGACCTCGCCGCTGGCCGGTCGGACCCTGCAAGACGCGCGAGTCCACGCCTCGACGGGTGCCCTTGTCCTCGGTCTCCGGCATCCGGGCGAGGAATTCCGGACGAACCCCTCCCCCGAGACGAGGATCGAGTCCGGCGACGTGCTCGTGGTCATCGGCAACTCGGCGCAGGTGTCCGCGTTGCGGGCGATGACCGCCGGGAGCGGCCTCTCGGGTTGACTCAGGCGTTGGGCTTCTCGCCCGAGGCGGCGGCCGCCCTGTACTCGTCGAGCTTGGCGATGAGGGCCATGCGCTCCTGCCCCACCGTCGAGTCCAGCCGGGCGGCGATGCCCTCAGGCGTCCATCGTCCCTCGGCGTAGACCGCACGCACCTCCTCGGGCTGGTTCCACACGGCGATCTTGGGTCCGACGACCGTGTACACCTGTCCGGTCACATGCCGGGCCCGATCGGAGAGCAGGTAGACGACCATCGGCGCCACGTCCTCGGGGTCGCCCATCTCGGCCAGCTCCATGGGCACGTTGGCCGACATCCGGGTGCGTGCGACCGGGGCGATCGCGTTGGCGGTGATGCCGTACCGGTGCAGGCCGGCCGCAGCCGAACGCACCAACGAGACGATGCCGCCTTTGGCGGCCGCGTAGTTGGCCTGAGCCACGCTGCCGGCGAAGGCGCCCGAGGTGAACCCGACGAGCGCCCCACCCCCCTCCTGCTTGCGCATCACCGCAGCCGCGGCGCGAAAGACCGTGAAATGGCCTTTGAGGTGGGTGGCGATCACGGCGTCCCACTCCTCCTCGCTCATGTTGAAGAGCATCCGCTCGCGCAGGATGCCGGCCACCGCCACGACCCCGTCGATCCGACCGAAGCGCTCCAGGGCCGTCGCCACCAGCCGTTCCCCGGCAGCCATGGTCGAGATGTCGTCGGCAACTGCCACCGCCTCTCCGCCGCCTGCTGCGATCTCGGCCACCACCTGCTCGGCCACCTCGCTCGTCGGGTCTCCCCCGGCCATGTCCACGCCGTAGTCGGCGACCAGCACCCGGCCGCCTTCTGCGGCCACCGCCAGCGACACCGCCCGGCCGATGCCCCCGCCGCCGCCGGTCACCGCCACCACCTTGCCGTCCAGAAATCCGCTCACCCGACCCTCCTTGCCCTGTTGACGCTCTGCTAGAACATGTTCTAGCTTGTCCACGGCGACCCCCGCCACCCCGCATCCGACGAGCACACAGGAGGCCCGACGTGGGCGATCTCGGTTTCTGGGCGCTGGCCCAGGAGGACCCCGACCATCTGGCACTGGTCACCCCCGAGGGCGAGGAGCTCTCGGCCGGCACGCTGTTGGGGCGCGCCAACCAGGTCGTCCACGCGCTGCGCGGCCTCGGGCTGCAGCCCGGCGACACCGTCGCCACGGTGCTCCCGAACTGCACGGAGGCGATCGAGCTCTACCTGGCCTGTCTCCAGGCCGGGTGGTACCTCGTGCCGATCAACCACCACCTCGTGGCCCCGGAGATCGCCTACATCCTGTCGGACTCCGAGGCCAAGGTATTCGTGGCCCACGAACGCTTCGCCGACGCCTGCCTCGACGCCGCCGACCAGGCCGAGATCCCGGGGACCGCGTGCCTGGCGGTCGGGGAGATCGTCGGCTTCTCCTCCTACGAGCGGGCCCGCCAGTCCCAGCCCGGAACCCTGCCCGAGCACCGCACCATCGGCGACGTGATGAACTACACCTCCGGGACGACCGGCAACCCCAAAGGGGTCTTTCGCCCGCTCTCGGGCGCCTCGCCCGAAGAGGCCGCCCTCGGTCTCAGCGGCATCCTCTTCCTGTTCGGGATCAACCCCGGAGACGGCAACGTCCACATCGTGGGGTCTCCGCTCTACCACACCGCCGTCCTGCGGTTCGGCGGTGCGTCGATCCACTTCGGGCACACGCTGGTCCTCATGGACAAATGGACACCAGAGGAGATGCTCAGGCTGATCGACGAGCGCCGGGTCACCACCTCCCACATGGTCCCGACCCAATTCCACCGGCTGCTCGCACTGCCCGACGAGGTCCGTCGGCGCTACGACCTCTCGTCGCTGCGGCACATGATCCACGCTGCCGCTCCATGCCCGGTCGACGTGAAGCACAAGATGATCGAATGGTGGGGTCCGGTGATCGACGAGTACTACGCCGCCAGCGAAGGCGGGGGCACGGTGGTCAACACCGAGGACTGGCTGAAGAAGCCCGGGACGGTCGGCAAGGCATGGCCGATCTCGGAGATCGCGATCTTCGACGACGAGGGGAAGCAGATCACCGAGCCGGGAGTGATCGGGACGGTCTACATGGCGATGCAGACCGGCGACTTCGAGTACCACAATGACGAGGAGAAGACCCGCAGCAACCGGATCGGGAAGTACTTCACGGTCGGGGACGTCGGCTACCTGGACGAGGACGGCTACTTGTTCCTGCGGGACCGCAAGATCGACATGATCATCTCCGGCGGGGCGAACATCTACCCGGCTGAGATCGAGAACGTCCTGCTCATGCACCCGGCAGTCGGGGACGTCGCGGTCTTCGGCATCCCCGACGAGGACTGGGGGGAGTCGGTCAAGGCCGTCGTCGAACCGTCTGCGGGGTTCGAGGCCGGCCCGCAGCTCGCCGCGGACATCCTCTCTTTCTGCGCGGACAAGCTGGCCCGGTTCAAGACTCCCAAGTCCGTCGACTTCGTCTCCGAGCTGCCGCGTGACCCGAACGGCAAGCTCTACAAGCGCAAGCTGCGCGACCCCTACTGGAACTGACCGACCAGGCTCACACCGGCGGCGGTCCCTCGACCCCGAGGATCTGGCCCCCGCTCTCGACGAAAGCGCGGAGCTGGGGGTCGACGACCTCGCTCGTGGCCTCCTCTGCATTGGCCGAGACGATCTGGAGCATCTTCTCCGGACCCACCTCGATGAACACACCCTCGGCCTCGGCGGTCAGCACGCCCTCGTGGTAGACGCCGCCCCAGGCGAAGATCTTGCGCCCCTCGGTCCCCGTCTGGCGGGCGACAAGGTCGAGCGGCGCGAGCAGCGGCGTCGGGCGCCGGTACTTGACCGTGAGCGTGCCGGTCATCCCCGCCCGGCCGATGAGGATGTTCACCGAGCCCAAGAGCTCGTCGAACAGCTCGGCGATCACCCCGCCGTGCACGCAGGTGGGCGGCCCCTCGTAGGGGTAGCCGTACTGCACCCGCCCTCGCAGCTCCAAGGCACCGGCGTCGGTCCGCACCGCCCAGACGTCGACCGGGGGAGCGAGCGGATTGGCGTAGCCGATCACCGGGCTCGTGGGGAAGAAGTCCTGGGGATGGCCTTGATGGTCGGGCTGTCCCCGGGGGGCCTTTCCCGGTCCCGCCGCCTGCTCCAGCTCCTCGACGAGCGAGCCGAGCACGTCGGCCGCGGACTCGAGGGCTTCGTCGTCGAGGGGCCTGCCCACCACGAGCGCGCTCAGCCGCCGGATGTGGTCGGCGAGCCGGTTGCGCGGCGAGCTGCGCACCTGCCGGGACGGACCGTGGACCGCAGTCTCGGTCATCGCCGGTGGAACTCCGGCACGCGCTTTTCGGCAAATGCCTTCTGGCCCTCGCGCGCATCGTCGGTGGCGAAGATCGGCCACCCGATCTCCAGCTCTCGGGCCAGGCCGTCTTGTTCGGACATCCCCTCGGTCTCGCTGACCGAGCGCTTGATCGCCTCGACGGCCAGAGGCCCGTTGGCACAGATCATCTCGGCGATCTCCAATGCGTGGTCGAGGGCCGTCCCGTCGGGGACGACCCGGCCGATCAGCCCGACCCGGAGCGCTTCGTCGGCCGGCATCTCGCGCGCCGTCAACAGCAGGTCCATCGCCACGGTGTAGGGGATCTGCCGGCGCAGGCGCACGGTGGACCCGCCCAGCGGGAACAGGCCGCGCCGGGCTTCGAACACCCCGAACACCGCCCCGGCGCCGGCCACGCGGATGTCGGTGGCCTGGAGGATCTCGGTCCCCCCGGCCACCGCCCACCCCTCGACGGCTGCGACGAGGGGCTTGCGGAGAGGCGCGTGGCGCAGCAGGGCCTTCCAGTGGAGGTCGGGGTCCTCGGCCATCCGGTGCTGGTAGCGCTCGGCGTCAGGACCCCCCATGGCTTTCAGGTCCATCCCTGCGCAGAACGTGCCGCCGGCGCCGGTGAGGATGGCGCAGCGGATCTCGTCGTTCCCGTCGATCTCGGCCCACGCGTCGGCCATCCCGACGAGCATGGGCAGGCTGAGGGCGTTCTTCGCCTCGGGCCGGTTCATGGTGACGATCGCCGTCATGCCGCGGCGCTCGTAGACGAGGTGCTCGGTCGATTCCACCGGGCGTACCCTACAGGCGCTCGATGACCGTGCCGGTGGCAAGCGCGCCCCCGCAGCACATCGACACCAGCCCGAGGGTGGCGTCCCGCCGCTCCAGCTCGTGGAGGATGGTCGTGATGAGCCGGCTCCCGGTCGCGCCCACCGGGTGACCGAGTGCGATGGCCCCGCCGTTCACGTTCAGCTTGTCGAGGTCGGCGTCGTGCGCCCGGGCCCAGCTCATCACCACCGAGGCGAACGCCTCGTTCACCTCGAACAGGTCGATGTCGGCCATGGACATCCCGGCCTTGGCCAGGACCCGCGAGGTGGCGGCGATCGGGCCGTCCAAGTGGTAGTAGGGGTCCGAGCCGACCAGCACTTGGGCCACGATCCTGGCCCGCGGCCGCAGGCCCTCGGCCCGCGCCCGCTCCTCGGACATCCACAGGACCGCTGCCGCGCCGTCGGAGATCTGCGAGGAGTTGCCGGCATGGTGCATGCCGCCGGGCACGACTGGCGTGAGCGCCGCCAGCCCTTCTGCCGTCGTCTCGCGCAGCCCCTGGTCACGGGCGACCACGGTGCGCTCGCCGGTGGCGCCCACGATAGGAGCCTCCACCGGTGCGATCTCGCGAGCGAACCTGTCCTCGGCGACCGCCGCGGCCGCCTTCTGCTGGGACACCAGGCCGAGCCAGTCGACGTCGTCCCGGGTGATCCCGTACTTCTCGGCGATGCGCTCGGCGGCCGTGAACTGGTCGGGCAAGTCCCAGCAGAAGTCGTCGGGGATGGGCTTGCCAGGGCCGTGTGCCGCGTTGGCCCCGAGAGGAACCCTGCTCATGGCCTCGACACCGCACGCGATGCCGATGTCGATGGCCCCGGCGGCGACCAGGTTGTGCACGAAATGGTTCGCCTGCTGTGAGGAGCCGCACTGGCAGTCGACCGTCGTGGCGGCCACCTCGAACGGCAGCCCCTGGGAGAGCCAGGCCATCCGGGAGATATTGAACGCCTGCTCACCAGCCTGGGTGACGCAACCTCCCACGACCTGCTCGACGGTCGACGGGTCGATGCCGGCCCGTTTCACCAGCTCCACTTGGGCGATGCCGAGCAGCTCGGGCGCTCGCAGGCCCGAGAGCCAGCCATTGCGCTTGCCGATAGGCGTGCGGACCGCCTCGACGATCACGGGATTGGGCATTTCGGACATCCTCTCACTCGCGCCAGCAATCTAGAACCTGTTCTACAGGCTACACCGGGCTGGCGGAGACCCGCCCGTTGGAGCACGATGGTCGGTCATGCGAGCTGTCCAGATCACCTCCCTCGACGGGCCCGGTGCCGTACAGGTGACCGAGCTGCCCGAGCCCGTGCCCGACGCCGAGTCGGTGCTGATCGACGTGCACGCCGCAGGTCTGGCCTTCCCCGACCTGCTCGAGACCCGCGGTCTGTACCAGGTGAAGCCCGAGCTGCCCTTCGTGCCGGGGACCGAGGTGGCCGGTGTGGTGCGCTCGGCCCCGGCAGCCAGCGGCTTCTCCCCCGGCGACAGGGTTGCCGCCTTCCCGGGTCTCGGAGGTTTCGCCGACACGGTGGCGGTAGAGCCCGACCAGGTCTTCCCCATCCCCGGCTCGCTCAGCTTCGCCGAGGCGGCCGGGTGCCCGATGAACTTGTTGACCGTCCACTTCACCTTGGTCCACCGGGGCCGCATGGGTCCCGGTGAGGTCCTCTTGGTGCACGGAGCGGCCGGCGGGATCGGCACGGCGACGATCCAGTTCGCCCGGGCCCACGGCAACCGGGTCCTGGCCGTGGTCTCGAGCCCGGACAAAGAGGCCGTCGCCCGCGAGGTCGGGGCCCACGACGTCGTCCTGGCCGACGGGTTCAAGGACGCGGTGATGGAGCTCACGGCCGGGCACGGCGTGGACATCGTCGTCGACCCGGTCGGCGGCGATCGGTTCACCGACTCGCTGCGATGCCTGGCCCCCGACGGACGGCTCCTGGTCGTCGGGTTCGCCGCAGGAGAGATCCCGACGGTGAAGGTCAACCGGCTCCTCTTGAACAACATCTCGGTCGTCGGCGTCGGGTGGGGGGCGTACTGGATGCGCCACCCCGGCTTCTTGCGACGGCAGTGGGACGACCTCTTGCCACTCCTCTCCTCGGGCTCGCTCACGCCGGTGATCGGCGCCACGTTCCCGCTCGAACGCGCCGGTGAAGCGCTCGAGATGATGGACGCCCGGGGCGCCAGAGGCAAGATCGTCCTGGAGGTGCGTCCCTAGCCCGACGCTCCCAGGATCTGCTTGGCGATCACCACGCGCTGGATCTGGTTGGTCCCCTCGTAGATCTGGGTGATCTTCGCATCGCGCATGAAGCGCTCCACCGGGAAGTCCTTCGTGTAGCCGTACCCGCCCAGGAGCTGGACGGCGTCGGTGGTCACCGCCATCGCCGTGTCCGAGGCGAAGCACTTGGCCATGGCCCCCATGGTGGTCAGCTCACCGGCAGGGTCGCTGTCGACGAGACCGCATGCCCGGTACACGAGCGACCTGGCCGCCTCGGTGCGCAGGGCCATGTCGGCCAGCATGAAGCGGAGCCCCTGGAACTCGGCGATGGGCTGCCCGAACGCCTGGCGCTGGCGGACGTACGCGGCAGCGGCGTCGATGGCACCCTGGGCGATCCCGACCGCCTGTGCGCCGATGGTCGGCCGGCTCCGGTCCAAGGTGTGCATGGCGATGTGGAAACCCCGACCCTCCTCGCCGATCAGGTTGGACGCCGGGACCCTCACATCGTCGAAGAGCACCTCGCCCGTCGGGCTGCCGCGCAGGCCCATCTTGTCCTCGTGCTTGGTCACCTTCACTCCCCAGTCGGCCTCCACCACGAAGCACGAGACACCGCGGTGGCCGGCATCGGGGTCGGTCTTGGCGAACACGGTGTAGGTGTCGGAGATGCCGGCGTTGGTGATCCAGTACTTGGAGCCCGACAGGATGTAGCTGTCGCCGTCGCGGCGCGCCCGGCAGCGCATGGCCGCCACGTCGCTCCCGGCGTCGGCCTCCGAGAGGCAGTAGCTGGCCTGTGCCTCGCCCGACGCCACGCGGGGCAGGTACCGACGCTTCAGTTCCTCGGAGCCCCAGTTCATGATCGGGATCATCCCGAGCTTGGAGATGAGCATCGTCACCGACGTCGAGGCGCACGCCCGTGCCAGCTCTTCGACCATGATCGCCTGGGTCACGTGGTCGGCTCCCGCCCCCCCGTACGCCTCGGGGATCCCCAGGGCAGGGAGCTCGAGCTCGCGGCAGGCCTCGAACGACGCCCACGGGTAGGAGGCGTTCCGGTCGGCCTCGGCGGCATGGGGGGCGATCCGCTCGTCGCAGAACTGGCGGAGGGTGTCGCGGAACTGGCGTTGGGTGTCGGTGAGCATCAGCCCATTGTCGCAGACGCGCCCTCGGCCGATGCCAGGTGGTCGAGGACCATCCGGGCAAGCACGTCCGGGGCGGTCTCGGGCACCCAGTGGCCCACCCCTTCCAGCACGTCGAAGCGGTACCGGCCGGCAACCCACTCGGCCGTGGCTTCGGCCGCGTCACGACCGAACGCCCGCTCCCCGCTCGGCCAGATGTAGCGGGTCGGCACGACCACGGGCGCCAAACCCTCCACGTCGCGGCGGTCGAGGGCCCGGTACCAGTTGAGCGCCGCGTCGAGCGCGCCGGGCGCCGCCAGCGCGTCGGTGTACTCCCGGGCCGACCGAGGGTCGAGACCGGAGCTCACCAGGCTCGACTCGAGCGCGGTGCCGCCAGGCGGCGCCGCGCCGGCCCGGGGCTCGGAGGCGACCGCCCGAGGGTGGGGGGTGGACACGACGACGAGGCTGCGCACCCGGTCGGGGTGGCGGGAGGCCACGACCCAGCCGAGCAGGCCGCCCCAGTCGTGGCCGACCAGGTCGAAGACCGGCATCTCCATCGTGTCGGCGATCGCCAGCACGTCGGCGGCGAGGTGGGGAACGGCGTAGGCCGCCACGTCGGGCGGCCGGGCCCGGGGGGAGTACCCGCGCTGGTCCGGCGCCACCCCGCGGTAGCCGGCCCGGGCCAGGCGCTCGAGCAGGTCGCACCACGTCCAGGAGGACTGGGGGAACCCGTGCAGCAGGATCACCGGCCGGCCACCCGACGGGCCATCCGTCCGGGCACTGAAGGTGAGGCCGCCGGCGTCGATCTCGAGCCGCTCCACCGGCCGTCAGGCCGCCGGTTCCCCGTCGACGAGGGCCCGCTGGACCGCGTAGTCGTGGGCCGCACCGGCGAACGCCTGGCGCCGCCGGGCGACGAGGTCCGCTGGAGCCTCGCCGAGAAATCCCCACGCCGACAGCGCCCATGTGAGATCGGGAGCGCACGGCGCGCGCCCCAGGCCGGCCGCCCGGTGGGCGGCAAGCATCGCGCTACCGACGAGCACGTCTTCAACATCCTCGCCCGGGTGGAGCACCAGCCGGTCGGCGTAGCGGCGGGCCAGCTTGAGGGCGAACCCCTGGTCGGGCCCTGGCGTACCCATCGAGCGGGCACGGGTCCGAAGCGGCAGCGTCACTTCGGCCGGACGGTGGGTCGACCACGCCTCGGGCACGTGAAGGTGGTGGGCCCGCCGCACCTGGTCGGCCTCGGCGATGGGGACGAAGCTCGGCTGGGTCATCGGATGCGAGACTAGTCCCGGGCGAGGGCGAAGACGATCGAGTCGTACAGCGCCTGCCAACTGGCCTCGATGATGTTCTCGGACACGCCGATGGTGGTCCACGTCCGCTCGCCGTCGGTGGTGTCGACGAGGACCCTGGTGACCGCACCGGTCCCCTTGCCGGTGTCGAGCACGCGGACCCGGTAGTCGGTCAGGTGGACCGACTCGAGGACCGGGAAGTGCGGCCCGATGGCCTGTCGCAGGGCCGCGTCGAGAGCGTTGACCGGACCGTTGCCCTCGGCCACCGCCACGATCCGCTCCTCTTCCACGTGCACTTTGACCGTGGCCTCGGTGACGGTGGGACCGCCGCGGTGGTCGGTGATCACCCGGAACGACTCGACGTCGAAGTAGTGCGGCTCCCAACCTCCCGCCCGGCGCAGGAGCAGGTCGAGCGATCCGTCTGCCACCTCGAAGTGGTACCCGTCGTGCTCGAGGCGCTTCAGATCGTCGAGCACCCGTCCGATCGCCTCGCCGTCGAGGTCCAGGCCCAGCTCGGCGGCTTTCATCGCCAGGGTCGAGCGCCCGGCCATCTCCGAGACGACCACCCGGGTGCCGTTGCCCACCGACTCGGGAGGGACGTGCTCGTAGAGATCGCGGCGGCGGGCGACGGCGCTCGCGTGGAGCCCGCCTTTGTGGGCGAAGACCGAGGCGCCGACGTAGGGCTGCTGGGGATCGGGGGCGATGTTGACGAGCTCGGCGATGTGGTGGGCCACCGGCGTCAGGCGCTCCAGGCGATCGGGCGGGATCGTACGGATGCGGAGCTTGAGCGACAGGTCGGGAATGGCCGCCGACAGGTCGGCGTTGCCTGCCCGTTCCCCGTAGCCGTTCACGCAGCCTTGGACCTGGGTGGCGCCGGCCTGCACCGCCACGAGCGAATTGGCCACCGCACAGCCGGTGTCGTTGTGGCAGTGGATGCCGATCTGGGCGCTCGTCCGCCTCCTGACCGCTGTCACCGCGGCACCGATGTCGTCGGGGAGCGAACCCCCGTTGGTGTCGCAGAGCACGAGGGCTTCGGCACCGGCCTGCTCGGCGGCGGCGAGCACCCTGAGCGCGAAGTCCGGGTTGTGGCGGAATCCGTCGAAGAAGTGCTCGGCGTCGAGGAAGACCCGGAGGTCGTGCGCTACCAAGTGCGCCACCGAGTCGGCGACCATGGCCTCGGCCTCTTCGAGCGTGGTCCGCAACGCGTCGCTCACGTGGCGGTCCCAGCTCTTGGCGACGATGCACGCTATCGGGGCGCGCGCGTCCACCAGCTTGCCGAGCACCTCGTCGTCGGCGGCTCGCACACCGGCCCGGCGGGTCGAGCCGAAGGCCACGAGGGTCGACGTGGACAGGTGAAGCTCCGAGGGCGCCCGGGCGAAGAACTCGTCGTCTTTGGGGTTGGCCCCCGGCCAACCCCCTTCGATGTAGGTCACCCCGAGGTGGTCGAGCTGCTCGGCGACGCGCAGCTTGTCGTCGACGGTGAGCGACAGGCCCTCCTGCTGGCTGCCGTCGCGCAGCGTCGTGTCGAAGATGTCGACCGCTTCGGGGAGCTCGGGCATCTCGTAGTCGTGACGATGCAAGCCGCCGCGCCGGGCTCCGCTCGGGCGGTCATTCGACATGGTCGAGCCAGTCCTTGTAGCGATCGACCTCACCGCGGACGGTGGCGAAGTAGACCCGTTGGACCTCCTTGGTCACCGGCCCGGGGCTGCCGGCGCCGACGACCCGGTCGTCGACGGCGCGGATGGGGACCACCTCTGCCGCCGTGCCGGTGAGGAACGCTTCGTCGGCGAGGTAGAGGTCGGTCCGGATGAGCGGCTCGTGGCGGACCTCGATGTCGAGGTCCCGGGCGATCGTCTCCACCGTGTCCTGGGTGATGCCGCCGAGGGCCCCGGCGTCGGAGGTCGGCGGGGTCACCAGCGCACCGTCGCGCACGATGAACAGGTTCTCCCCGGTGCACTCGCTCACCCGGCCGTCGGGCGCGAGCAGGATCGCCTCGTCGTAGCCGGCTTTGAGCGCCTCGGTCTTCGCCAGAGAGGAGTTCACGTACATTCCGGTGCCTTTGGCCGCAGTCGGCACCGCGTTCACGTCGTGGCGCTGCCACGAGCTGATCTTGACCGACACGCCGTTGGCCACCCCGTCGTCACCCAGGTAGGAGCCCCACGGCCAGGCGGCAACGGCGACGTTCACCGGGGAGGGGAGCGGGTTCAAGCCCATCTCGCCGTACCCGAGGTACACGAGAGGGCGGATGTAGCAGCCGCCGTCCAGATCGTTCACCCGGACCACGTCGCGGCAGGCTTCGACGAGGTCGTCTTCGGAGTAGGGGACGTCGATCAGGAACACGCGGGCCGACGCCAGGAGGCGGCGGATGTGATCACCCAGCCGGAACACGGCGACCCCCTGGGAGGTCGGGTAGGCCCGGATCCCCTCGAAGACCCCCGAGCCGTAGTGCATCGTGTGGGTGAGGACGTGCACGCGCGCCTGGTCCCAGTCGACGAGCTCGCCGTCCATCCAGATCTTGTCGGTCGGGGTGATGGGCATGGGATCAGAGCCTTTCTGCGATGGCGTCGCCGACGGCGGTCGTCGTGACGGGCGCGCCGGTTGTGGACAGGGCCTGGACGTAGTCGTGGACGGCGGCGCTCACCCGGGCGGCGGCGTCGGTCTCGCCCAGGTGGTCGAGCATGAGCGCAGCCGACGCGATGGCGGCGAGCGGGTTGGCCCTCCCGGTGCCGGCGATGTCGTGGGCGGCACCGTGCACCGGCTCGAAGAGCGACGGTCCGGTACGGGCCGGGTTGAGATTGGCGGACGCGGCGAACCCGATGCCGCCGGTCACGGCGCCGGCCAGGTCGGTGAGGATGTCCCCGAAGAGGTTGTCGGTGACGATCACGTCGTAGCGTTCCGCTTGGTCCACCAGGTAGATGCACGCGGCGTCGACGTGGTTGTAGTCCACGGTCACGTCCGGGTGCTCGGGCGCCACCTCTTGCACGGTCCGCTGCCACAGGTCGCCGGAGAACGTGAGGACGTTGGTCTTGTGCACCAGGGTGAGGTGGCGTGCCGGCCGGCTCTGCGCCAGGCCGAACGCGTAGCGGACGCAGCGTTCGACCCCCATGCGCGTGTTGACCGATCCCTGCGTCGCCACCTCGTGAGGCGTCCCCTTGCGCAGGAACCCTCCCTCGCCGGCATAGGCGCCTTCGGTGTTCTCCCGCACCACCACGAAGTCGGTCCCCGCCGCGATGGACCCGGGGACGCCCGAGAACGGCCGGAGGTTCACGTAGAGGTCCAGCTCGAAGCGCAGCCGGAGCAGCAACCCGCGCTCGAGGGTCCCGGGAGGCACACTGGTGTCGCCCACCGGAGGCCCGACTGCGCCGAGAAGGATGGCGTCGAAGCCGCGCAGGCGTTCGAGCACCTCGTCGGGGAGCACTTCGCCCGTCTGCAGGTAGTGGCCGGCGCCCAGGTCCAGCGCTTCGGTGTCGAGCTTCACCCCGGCGGCAGCCACGACTTTGAGGGCCTCGGCCAGCACCTCGGGACCGATCCCGTCACCGCCGATCACCGCCACTCGATTGGTCACCGCTCCTCCGCTCCCTGCTGTGTGCCGGCCGCTCGGTACAGCCCGAACAACTCGGTCCGACAAATGAAAAACCGCCCACGATGTGGACGGTCGAAACGGTGCGCGCCGAAGGGCACGCACCTAGGAAATGATGACAAGCTGCACGATGCAATCCTTTCGCACCTCGAGTGCCTTGTCAACCGTGCCTCGGAAGGCGATAGCCTCACAGACGTGAGCAGCGAGCCGGCACGACTGACTTCGGAGACCTACGAACGCCTCCAAGCCGAGCTGGAGGACCTCACCACGCGCGGGCGCGTGGAGATCGCCCAGGCCATCGAAGCGGCCCGCGCGCTCGGGGACCTCTCCGAGAACGGCGACTACCACGCGGCCAAGGACGCTCAGGGCAAGATGGAGTCGCGCATCCGACAGCTCCAGGCGATCCTCAAGACGGCGACGGTCGTCGAGCCGGCCGGCGACGGCGGCCAGGTGAGCCACGGAGTGGTCGTGACCCTGCGCTACGACGGTGACGACGACACCCAGGAGTTCTTCGTGGGGTCGATCGAGGAGCGCCGTGGGGACATGCCCGTCGTGTCGCCCGACGCGCCCTTGGGCCGTGCTCTCATGGGCCGTGCCGCCGGGGAATCCGTCGAGTACGACGCGCCGGGCGGCACCCTGCGGGTCGAGATCGTGTCGGTCGGGTCGTGAGCGAGGGCCGGGCCGCGCCGCGCACCCTCCCCGAGAAGGTGTGGGACGCCCACGTCGTCCACAAGAGCGAGGGCGAGCCCGACTTGCTCTTCATCGATCTGCACCTCGTCCACGAAGTGACCTCTCCCCAGGCCTTCGACGGCCTGCGACTGGCCGGCCGGACGGTGCACAGGCCCGACCTCACCGTGGCGACGGCCGACCACAACGTCCCCACCGTCGACATCGACCGTCCCGTCGCCGACCCCGTCTCGGCCAAGCAGCTCGAGGTGCTCAGCGCCAACTGCGCGGAGTTTGGCATCACCTGCTACCCGATGGGTGACCGGAACCAGGGGATCGTCCACGTCATCGGTCCCGAGCTCGGCTTCACCCAACCCGGGATGACCATCGTGTGCGGCGACAGCCACACGTCGACCCACGGCGCGTTTGGGGCGCTGGCCTTCGGCATCGGGACCAGTGAAGTCGAGCACGTGCTCGCCACCCAGACCCTTCCCCAGGCGAGGCCCTTGACCATGTCGGTCACCGTCGAGGGCGAGCTGCCGGCCGGCGTGACGGCCAAGGACGTGGCCCTGGCCGTCATCGGGCGGGTCGGGACCGGAGGCGGCATCGGGCACGTCATCGAGTACCGCGGCTCGGCCATCCGCTCGCTGTCCATGGAGGGGCGGATGACCCTGTGCAACATGAGCATCGAAGGCGGCGCTCGGGCGGGCATGGTCGCGCCCGACGACACCACGTTCTCCTACGTCGAGGGACGGCCGTACGCGCCCCGGGGCACCGCCTGGGACGAGGCGGTGGCCTACTGGTCCACGCTCGCCACCGACGACGGTGCGGTGTTCGACCGGGAGGTCGAGCTCGACGCCGCCGGGCTGGTCCCGCACGTCACCTGGGGCACCAACCCTGCCCAGGTCGCACCGATCGACGCCGCTGTCCCGGACCCCGGGTCCTTCGAAGACGCCGGCGAACGGGAGGCGGCCGCCAGGGCGTTGACCTACATGGGGCTCACCCCCGGGACGCCCATCCGGGACATCGCAGTCGACACCGTCTTCCTGGGCTCGTGCACCAACTCGAGGATCGAGGACCTGCGCGCTGCCGCCTCGGTGCTCGAAGGCCGTCGCGTCCACCCGGGGATCCGGGCACTTGCGGTTCCCGGCTCGCGCCGAGTCAGGGAACAAGCCGAGTCGGAGGGCCTGGACCGCGTGCTGCGAGCATCCGGTTTCGAATGGCGGGAGCCTGGCTGCTCGATGTGCCTCGCAATGAACCCCGACAAGCTCTCTGCCGGGGAGCGCTG
>JAJYZN010000033.1 GCA_021799915.1 Actinomycetes bacterium
TGGTGCCCATGTGGTTCTTCAGGCGCTTCACGTCGCCCAGGCTCGCGGCGGCGAACGCCACCCGGCGCCGCCCGGTGATGGCCACGTTCACCGAGGTCCGCGGAGCGGACAGCGGCAGGGCCGCCCTGCCGCCGGTGTCCTCACGCTGGCGGACCCGCCGTACGCCCAGCACCGCCTGACCGGTGCGCCAGACCATCCGGCCGATCTCGAACGGGCGGACCGCCCGGGCCACCAGGGCCTGGGACACCAGCTCGAGGTCCGAGGGGATCCGACCTTCCGGAGCCGGTGCGGTCGGGACCGGCTGGGTCGACGGGTTGGGCTCGAGGTCGAACAGGATGCCCAGCAGCTCGGCTCCCGACACCCCGTCGATGGTGCTGTGGTGCATCTTGGCCACCAGGCCGATCTTCCCGCCTTCGAGCCCCTCGACGATCCACATCTCCCACAGGGGTCGGTCCCGGTGGAGCTGGCGGCTGTTCACGTCGGCGGCGAACTCGGCCAGCTCCCGCATCCCGCCGGGGGCCGGGAGCGCGGCCCGACGCAGGTGGTTGTCGATGTCGAACTCGGGATCGTCCACCCAGATCGGGTGGCCCAGGCGGAGGGGCACCTCGACCAGGCGACGTTGGAACACCGGGGCCAGGGGGATCCGCTGGTCGATGAGATGGCGGAGGCGGCGGAACGAGTAGCCCTCGGGCACGGTCGACGGGTCGAAGACCGCGGTCATCGACACGTGCATGTGCAGCGTCGGCGTCTCCAGGTAGAGGAAGCTGGCGTCGAGCCCGGTCAATCGCTCCGTCGTCATGTTCCCTCCTCGGTCCGGCTCGTTGCCGTCGCGCACTACGGTCGCACCTCGGCGGCGTCGAGGCAACTGGTCGGCCGCCCGTCGCCCCGTCACCCCGTCGCGGCGGCCCCCGTCACCGGCCCGGGACCCGGTGCTGCTCGACGGGCGCTGGTGGCCCCGCCCGCGCCATGATGCACGCCGTGCCGTACGCCTTCCTCGCCGTCGCCGCCGTGGGCGTCCTCACCGTCGTGAACGCCTACCGCCCGATGCGACGCGAGCCGTTCACCGTCGTGAGCTTCTTCGCCGGGTGGCTCGCCGGGGAGCTGCCGATCCAGACGATCGCCGTGCAGGCGGCGGCCACGGTGGTCTTCGGCGTCTACGGCGCCTTCGGCGCCTGGCCCGGGTACGTGGGGCTGGTGCTCGCCCTGGTCGGCTGGGCCGGGCTGGTCGGGCTGGCGGTGTCCGGCCGCCGGGCCGCGGCGGTGGTGGCGGCCTCCCTGGAGGACCCCGCGGCCGGTCCGCTGGGCGTGGTGCGGATCCCCGACGACTACCTGTGGGCCAAGTGGTGGCGCCTCACCCGGGCCATCCCGCTCCGGAGCCGGAGCGTCGAGCTGGTGAAGAACGTCGACTACTGGGGTGACGGGATCCGCCGGCACCGCCTGGACATCGTCCGACCCGCCGGGTCGGGTGGGGCCGCCGGTTCCGCCGGGAGCAGCCGGGGAGCCCCGGTCATGGTCTACATCCACGGCGGCGCCTGGGTGATGGGTGAGAAGCGCGAGCAGGGCAAGCCCATGCTCTACGAGCTGGCGGCCCGGGGTTGGGTGGGCGTGGCCATCAACTACCGGCTCAGCCCCCGGGCCACGTGGCCCGACCACATCGTGGACTGCAAGCGGGCCATCGCCTGGGTCCACGAGCACATCGCCGAGTACGGCGGGGACCCCTCCTTCATCGCCCTGAGCGGGGGATCGGCGGGCGGCCACCTCTCGGCGCTGGCCGCCCTCACGCCCGGGGATCCGGCATGGCAGCCCGGGTTCGAGTCGGCCGATACCTCGGTCGACGCCTGCGTCCCCTTCTACGGGGTGATGGACATGACCGGAGCGGCCTCGGGATCGGGGAAGTACGGGCCCGGGCTGTTGGAGCTGCTGGAGACCCGGGTCATGAAAGTGACGTCCTCGGAGCACCCCGAAGTGTTCCGGCAGGCCTCCCCCACCCTGCGGGTCCACCCCGGGGCGCCGCCGTTCTTCGTGCTCCACGGGACGAACGACACCCTGGTCCCGGTCGACGTGGCCCGTACGTTCGTCGCCGCCCTCCGGGAGGTGTCTGCGGCTCCGGTGGCCTACGCCGAGCTCCCTCTGGCCCAGCACGCCTTCGACGTCCTGGCTTCGCTGCGGTGCCGGGCCACCACCGCCGGTGTGGTCGGCTTCCTCGATGCCGTGCGCGCCCTGCGAGGCAGCGGCGACAGCCGCCCGGGGATCTGACGTAGCATCAGATTCGAGAGCACGCCGGGCCCGGGTGAGGGTCCCGGTGACGGACGGGGAAGGGGAACCACAGTGGAAGGTCTGAAGGACGGTACCGGTGCGGCCGCCGCGGGCCGGCCGACGCGAGGGCGGGTGCGGACTGCCGTGCTCGGTCTGGCGGCGCTGAGCGTTCCGCTCGCCGCGTGCAGCACGGTCAGCTCGTCCGGCTCGTCATCGAGCTCCTCGTCGGCGGTGGCATCGACCGGCCCGGCCTGCCAGGCCCCGGTGAAGGAGACGGCGGCCATGGCCGCCTCGACCACCGGGATCACCCCCGACTCGGTCACCGTGGGGAACGTCTCGACCATCAGCGGTCCGGTCCCGGGTCTGTTCGAAGGAGCGCCGAACGGCGTCAAGGCCTACTTCGCGTACGTCAACTCCAAGGGCGGGGTGAACGGTCGCAAGCTCGAGGTGAACTCGATGGACGACGGATTCACAGGCCAGCAGAACTCTTCAGAGACCCAGTCGGCGGTGGCGTCGGACTTCGCCATGGTGGGGAACTTCTCGCTCTTCGACTCTTACGGGTGCAAGATCCTGGCCCAGAACCCGGCGGTGGCCGACGTGTCGGTCACCTTGGACCCAGGGACCAATGCCCTGCCCAACGACTTCAGTGCCCAGCCGCTGGCGCTCGGAGTATCCCTGGGCTCGCTCAACTTCATCCGCAAGAAGTATCCCAACGACCGGCGGGTGGGCACGATCGTCTCGACAACGGCCACCGCGGTGGCCCAGTGGCAGGGCGAGGAGGCGGCGCTGAAGCACGCCGGGTTCACGATCGCCTACCAGCAGAAGATCGGTCCGTTGGCCACGGACTTCACCACCCAGGTGATCCAGATGCGCAACGCCGGGGTGAACGTGCTGTACCTGACCGCCCTCGACTGGCAGGTGGCGGCCATCTTGACCCAGAACATGGTCCAGCAGAACTGGCACCCGGCGGTGGTGCTGTCGGGTGGGCCGATCTACGCCGACCAGTTCATCGCCAAGGCCGGCGGTGCGAGCGCCGTCGACGGGGACTGGATCGGCCAGGCACAGGCGCTGTACCTGGGTCAGGACGCGTCCTCGGTGCCGGCGGTGGGGCAGTTCTTGAAGTGGGTGAAGGTGGTGGCCCCGTCGTGGACCCCCGACCTGTTCACCCTCTACGGGTGGGCCTCGGCCCAGCTCTTCGTCCAGGCGCTCCAGGCGGCGGGCAAGGACCCCACCAGGGGGTCGCTCCTGGCCCAGCTGCACAAGATCACGGCTTTCGACGCCTCGGGGATGCTGGCCCCCACCGACCCGGCCGCGAAGCTGCCGGCCAGCTGCTTCCTCATGGCCCAGATCCAGCACGGGCAGTTCGTACGGGTGCTGCCGCCGAAGTCGGGCTTCACATGCAACACCAGCTTCTACTACGCCAGCGGCAAGCCGTGAGCGACCACCGGAGCGCGACTCCGGGCCGTTGAGCCTGGGGCCTGAGGGGGGAGAGCGGTGAACGTCTTCCTGAGCTACACGGTGATCGGCGTGACCCTCGGGGCCATCTACGCCATCACCGCCACCGGCCTGGTGGTCACCTACACCACCACCGGGGTGTTCAATTTCGCCCACGGTGCGGTCGGGATGGTCGCCGCCTTCAGCTTCTACCAGCTCTGGCAGGCCTGGCACTGGCCGCTGCTGGTGGCTCTGGCGGTGGTGCTCTTGGTGGAGGCCCCGATCCTGGCCGTGCTGGTCGAGACGGTGCTCATGCGCCGCCTGCACGGAGCGTCGACCGAGCGGTCCCTCATGGTCACCCTCGGGCTCCTCGTCATCCTCGTCGGGTTGGCCACGGCGGTGTGGAACCCGCTCACCAGCCGCACGGTGCCGCCGTTCTTCGGCACAGACAGTGTCCGGGTCCTCGGCGTGTACGTGAGCGCCCAGCAGATCCTGACCGTCGTCGTGGTGGTGCTCATGGCCGTGGCCCTGCGGTGGTTCTTCCGGACCTTCCGGGTGGGGGTGGCCATGCGAGCCGTCGTGGACGACCCGGACCTGGTGGCCATGGCCGGGGCCAAGCCCTACCGGGTGGCCCAGATGGGCTGGATGCTCGGGTTCTTCCTCGCCGCGCTCGCCGGGTGCCTACTGGCCCCGACCGTGGCCACCACCGGGCTCAACATCAGCCAGCTCACCCTGCTGGTGGTGAACGGCTACGCCGCCGCGGTGGTGGGGAGGCTCCGGAGCGTTCCGCTCACGGTCGTGGGTGGGATCGTCCTCGGACTGGTCACCGAGTACTGCGTCGGGTACCTCCCGACAGCCCATCTCAGCCAGAACCTCATCGCCGTGATCCCCGAAGTGGTCCCGGTGATCTTCCTATTCGTCGTGCTCTTGGTCATCCCGGCCGCCCGCCTGGTGGCCGCCGGACGGCTGCCGCGGCACGCCGCTCCCCGGGTGCCCGGCCCGGCCCGGTCCTGGGTCGGGGCCGCCGTGCTGGTGCTCCTGGCCGTCGCCGTGTCCCCGCTCCTCGGGGGCATCGCCCTGGCCACGGTGGCCACCGGGCTGGCCCTGGGCATCGTCGGGGTCTCACTCGTGCTGCTGACCGGCTACGCCGGTCAGGTCTCGCTGTGCCAGCTCACCTTCCTCGGGGTGGGAGCGTTCACCATGGGCAAGATCAGCGGAGGGGGTGGCTGGCTGGGACTGGTGGCCGCCGTCGGGGTGTCGGGCGCGGTCGGGGCGCTCGTGGCCCTGCCCACCCTGCGCCTCCGGGGCCTGTACCTGGCCCTGGCCACCTTGGCCTTCGGCGAGGCCGCCTACTACGCCTTCTTCTCCAATCCCAGCTTCTTCCCCGGCTACGGGGGGAACATCACAGTGCGCCGCCTGGCGCTGCCCGGCGCCCAGTCCGTGGGGGACCGGGTGGAGCTGGTCGAGATCGCCGTGGCGCTGGCCCTGTGCGCGGTCGCGGTGCTGGCCGTCCGGCGCAGCCGGTTCGGACGGCGGCTGGTGGCACTGAACGACTCGCCGGCGGCCTTCGCCACCCTGGGGATGAACGCCCGGGCGGTCAAGGTGGCGGTCTTCGCCCTCTCGGCGGCCATGGCCGGGCTCGGTGGCTGCCTGTACGCCGGTGAGCAGGGGGCCATCAGCGCCAACGACGTGCTGTTCTTCTCGAGCCTTACCCTCCTCTTGTTCGTGGCCATCTGGGGGATGCGGACGGTCACCGGCGGCATCTTGGGCGGCCTGACCGCGGCGGCGCTCCCGGTGGCCGCCACCCACCTGCCCCATGCCCTCACCGACCTGAGCGGTCTGGTCGCCGGGGTCGGGATCGTCCTGCTCAGCCGGAACCCCGACGGGGTCCTGGGCCTGCCGGCGCTGACCGGACTTCTCCGACGGACATGGGGGGCGGCGCCGAGCGGAGATGCCACCGGGGAACCGGCCCTCGGAGCGACACAGGGTGCGGTCGGTGCCGCCGGCTGAGCCCGCGGCCCGCGCCTCCGGCGAGCGCGGGGAGCCGGCGCTCGAGGCCCGCGGCGTGTCGGTTCGCTTCGGAGGGGTCGCGGCGTTGACGGACGTGTCCCTCGCCGCCCACCCCGGCCAGGTCACCGGCCTCATCGGACCCAACGGAGCCGGTAAGACCACCTTGTTCAACGTGATCACCGGCCTCCAGCGTCCGGACCACGGGCGGGTGACCATCGCCGGTCGGGACGTGACCGGGCTCGGTCCCCACCGGCGGGCCCGGCTCGGCCTGGCCCGGACCTTCCAGCGCCTCGAGCTGTTCGGCACCCTGAGCGCGGCCGAGAACGTCCGCGTGGGCCTCGAGGCACGGGGCTCCCGCAGGAGCACCGCCGGGGCCCGGTCCGGGCTCCCGTCCGGTGCAGCGGCGCTGCTGGAGCGAGTCGGCGTCCCCGGCGCCCCCGACGCCCCGGCGGCTTCCCTGCCCACCGGCTCGGCCCGGCTGGTGGAGCTGGCCCGGGCGCTGGCCATCGATCCCGGGGTCCTGCTGCTGGACGAGCCCTGCTCGGGACTGGACGACCACGAGACCGCGGCCCTCGGGAAGCTCCTGGGCGAGCTGGCGTCCGAGGGTCGGGCGGTGCTCCTGGTCGAGCACGACATGGACCTGGTCCTCCAGATCTGCGACTTGGTCTACGTGCTGGACTTCGGGGAGATCATCGCTTCGGGCACGCCGGACCAGGTGCGCAATGACCCGGCAGTCCAGTCCGCGTACCTGGGTCGGGTCGAGAGGTCGGACGAGCGCGCCGGCCCGGTGTCGCCGTGAGCGCTCCGGCCGGCCCGGGGAGTGGGGCGGTTGCCGCCGCCGCCGGGCCCGAGGCCACCGGCTCGGCCCACCCTCAGCTCGGGTCGTTGGACGTGGTGGGGGTGCGGGCCGCCTACGGCCGCATCGAGGTGCTCCACGGGGTGGACCTCAGCGTCCCGGCCGGCAGCGTGTTCGCCCTACTCGGCCCCAACGGCGCCGGAAAGTCCACGCTGCTCAAGGTGATTAGCGGGCGGGTCCGTCCCACCTCGGGGACGGTGGAGATCGGCGGGATCCGCCCCCGGAAGGCGACCCCGGAGGCCCTGGCTCGGGCTGGGGTGTGCTCGATACCCGAAGGGCGGGGGATATTCCCGAACCTGAGCGTCCGGGACAACCTGCGGATGTGGACCTACTGCGGGGGGGTGGCCCGGTCCGAGGCCGAGGAGCGGGCCTTCGAACGATTCCCCCGGCTGGCCGAGCGCCGACGCCAGCTCGCCGGCACGCTGTCGGGCGGTGAGCAGCAGATGCTGGCCATCTCCCGGGCTCTCGTGGGGTCGCCGAAGCTGCTGTTGCTCGACGAGATCTCGATGGGCCTGGCCCCGCTGGTGGTGGTCGAGCTCTACGACCTGGTGGCCCAGATCGCCGCCGACGGAGTCACCGTCGTGGTGGTCGAGCAGTTCGTGACCACGGCGCTGGCGGTCGCCAGCCGGGCGGCCATCATGGTCCACGGCCGGGTGCTTCGGGAGGGGACTCCCGATCAGATGGCCGACGCCGCGCTGGGGGCGTACCTCACCGGCGGCTGATCGTTCCGCTCGCCGCCGGGGTCGACCTCATTCCGGGCCGAGCATCACGGACACCGATGGTTCCGAACCGCCGGCCTCCCCGACCTCGTCCATGGTGATCTCGACCACGGCGCAGGCGTCGCGGATGTCGGGCTCGGCCTGGGTGAGGGCGGCGAGACGCTCGGCCGTGTCGACGACGTGGAGGTGGGACACCGGAGCCCGCATGGAGCGCTTCTGGGCCGTCTTCTCCCGGCGGACTGCGCCCAGCATCTCGGCGGCCATGTCCAGGACCGGGGTGGCGACCCCCGAGTGGTCCCCGTCGCCCGCTTCGGCCGGGGCCGGTCCCAGCTCGTCGACGGTGGGCCACGCCGCCCGGTGGACCGATCCGTCGTGCCACCACCTCCAGGCCTCCTCGGTGACGAAGGGCAGGAACGGGGCGAACAGCCTGAGCAGCACCGACAGCGCCACGGCCAGGGTGGCCCGGGCCGACGTGGTGGCCGGGTCGCGGCCCTGGTCCGGATCGCCCTCTGATCCGTAGGCGCGGGTCTTGACCAGCTCCAGGTAGTCGTCGCAGAAGGACCAGAAGAAGCTCTCGGCGGCTTCGAGCGCCCGGGTGTAGTCGTAGCCCTCGAGCGAGGCGGTGGCCTGCACCACCACCCCGGCCAGCCGCACCAAGAGGTCCCGGTCGACCGGTGTCGCCGCCGATGCGGCGTCGGGCACGGGCCCGTCGCCCAGGCGCCCGAGGACGAACTTCGAGGCGTTGAGGATCTTGATGGCCAGCCGGCGGCCGACCTTCATCTGCCCCTCGTCCACGGCCGTGTCGGTGCCCGGACGACCACTGGCGGCCCAGTACCGCACGGCGTCGGCACCGTGGCGCTCGAGCAGGGGGAGCGGGGTGACCACGTTCCCCTTGGACTTGGACATCTTCTTGCGATCCGGGTCCAGCACCCATCCCGAGATGGCGGCGTGGGCCCACGGCAGGCAGCCCGTCTCGAGCTCGCTGCGCACCACCGTGGAGAAGAGCCAGGTGCGGATGATGTCGTGGGCCTGGGGGCGCAGGTCCATCGGGAACACCCTCTCGAACAGGTCCGGATCGTCTCCCCATCGACCGGCGATGAGTGGGGTGAGCGACGACGTGGCCCAGGTGTCCATGACGTCGGGGTCGCCGCTGAACCCCCCTGGCACCCCCCGCTCCGACTCGTCGAACCCCGGGGGGGCGTCGGTGGACGGATCGACCGGGAGCCGGTCTTCGGTGGCGACGATGGGCTGGTCGTAGCGAGGAGCACCGTCGGCGTCCAGCGGGTACCAGACGGGGAAGGGGACGCCGAAGAACCTCTGGCGGCTGATGTTCCAGTCGCTGCCGAGCCCCTCCACCCACGCCCGGTACCGATGGGACATGTAGGGCGGGTGCCACTCGAGCTCCTCGCCCCGGGCCGCCAGCCGGTCACGCAGATCAAGGGTGCGGACGAACCACTGGCGCGAGGAGACGATCTCCAACGGCCGCTCGCCCTTCTCGAAGAACTTGACCGGGTGGGTGATCGGCCGGGGCTCGCCCACCAGGGCGCCGGCGGCGGCCAGCAGCTCGACGATGCGGGACTGGGCCTGACGGACCGTCCGTCCGGCCAGCTCGGCGTAGGCGCCGGCGGCGGCCGCCGGATCGACCGACTCCCAGCCCGGCCGTCCCCACCCGACCGGTTCGAGCCGGCCGTCCCGGCCCACGATGGTCCGGGTGGGGAGGCCCAGCTCGCGCCACCAGGTCACGTCGGTGGTGTCCCCGAAGGTGCAGATCATGGCGATCCCCGTCCCCTTGTCGGGCTCGGCCAGGGGGTGGGCCGTCACCGGGACCCGGACGCCGAACAGCGGGGTCACCACCTCGGTGCCGAACAGGGGACGGTAGCGCTCGTCGTCGGGGTGGGCCACCAGGGCGACGCACGCCGGAAGGAGCTCGGGTCGGGTGGTCTCGATGTCCACGCTCCCACCGGCCTCCAGCGAGAAGCGGAGGCGGTGGTAGGCGCCCGGACGTTCCCGGTCCTCCAGCTCGGCCTGGGAGACGGCGGTGCGGAAGTCGACGTCCCACAGGGTCGGGGCTTCCTGCTGGTAGGCGTGCCCGGCGCTCAGCAGATGGAGGAAGCTGCGCTGGGACGCTCGCCGGGACGTCTCGTCCACGGTGGCGTAGGTGAGCTCCCAGTCGACCGAGAGCCCGAGCGTCCTCCACAGGGTCTCGAACACCTGCTCGTCGGCGGCGGTCAAGCGTTCGCACAGGGCGACGAAGTTGGGTCGGGACACGGCTCTCGGCTCGTCCCCCGACGTGCTCGTGGAGGTGGAGCCGGCGGCCGGGCCCGAGCCGGGCTCAAGCTCGAAGTCGGGGTCGAAGTCGGGGTCGAAGGGCAACGACGGGTCGCAGCGGACGCCGAAGTAGTTCTGGACTCGACGCTCGGTGGGAAGGCCGTTGTCGTCCCACCCCATCGGGTAGAACACCTCGCGCCCGCGCATCCGCTGGAAACGGGCCACGGCATCGGTGTGGGTGTAGGAGAAGACGTGCCCGATGTGGAGCGAGCCCGACACCGTCGGGGGCGGGGTGTCGATGGCGTAGACGTCGGCCCGTTCGGCCCGCCGGTCGAACCGGTACGTGCCTTCGGCCCGCCAGGCGGCGTCCCACGTCGCCTCGAGGCCGTCGAGCACCGGCCGCTCTGGCACGGGATGGGGCCCGGGTCGGGGCACGGGATGGGGTACGTGTCGGGGCCCGTGTCGGGGCCCGTCCGAAGGGGCCGACCGGCGTTCCGGGCGGGGAGCGGGTGCAGGCATGATCGGGTTACCGTACCCGGGTGCTGCGACTCCACGACACCGCGACCGGGACCGTCCACCCCCTGGTCCAGCGCGATGCGGGTCGGGTGTCGATCTACGTGTGCGGTCCCACCGTCTACGACCTCCCCCACTTGGGTCACGGGCGCTACGCGCTGGTATTCGACGTGCTCCGACGCTTCCTGCTGTTCTCGGGCCTGGAAGTCCACTACGTGTCGAACGTCACCGACGTCGACGACCACATCATCGACCGGGCGGCGGCCGAGGAGAGAACCGAGGCCGACGTGGCGGCCGAGTACGAGGCCCGCTGGTGGGAGGCGATGGACGCTCTCGGGGTGTTGCGACCTGACGACACCCCTCACGCCACCGGGTACGTGGCCGACATGGTGTCCCTGGTCGCCGGGCTCCAGGGGAGGGGGGTGGCCTACGAGACCTCCGACGGGGTCTACCTGTCGGTCGACCGGATCGCCGGCTACGGCCTCCTGGCCCGCCAGCCGCTCGAGTCCTTGAGGGCCGGAGCCCGGGTGGCAGCGGGGGAGGAGAAGCGGTCGCCCCTGGACTTCGTCCTGTGGAAGAAAGCCAAGCCGGGCGAGCCCAGCTGGCCCTCGCCGTGGGGCCCGGGTCGCCCGGGTTGGCACACCGAGTGCGTCGTGATGTCGCTCGACCTCCTCGGAGATGGGTTCGACCTGCACGGCGGGGGCCAGGACCTGGCGTTCCCCCACCACGAGAACGAGCGGGCCCAGGCCGTCGCCGACGGTCGGGACTTCGCCCACCACTGGATGCACAACGGCTGGGTGATGGTGGGTGGCGAGAAGATGTCCAAGTCGCTCGGTAACTTCACCTCGCTCACGGACTTGCTCGGTCGGAGGGACCCTCGGGCCTACCGCCTGCTCGTGCTGCGCTCGCACTACCGTTCGCCTATCGAGGTCACCGACGTCACGGTGTCCGATGCCGAGAAGGGGCTGGAGCGCCTCGACGGCCTGGCCCGACGGTTCGCGCTACCCGACGTCCTCGACGCCGCTCCCGGCGGGTTCGTGGTCGCCGGAACCGGCGCAGCGGCCGACGCGGACGCCGACGCCGTGGCCCGCTTCAACGAGGCCATGGAGGAAGACCTGGACACGCCGTCCGCCCTGGCCGCCATCTTCGAACTGGTGAGTCGGGCCCATTCTGTCGCCGACGGAGGGGGACCCCGGGATCCGGCGGCGGTCCGGACGGCGGGCACCGTGGCCGTCTTGTGCGGAGCGCTCGGGCTGCCACTGCGGGCCGGGACCGGCGAGGTCGACGACGCCTCGGCGTCGCTGGCGGCCGAACGCGATCAGGCCCGCAGGGAGCGTGACTGGGATCGGGCCGACGCCATCCGCGACCGGCTGGTGGCCGGGGGATGGACGGTGGAGGACGGTCCACAAGGGACCGTGCTCCGGCGCTGAGCGGGAGAACCCGGCACCCGGGCGGCGACGGCTGCTAGCGTCCACGCCACGAAATACCGGCAAGCGCCGGAGGAAGAATGAGAAGGGGGATCGCCACCGTGGCATCCGGAACGGTCAAGTGGTTCAACGCCGAAAAGGGTTTCGGCTTCATCTCGCAGCCCGATGGTGGGGCCGACGTGTTCGTCCACCACACCGCCATCCAGATGAACGGCTACCGGGTCCTCGAAGAGGGCCAGGCGGTCGAGTTCGAGGTGGAGGAGGGACCGAAGGGGCTCATGGCCAAGGACGTGCGCCCCGTGGCCGGCGGCGCCCCGGGAGCCTGAGCCCTGCGGGCGCCCGGATCGAGCGCCCGAGCACGTCGACGTGGGCGGCGCCTCGGGCGCCGCTGTGGTCGCCAGAGGGGTGTCCAGCGCGGTCGGACGAGGCACCCCGTACACCGCCGAAAAGGGAGTCCTGGGGTTGTGGCGCGCCGCGTGCCTTTTGGTTACTATTGAGTAACTCACAGCGGCCCGGGGACGGCCGCCCGTTCCCCGGACATCGCGCCTCGGCGCCGGGTGGCGCTCTACGACCCGGAAGCCGACCACCATCACCGTGCATTCGCCACGGTCGACAACCACCACCGTGGACAAGGGAGGCCAGCAATGACGGAGTTCTCACTCGAACTGAACGAGGACCAGCTCCAGATCCAGAAATGGGTTCACGACTTCGCCGAGAACGTCGTGCGCCCCGCCGGTCACGAGTGGGACGAGCGTGAAGAGACGCCCTGGCCCATCATCGAGGAGGCGGCGAAGATCGGCCTGTACTCGTTCGACTTCATCGCCAACTGCTTCGTCGATCCGACGGGGCTCCAGATGGCGCTGGTGAACGAGGAGATGAGCTGGGGCGACGCCGGTATCGCTCTGGCCATCTTCGGCTCCACCCTGGCGGTGGCCGGCATCTTCTCGAACGGGACCCCCGAGCAGCAGGGAGAGTGGATCCCCCAGTGCTTCGGCACCCCCGATGACATCAAGCTGGCGGCGTTCGGCGTGTCCGAGCCGGACGCCGGATCCGACGTCTCGTCCCTGTCGTCACGGGCCGTCTACGACGAGGCCAAGGATGAGTGGGTCCTGAACGGCACCAAGACGTGGATCACCAACGGTGGGCTGGCGAACACCCACGTGCTGGTGCTGTCGGTCGATCCCGAGCTCGGGAGCCGGGGGCAGGCCAGCTTCGTGGTCCCTGAAGGCACCCCGGGCATCCGCCAGGGCCAGAAGTTCAAGAAGATGGGGATCCGTGCCTCGCACACCGCCGAAGTGGTCCTGGAGGACTGCCGGGTGCCGGGCCGTTGCCTCCTCGGGGGCAAGGAGAAGCTCGACGAGCGGTTGGCCCGGGCCCGCGAGGGCAAGAAGACCTCCACCCAGGCGGCCATGGCCACCTTCGAGGCCTCTCGCCCGCTGGTCGGCGCCCAAGCGGTGGGCATCGCCCGGGCGGCCTACGAGTACGCCCTCGACTACGCCAAGGAGCGCAAGCAGTTCAAGCGGGCCATCATCGAGAACCAGGCCATCGCGTTCACCCTGGCCGACATGAAGACGCGCATCGACGCCGCCCGGCTGCTGGTGTGGAGGGCGGCGTGGATGGCACGGACCGGCAAGCAGTTCGTCGCCGGCGAGGGGTCCCAGTCCAAGCTGTTCGCCGGCGAGACGGCGGTGTGGGTCACCGAGCAGGCCATCCAGATCATGGGAGGCTACGGCTACGTGCGCGAGTACCCCGTCGAGCGGTGGCACCGGGACTCGAAGATCTACACCATCTTCGAGGGGACGAGCGAGATCCAGCGCCTGGTGATCAGCCGGGCGATCTCAGGGATCCATATCAACTGATCCCCGCGCCGAGCGCGTCCCTCCGAACATCCGGGCAGTCCGGCACCGGTGGAGCCGTAGTCTCGTCCCACGATGATCCTCCCAGCGCTCAACGAACCGGCGCCGCGCGCCGAGCTCCTGATCCTGTGCACCGGCAACGCCGCCCGATCGGTGATGGCCGGCTACATGCTCGGCCACCTGGCCGAAGGGGCCGGAGTGGAGATCGGGTTGGTGACGGCCGGGACCCACGCCGTCGAGGGACAGCCCATGAGCGCGCGCACCCGTGCGGCGTTGGCGTCGGTGGGTGCGCTGGAGCACGTCTCGACGTCGGGGCACCGGAGCCGGCAACTGACCGGCCTGGATGCCGCCCGAGCGGACTTGGTGGTGGCCATGGAGGCGGACCACGTGCGCTACGTGCGCCGCCGCCATCCCGAGGCCGCGACCCGGACCGCCACGATCCGTCGGCTGTGCCGCGACTTGCCGGCCGGCCCGCCCGGCCTGGCTGAGCGGGTGGCCGCACTGGGCCTGGACCGGGTGGAGCTCACCGACGACGAGGACGTGGCCGATCCGGCCGGGGGGGACGAGGCCGTCTACGTGGACTGTGCCCGCCAGCTGTACTCGCTCTGCCAGGAGCTGGTGACGCGACTCTGAACGGAACAGGCCGCCAGGGGTGTCGTGAACTCAGCCGGCGCGGCGTCAGTCGGCGTGGACCGATCGGAGCCCGGCCCAGGCCAGATCGGCGAGTCGGCCGGCGAGACGCTGGGCGACGGAGTCGTCCCCCGGCCGGGCCCCCGAACCGCGGGCGTCTCCTTCAGGGACCGGACCGCCCCGACCGGTGATCCAACATCGGCTGGCCCCTTCGGCCATGCCCACCACGGCGTGGGCCAGGAATCGACGGTGCCCGTCGTCGAGCCCAGCCGTGATCAGTGGCTCGATCGCCGCAGCGATGGCGTCTTCGACCCGGCCCAGGGCCTCGCCCAGATCGTCGTCGTAGTTGCGGCCGTAGAGGAGGCGGAAGGCGGCCTCGTGGGTGACCACCATGTCGAAGTAGGCGGCGAAGCCCATCTCGACTTGCTGACGGGGACCCGAGGCGTTGGCCACCGCGTCCCCGATGGCCGCCACCAATTCCTTGGCCACCGAGTCCACGAGCTCGAGGTAGAGGGCGCGCTTGGACGAGAAGTGCTGGTAGACGAGGGGTTTGGTCACCCCGGCGGCCTCGGCGATGTCGTCCATCGTGGTGGACCGGAACCCCCGCTCGGCGAAGAGGTTGAGGGCCACGGTGAAGAGCTGGCGCCGGCGTTCGTCAGCGGTCAGCCGCCGCGTCGAGCTGGTCGCGGCACTCGGGCGGGCGGTCCCCGCCGTCGATGCGCTCACGGGTGCATTCCCCCCCGTACGAACGGCGCGCTCACGAGGTGAGGCTATCCGTCAGCGCTCGTGAGGGGAGTGGGCGGTCGGGATCTCAGGCGGGGGATCGGCCTCCGGTCCTGCGGGCGCCGGAAGCCCGAGTGACCTGATCACCCCAGCCAGACGGGTGGGGAGGTCGGTGCTGGAGAAATGCCGGCGGGCGATCGCCAGGTTCCGATCGAAGAGCGTGGGGTCCGGATCCTCCAGCCAGCGGGCAAGTGGAGCTGGGTTGTCGGCCTGGAACCACTCGAACCCCAAGGCCATCAGCTCGGCGGCGACCGGGTAGGCGCCGACGGCCAGGGGACGGCGGTGCACGACCGACTCGATGGTCGGGTTCCCGAACCCCTCCCAGGTGGAAGGCAGGGCCACGACGTCCGCGGCGGCGTAGACGTCGGCCATGGACCACGAGCCCACCCCCGACCCCACCGACCCCGACCGGGCCGATCCTCGGAGCGCCGGTCCGGGCAGCCCGTGGCGCACCGGGCAGGTCGCCCGGGCCAACAGCTCCTCCAGCTCCGGCCCGTAGCCGTCCTCGGCCGGCCCGAGCAGCCAGTAAGTGCCACCGAGGGCGCTGGTCAGGCGGAGCGCACCGGGGATGTTCTTCCGAGGCAGCGCCCTCGTCGGCTGCACGACGAGCCGTACCTCGTCGGTCAGTCCAAGGGCGCGGCGCAGGGCGCTGCGACGTCCCCGAGGGAGCTCCATGTCGAAGGTGTTGTAGACCACCACGGCATCGATCCCGTGCTCGAGGAGCTGATGACGGCTGAGGGCGTTGATGGTGACGTGACGCCAGCACGGATCGTCAGGTGGTGGGGGATGGTGGGCCAGGTGCGCTCGCTGCCAAGGAAGGTCGTGATGGTGGAGGATGGTAGGCCGGCCCTTGCAGCACTCGGCTACCACGATGCTTGCTTCGGGGTTGAGAGGGAGCGAGCAGAGGTTCTCCACGACCACGAGATCGACCCCGGCCAGCGCGGTCTCGACCTCGGAGGGAGACGGGACGGAGGCGGCGGCGATGCCCAGACCGGGGAGGAGACGGTCGGCGGTCCCGGTGCCGGCGACGGTCCGCACTTCGTACCCGAGTGCAACGAGGGCCCGCGCCCACTTGCCGGCCTCGACCGAGACTCCGTCGCCGCCACCGAGACGGAACGAGACGATGGCGGATTTCGGCACACCTGCACAGTACGGGGTTGGCTTGGGGCCCCGGTCTGATCCGGTGAGATCGCCGGGGCGGCGGGGGAATAGTCGGCACCGTCCCGCTGGACTATCGTGTGTCACCGCGCCGGGCCGTCGTGGTGGTGGATCCCGGTGATGGCGGTGGAGATCGTAGTGGGAAGGCGCTCCGCACCCGAGCTCGGGGCGGGGTGGGAGAAGCCTCAGGGGGGCCAAGTTGGCTGGATTCTTCGGTGCGGGAGGGCCGGGAGGGCCGGATCGGGGTCGGGCCGCGGCGGCTATCCAGAGGCACCGGATCGTGGTGGGCCTGGCCGGCGTAGCCCTACTGGCGGTCTTGGTGTTCGTCCCCGAGCAGGCTTCGGCTCCGTCCAGCTCGGCTGCCACAACATCGATCCCGACGTCGATCACCGTGCCCGCGGGGGTCACCCCCCCGAACCAGGACTACGGGCACGGCGTCGCCGTCAGTGGGGTCGACTGCGGTCCGGGGGTCCGCCAGGTCACCTGGTCGGCGTACGCGCCACCCTGCCAGCCGGCTTGGAAGGGTAACAACGGTGGGGCCACGTACCGCGGGGTCACGTCCTCCACCATCACCGTGTCCTACCGGGCAGCCTCCACCACACAGCTGGCCTTGCTGTACTCGTTGGTTCCGCCCACAGTGATCGGGACCAACACAGAGGAAGAGGCCACCATGCGGGCCTACATCAACACGTTCAACAAGGAGTTCGAGCTCTACGGGCGCAAGGTGGTCCTGGTGCCGTACCAGGGCAAGGGAGACTTCATCCAAGAAGACGTCGGGCAGGACCAGGCCCAGGCCCAAGAGGACGCGGTCACGGTAGCCCAGAGCATCAAAGCCTTCGCCGACATGTCGCTGGTGGACTCGAGTGCCGTGTACTCGACCGACTTGGCGTCCCAGCACGTGGTCACGTCCAGCTTGTACGAGAACTCCCTCACATGGTACAAGGAGTACGCGCCCTGGGAGTACACGCCCGGTCCGGACTGCACCAAGGCGGCGACGGCCACCGGGGCGATCCTGGGCAAGCAGCTCGGAGGGCTGCCGGCATCCGACGCCGGCACAGCGACACTTCGGAGCAAGACGCGTGTCTACGGGATCATCTACCCGCAGAACCCCCAGTCCGCCCAGTGCGCCCAGCTCGACGTCAGCGCCCTGGCTCGCTACGGACAGAAGGTCGTCAAGTCGGTCGGCGTGGAGTTCAACCTCTCCCAGCTCATCACCCAGTCTCAGACGGCTGTGGCGGACATGAAGGCCGCGGGAGTGACGACGATCATCATGTCGTCGGCCGACCCGATCACCCCCCGGTTCATGATGACAGAGGCCAACAAGCTCAACTACCACCCTGAGTGGTGGTTCCAGTCGTACTTCGCCGGCGGTGAGACGGACACCACATCGCTCACGGCTCTCTTCCCTTCCCCCCAGGTCGATCACATCATCGGTGTGGGAAACCAGGCGCAGCCGCTCGCCCAACAAGAGGCGATCAAGGCGTACAACCTCGGGAACCCGAATCCCGGAGTGAAGCCCATCCCCTCGTTCTTCTACACCTACCAGACGCTCCTGCAGTTCTTCGACGCCCTCCAGTTGGCCGGTCCCGATCTCACGCCGAAGAACTTCGAAGCGGCCATGACGCAGATCCCCACATCGACCTCGGGGGGAATGCTGGGCGGTTGGAGCGGGAAGGACGGGCCATTCGACCCGTCGTCCACATACGGCGTGGTGGCCTACAGGGCTTCAGCCGTGAATCCTCTGGACGGGAAGTTGGGGGCCTTCGTGTCCTGTGACGGCGGGAACGTGTACTCCTACGATCAGCATGGCGCCGACGTCCCCTCCCACCAGCAGCTCTCGTGCGGATCGAACAGCCGGAAGCGCTGAGGATCGGACCAGGAACATGCTGACCGAACGGCGAATGCTGACATTCGACACCCATACCACCCAGGGACGGGTGACCACGGGAGTGACCTTCATCGCCGGCCTGCTGGTGGCCTGGGCCCTGGCGGCCCACTTCCTCCCCAACGGCGTTCCGCCCGGTCAGGTGGTCGAGGGCCTGGTGATCGGAGGGCTCAACTCGCTGGTGGCGATGGGGCTCATCATCATCTACCGGTCCATCCGGGTCATCAACTTCTCCCAGGCCGCCCTCGGGAGCGTGGCGGCGGCGCTCGCAGTCCTCTTGGTGACCGGTCTCCACTGGTCATACTGGGTGGCCGTCCCCCTCGGCATCGTGGCGGCCGTGGTCATCGGTTACCTGGTCGACCTCATGATCCAGTGGCGGCTCAGCCGAGCTCCCCGGCTCATCGTGACCGTTGCGACCATCGGCGTGGCCGAGATCCTCGGGTTCATCGCCCTGGAGATGCCCCACCTGTTCCGGGGGAACCTGTCGCCCTTGGCTCGTTCTTGGACGCCGTTGGGGCCATTGATCCAGGTTTGCGACTACGATCCGCTACCGGCGTTGCTCAACATCACATTTACGGTTACCTCTTCGTCTTCCTTATTGATGGTCACAATCGCCCTGTTTGTTCCCTTCGTGTAGCTCAGTTGGGCAGCATCGTCCATATCCATCGCAGACTCCTGTTTCCACCCCTGGTCTACCATCGACTTCTTAAAGAAATCGCTGGCCGATTGGACGGAGCCCTTGCCCCTCCAGGATGCCACAGAGGTCTTGTCCTTACCCTGAGTCAGGGAGCCACCTGAGCTGGCATCTGCCTTGAACCCTTGCGGAACGGGGAAGCTTTTCAGTTCATCGGGGATCTGAGAGCCAATGCTGACGGTCTCTCCATTCTGGCCCTTGATGGTGACGGAATCGCCCTTCTGGTTTACCTGAACCCCTGTGGCCTGCTCCACCGCCTTCTCGGTTGCCTTCTCTGCCACCTGACCGCAAGCGGTCGCCGCGAGGAGGAGAACTGCTAGAAGAGAGAGTGCATAACGCAA
>JAJYZN010000034.1 GCA_021799915.1 Actinomycetes bacterium
CCCTGGCTTGGCGGGTGGCGCGCGTGACGGCGACTGCGTACTCGGCGATCTCTTCGGAGACGTGGATCCGGCGGGTGGCGGCGATGGCTTGGGCCCACTCGTCGGGACCGCACACCGGGCGCAGCGATCCGAGGGCATCTCGACCGCCGCGGTGCAAGGTGAGCTGGGCCTCCTCGCCGGCGTCGGGGTAGCCGAGCGGCGTGGAGAGGGCGAAGCGGTCGAGTTGGCTCTCGGCGAGCGGGAAGGTACCGAGCTGGCCGACCGGGTTCTGGGTGGCGATGACCAGATGAGGGTCGGGTAGCGGCCAGCTCGTGCCGTCGACGGTCACTTGCTGCTCTTCCATCGCCTCGAGTAGGGCCGACTGGGTGCGCGGGGGGGTCCGATTGAGCTCGTCGAGCAGCAGGACGTGGGCGAAGACGGGACCATGGCGGAATTCCCACGTCCGGGTGTCCGGCGAGTAGACCGAGACACCGGTGACGTCGGTCGGCAGGAGGTCCGGATGGCCTTGGACGCGCGAGAGGTCGGCTCCGAGCGACGCCGCGATCGTGCGGGCCAGCACCGTCTTGCCCACGCCCGGGACATCTTCGAGGAGGAGGTGACCGCCGGACAAGGCGGCGACGACCGCCACGATCAGCGCGCTCGGAGCGCCGAGGACGACCTGTTGGAGGTTCGCGTGCACGGCCCGTGCGATGTTGACGTAACGATCATGCTCTTCAAGTGCGGTCACCTGTGCCGGCTTGGTCGTGCTCATGACGTGCCCGACGAGCCCATCAGAACGCGATCCCCGACAGCTCGGGGACGCTCTCCAGCGCCCGGGAGCGGGCTTCCATCCATCGCTCCCGCCGGCGCAACCGGTCGCCGTCGCCCACGCCGGGGTCGACCGTCCGTCCAGGTACGTAGGCAGCGGCCGCGTCGGCCTCGTCGCGCCAGGTCTGCACCGCCATTCCTGCCAGAAAGCCGGCCCCCAACGTCGTCGCCTCGAGGATCGGTGAGACCTCTACGGGACGCCCGCAGGCGTCGGCCAGTGCCTTCACAAAGACCTCGTTGGCTGACATGCCGCCATCGACGCGCAGGGTCTCTACCGCCATGCCGCTGTCAGCCTCGGCTGCTTCGAGCAGGTCGGCCCCGCGATGCGCCACACCCTCGAGCACGGCTCGGACCAGCTCCGCGCGTCCCGTCCCGCGAGTGATGCCGAGCAGGGTCCCACGCGCACCGAAGTCCCAGAGCGGCGTACCGAGGCCGAGGAGCGCCGGGACGAACCACACGTCTCCCGGGTCGGCGCAATCTGCAGCCACGCGGGACGACTCCTCGGCACTCTCGAGTATGCCGAGATCGTCTCGCAGCCACTCGACGCACGTCCCGGCCGACAGCATGACCGCTTCCACCCCCCAGGCCTCGCGTCCTTTTCGCGACCAGGCCACGATAGAGAACGTACCCGAGGCCCCGTGGGTTGGCGTGGCGGGTCGGCTCCACCCGGTGCACAGGTCGAGCATCCCACCGGTGCCGAACGTGGCTTTGGCCTTTCCTTCGCTCGTGCAGCCCTGGCCGACCAGAGAGGCCTGCTGGTCGCCGCACAACCCGGCGATCGGTGGGGTGCCAGGAAGTGCCGACGCCTCTCCGACGATCCCCGACGAGTCGACGATCTCGGGCAGGACGGATCGTGGGATCCCCAGGAGGTCGAGCACGCGGTCGTCCCACCGGAGCGTCGCGGGATCGACGAGGCCGGTGACCCCGGCGTTGGTGGTGTCGGTCACGTGGAGCGATCCCCCCGAGAGAGTCCATGCCACCCAGGAGTCGATCGTCCCGAAGCAAAGCTCGGCAGCACGCGCCCGATCAGGGTCGACGGCGTCGAGGATTGCGGCCAGCTTGGTCGCCGCCATGTTGGGCGCGAGGCGGAGACCATCGGCTTGGAGGGAGAGGCAGGTCCCGACCGTACGGAGGTCCTGCCAGCCGATGGCCGGAGCGACGGGCTGGCCCGTCGAGCGGTCCCAGACCACGGTGGTGGCTCGTTGGTTGGCGATGCCCACACCGGCAACCGGACCACCCTGCGAGAGAACGCCTGCAGCGAGCTCGACAGCTGCCGCCCCGATCGCGCCGGCGTCGACCTCGACGATCCCCGCGGCGGGGGTCTTGGGGAGGATTTGCCTGTGCTGCACGTGGTCGAGCGACGCGTCGGGGCGGACGATCGCGGCGCGCACGCCCGACGTGCCGACGTCGATCACGAGGACGCTCCCCCCCGGGGCGCTCATGGCCAAGGAGGCGGCCCGAAGTCGGAGGGGAGCCCAAGCTTGCCTGGGTTGAGGATCCCTTGCGGGTCGAGAGCACGCTTGAGCGCCACCAGCACCTCGAAGCCCGAGCCGAGGGCTCCGCTCAGGAAGCGCCCGCGATTGAGGCCGATGCCGTGGTGATGGCTGATCGCGCCGCCGCAGCGCTCGACGGCGGAGATGGCCGCATCCCAGGCCTGGACGTAGTAGCGCTCCTCCCAGGCGGTCTCGCCGCTGCCTTGGAGCGCTTGCGGCCGCTCCTCGGGCTCGCTGCTCGGATCACGTCCGGCGAAGGTGAAGTACAGGCACGCTCCGTCAGGGTACGCGTGGGACTCGTGCACCGAGGCCATGAGGGTGCCGGGGACGGCCTCGAGGGCTTGGAGGACCTCGGTGGCCATCGTCGGCAGCGCCGCCCACCGGGCGGCGACTTCGATGGTGTCGACGACGATGCCGGCCTGCCAGAGCGGCCCGAGGGCAGAGACGTCGTTGCGGTGGGCCAGCCACTGCTCGACGAGGCCCTCATCCAACGCACGGGCGGTGCGGCACTCGTCATCGACGATCCCGAGGGTGGCGTCGAGCAACTTGGGATCGGCTTCGTCGAGCACGATGAGCACGCATGTGCCCCCGCGTCCGAAGCTCCTTTCTGATTCGGTGCGGTCGTAGAGCCGCAGGACGGCCGGCGTGGCCCCACGGCGCAACACCCTCCGACAGGCGTCCAGTCCCTCGGCGAGCTCGGAGAAGCCGTAGGCACGGCGGCCCTCGGCCGAGGGCCGCGGGTGGACCCGGAGGCGGGCACGGGTGATCACGCCGAGCGTCCCCTCGCTGCCGACGAACAGCTGCGTGAGGCTGGGACCCGTGGCCGCACGCGGGCCGCGCCCCTCGGTCTCCACGATCCGGCCGTCGGCCGTGACCACTTCCAGCCCGATCACCATGTCCTCGATCTTTCCGTACCGGGTCGAGTACTGGCCGGCACCGCGGCAGGCCAGCCACCCGCCGACCGTCGACAGGTCCATCGATTGCGGCCAGTGCCCCAGGGTGTACCCGTCACCGATCGCGCCGAGCGCTGCTTCGAGGTCGGGGCCGAAGATCCCCGCGGGCACGTCGGCGACCAGCGAGTCCTCGTCGACGTCGATCGGACCGCCGAGGCCCGTGCAGTCGAGGGCCAGGCCGCCAAAGATCGGGACCGAACCGCCGCAGACCCCGCTGCGCCCGGCGAACGGGGTGACCGGTACCGAGGCCTGCGTGCAGGCGGCAAGGGTGGCGGCCACCTGCGCGGCCGATCCGACCTCGACGACGGCTGCAGGGCGGGCCGGGACCTGGCCGTGGACTGCCCAGCCGATGGAGATGGGCCACCAGTCGCGCGCCGCGTCGGTCCGCGGCCCCTCCTCGGTGACGACCTTGGCGCCGCTCGCAGTGATCACCTCGAGGAGGGAAGTCGGGAGGGTGGCGTGCCGGCCCGAGAACCGATCGCCGGTGCCTTCAGGGGTCGAGGCGAGGGGCACAGGGAATCGCCGGCGAGCGCCTCCCCTTGTTGCAGAGGAGTCACGTGGGCTCACCGCGGCTCCCCGAGGGACGATCCACGTGTGGCTTCGTGAGCCCCCTGGCCTGCTTGGTCACCGTCCCGTCCACCAGCGGCCTGGTCGGTGCCGGCGGGTACGCCGGCAGCCGACAGCTCGGCGAGCGCCGCCTGAGCGAAATGCCGAGCGCGGTCGGTTGCTTCGGCCTCACTCCACCCCAGCTCCCCGGCGAGCAACCGGGCCACTGCGCCGGCCGAAGCGGCAGCTCGGCGACCGTCGAGGAGAAGCGCCCGGCTGCGGCGGGACAAGAAGTCGTCGACCGACACCGCCATCTCGTGACGCGCTGCGTAGACGACTTCAACACCGAGGTAGGGGAGCCCTTCGACGACCGGGTCGAGTAGCTCAGGGTGTCCGTCGGCGAGCTGGAGCACCGCTCCCGCCTCGTCGCCGAAGCGCGATCGGAGATGGGCTGCCACCGCAGGGTCCCCCGGAAGGGGGGGACCGGCGGCCTCCGCCGGCCCCCCAGCAACCACGCGGGTCTGGCCTCTCCGTGCGCCATGAATGCGCAGTGATGCCGTGACGCAACGGCGCGATGCCCTGCCGGGAAGGAGCGAGACGACACGGTCCACCGTGTCCTGCGCCATTTTCCGGTAGGTCGTGAGCTTGCCACCGGTCACCGTGATCACCGAGTGGGACGAGGTGGTCACGGTGTGCCTGCGGGAGAGGTCGGTGGTGCGTACGGACTGGTGACGGTGGTCATGGGGGGCCAGCAGGGGCCGCAGTCCTGCCCAGACGCCGGTGACGTCGCCTCTCGTGAGCCCGGCCGTGGTGACCGCATTGACGGCGTCGAGCAGGTAGTCGACATCGGCCGGCGTGCACGACGGCGAGTCGAGATCCCCGTCGTAGTCCGTGTCGGTGGTCCCGATGTAGGTCATCGCAGTCTCGGGCCAGGGGACGACGAAGATCGAGCGCCGATCCTGTCGGACCGGCACGACCGCGGCGACGTCGCACGGCAGCCGATGTCCGGGCACCGTGACGTGGATGCCTTTGGCCGGTCGAAGCGAGTTGGGGTGGGCTCCCTCATCGAGCTCTCTCACGTCGTCCGCCCACACCCCTGATGCGTTGACGACCGCCGCCGCCTTCACTTCGATCTCGGCTTCGTCGCCGGAGCCGCCGCCATGGTCGCCGGGATGAGCGAGCGGGCGGATCCGCACCCCGCACGCGATGTTCCTACTGTCGGCGAGCACGCCGACCGCCGGCGCGTAATTGGCCGCCACCGCTCCGTAGTCCTCGACCGCCGTCCTCATGATGGCCAAGGTGAGGCGGGCGTCGTCGGCCCGGGCGTCGTAGTACAAGAAGCCGGCGGCCAACACGTCAGGGCGCAGGCTCGGCAGGTGGGCTGCCGCCTCGGCGCTCGAGATCCGGCGGTGCCGACGTCCGATCCGGTACCCGCCGCTCAGGTCGTAGAGCCACAGGGCCGTCGAGTAGGTGCGCGTCACGGTCTTGGAGACGACACCCCCTCGGCCGAGCACCGGGATGAGGAAGGGTAAAGGAGAGACCAGGTGAGGGGCGTTCTCCAGAAGCCGCTGGCGCTCGGCGAGGTTCTCGTAGACGAGCCGCAGCTCGCGCTGCTGGAGGTAGCGCAGGCCGCCGTGGACCATCTTGGAGGACTTGGACGACGTGCCCGAAGCAAAGTCCCCTTTCTCCACGAGGGCGGTCCGCAAGCCCCGGCTCGCGGCATCCAGGGCGACCCCGGCTCCGGTGATCCCCCCGCCGACCACGACGACGTCGAACTCCTGGCTCCCCAGCGATCGGAGCGCGGCCGCCCGGTCGAAAGCGCCGGGGCGCTCGGGAGGGGGAGCAGCGGTCACCGGCCCAGCCTGCCACAGGAGACGAGCACCACCGCACGAGACGCCGGCCACCCAGGTGGCGCAGTGTCGAGGCGAAACATCGTTCTCACACGAATTGTGAACCAACAATGAAGGACGATACGATCCGACTTGTGCACGGGGTTGCCGAGCTCACCGAGTCGCTCAGGGCCACTGGCCGCAAGGTGACGGCCCAGAGGCTGTGTGTCTTCCGGGTGCTCGAAGGTGACACCAGCCACCCGACCGCCGAGGCGGTCTACAGCGCTGCCCGCCGGGAGATGGAGACCATCTCGCTCAAGACCGTGTACCAGACCCTGCACGAGCTGGCCGAGATGGGGGAGGTTGCAGCATTGGACTTGGGGACCGGGACGTTGCGCTTCGACCCCAACGTCGACGTGCCCCACCACCATCTGGTGTGCCGGAGCTGCGGAAACGTCCGGGACCTGGACGTGGCAGTCGCAGACGTTCCGGAGGTCCCCCGCCTCGTCGACGGGTACGAGGTCGACCGGGCCGAGCTGGTGCTGCGAGGGCTCTGCCCGCAGTGTCGGGGGATCGTTGCACATGGCACGGCCACGACATCCCGGTCCGCCGGTACGATCGATCACGAAAGACGACAAAGCAGACAACACAGAGAGAAAGGAACCACATGCCAGAGTTGAAAGGCTCGAAGACCGAAGCCAACCTGAAGACGGCGTTCGCCGGGGAGAGCCAGGCCAACCGACGTTACCTGTACTTTGCCCAGAAGGCCGACGTCGAGGGCTTCCCCGATGTCGCCGCCCTATTCCGTTCTGTGGCCGAGGGGGAGACGGGCCATGCGTTCGGGCATTTCGACTTCCTCCGCGAGAGCGGCGATCCGGTGACCGGTGCCAAGGTCGGGCCGACCGACGACAACCTCCGTTCGGCCATCGAAGGCGAGACCTACGAGTACACCGAGATGTACCCGGGCTTCGCCAAGACGGCCCGTGACGAGGGGTTCGAAGAGGTCGCCGAGTGGCTCGAGACGCTTGCGAGGGCCGAGAAGTCGCACGCCGGGCGGTTCGCCAAGGGGCTGGAGTCGATCTCCTGAGCCGGGCGCGGCGGGCCGAGAGGTGCTGACGCCGGCTGACATCGTCGACCTGCGGGCCTACGAGCGAGAGCGCGACGATTTCCGCCGCCGGGTGATCGAGCGCAAGCGCCGTCGTCGCGTGGCGTTGGGCCCGATCATGACCCTGGTCTTCGAGTGCGCCGACACGGTTCGCTTCCAGGTCCAGGAGATGGCCAGAGCGGAGAAGATCGTCACCGACGAAGGTATCCAAGCCGAGCTCGATGTGTACAACAGCTTGCTCCCGTCACCCGGGGAGCTGTCGGCGACCCTGTTCATCGAGCTCACCACCGAGCCCGACCTGCGCCACTGGCTTCCCCTGCTGCCGGGGATCGAGCGGGACATCGGTATCGCGATCGAGACGGTCGGGGCGCCGGCGGACCTCGTGCGGAGCTGGCCGGAGGAGGCGCATGCCAGGTCTCTCACCAGGGACTCGATCACCCCGGCGGTCCACTACCTGCGCTTTACCTTCTCTGAGGACGAGGTGTCCCGGTTCGCTGCCGGCCGAGCATCACTGGTGGCGGACCACCCTCACTACCAGGCCCACGCCGCCCTGTCGCGCGAGACCCACGACGAGCTCTTGGCTGATTTGGAGGGTAGGACCGAGCCGCTGGCGATGGGGTGACCTGCCGGCGCTGGATCACCGCCTCGTCTTTACAGCGGCAGGCTCATTGGGCCATACTTGGAATTCTGTCGAATTCCGAGGTCCGACCCGGTGTCCCGGGTGCGACGAGCGGAGACGGCAGCCTGACGATACGTAGAGAAAGTGCTTTCCATGAGTGCCACGTGGCGCAAGCGTGCCGCATGCCGGGGCATCGATGTCGATGTGTTCTACCCGGTGACCGAAGACGATGCCGACGCGGCCGAGGCCAAGGCGATCTGCGCCCAGTGCCCGGTACGCGAGGCCTGCCTGGAGCACGCCCTCGCGCACCGCGAGCGCGAGGGGATCTGGGGTGGCGCCACCGAGAGGGAGCGCCGTCGGATCGTCCGCCAGCGCCGTAAGTCGGCCTGAGCCGGCCGGTGAATTTCGAGCTTTCAGACGAGCTTGCCCAGCTCCAGGCATCGGTCCGCCGGCTCGCCCGCGACCGGGTGAAGCCGAGAGCCAGGGAGATCGACCAGAGCGGGGAGTACCCGGTCGACATCTTCGAGGCGTTCCGAGACGCCGGCTTGCTCGGGTTGTGCCTGCCGCCGTCGCTCGGCGGCTCTGGAGCCGGGATCCTGGGTCTCACCATCGCCATCGAGGAGGTGGCCAAGTACTCCAACACCGCGGCGCTCATGCTGCTGCTCACCCGGCTGCCCACCGGTCCCGTCCTCATCGCCGGCAGCGAGGAGCAGCAGCGGCGCTACCTGCCGGGCATCGCCGACGGCAGCGTGCGGGCGGGGTTCGGCCTGTCCGAGCCGCAGGCGGGGAGCGACGTCATGGGGATGCGTACCCGAGCTGTCCCCGATCCGGCGACGCCAGGTGGATGGGTGCTGACCGGGACCAAGTGCTGGATGTCGGGGGTGCGGGAGGCCGATTGGTACACCGTGTTCGCCAAGACGGCTGATCCGCAGAGCAGGGCCCACGACTCGATCTCGGCATTCATCGTCGAGCGTTCCTTCCCAGGCGTATCGGTTGGCCGAATCGACCACAAGATGGGCGTGCGTGGTGTCGATACGGGCGAGCTGGTGCTCGACGGCGTCCGTGTCCCCCCCGAGAACGTCATCGGAGAGGTCGGGGGGTTCCGTCTGGCCATGCTCGGTCTGAATTCCATGCGTCCGATCGTCGCCGCCCGCGGGATCGGGCTTGCCGAAGGGGCCCTCATGTACGCCACCGACTACGTGAAGCAGCGGGCGGCATTCGGACGGACGGTCGCCGACTTCCAGGGCATCCAGTGGGAGATCGCGCGCTGTGCGGTGGACATCGAGGCGGCTCGGCTCCTCACCTATCGGGCGGCGGTGCTGGCCGACGCGGGGAAGTTCGGCAAAGAGCATGTCGCGTACCTGTCGATGGCCAAGTACCACGCCACCGAGCTGGCGGTCCGGGCGTCGGGCCTGGCCGTGCAGCTTCTCGGTGCCGCGGGGTACATGGAGGACCACCCGGCGGAGCAGTGGTACCGCGATGCCAAGCAGCTCACGATCGTCGAAGGCACTTCCCAGGTCCAGCTCGGTCTCATCGCCCGAGGCGTGCTCGACGGCGACCTGTGGTGGGACTGACCATGAGCACCTTCGAGGAGATCGGCGGGTGGCCGCGGGTGCTGGACCGCCTGCTTTCGGGCGACTCGCTGTCCGAAGCCGATGCCGCGGGCGTGATGGGTGAGATCCTGTCCGGACGGGCCACGCAGGCCCAGACCGCAGGCTTCGTCGTCGCGCTCAGGGCGAAAGGGGTCTCGGTCGAGGAGATGACCGGGCTCGCACGGTCGATGCTGGCCCACGCAGAGCCTCTCGACATCGACGGGGACCTTGTCGACGTGGTCGGGACGGGCGGCGATCGCCTCGGGAGCATCAACGTCTCGACGATCGCCGCGTTCATCGTGGCCGGTGCCGGGGTCCGGGTCTGCAAGCACGGGAACCGGGCGGCGTCCTCCTCGGTGGGGACGGCCGATGTCCTCGAGGCGCTGGGGGTGGCGGTGGACCTGGGACCCGACGGAGTGTCCCGTTGCGTCGAGGAAGCAGGAATGGGCTTCTGCTTCGCACCGCGCTTCCACCCGGCGATGCGCCACGCGGGACCTGTCCGCAGGGAGCTGGGTGTGCCGACGGTCTTCAATTTCCTGGGCCCGCTGGCCAACCCGGCCCGGGCCCGGTTCCAACTGGTCGGGGTGAGCGATCCGGCGATGGCACCGGTCATGGCCGGGGTGCTCGCCGCCAACAAGACGACCAGGTCGATGGTCGTCTACGCCGACGACGGCCTCGACGAGCTCAGCGTGACGTCGCCTTCCACCGTCGTCGAGGTCGTCTCCTCGGATCGAGGCGACGCCGAGGTGCACACGTGGCGTCTCGACCCGAGCGACCTCGGTCTTCCCCGGTCTGCGATGGAGAGCCTCCGAGGGGGTGACGCCGCGTTCAACGCCGAGGTGATCCGACGGGTCCTCGACGGCGAAACTGGGCCGCGGCGGGACATCGGCGTCCTGAACGCCGCAGCGGCCCTCGTCGTGTCCGGAAAGTGCACGGACCTGGCTGACGGTTTGGCAGTGGCAGCCAAGTCGGTGGACTCGGGGCGGGCCGCCGAGGTCCTCGACGCGCTGGTCAGCGTCTCCAAGGAGTGCGCGGACGAGGAGCAGCGCGCGAGCGAGCGGCACTGAGGGCCCGCACCGCACCGCACCACGTCCCGTCACAACACCGCGCACCGCCTCGGGCACCCGGGCTGCTCGCACGATCAGGGAACGAGACTCTCCTCGACGGTCACACCCCCAGAAGGAGTGACCCGCCATGCCCGTCCGGGCCACAGCTCGGGGTCGATGGCACCCCGGCCGGCGAAGGCCACGACGCAGCCGCCGAACCCGCCACCGGTCATCCGGGCGCCATACACCCCGGGACGAGCGGCGAGCTCGGCCACGAGGGCGTCGATCTCCGGAAGCGAGACGTCGAAGTCCTCGGACAGGCTCCGGTGGCTCTCGAGAGCCAGCGCTCCCGCCGTGACGAGGTCACCCGCGGCAAACGCCGCCGCCATGTCGCGCACCCGGCCGCACTCGGTCACGACGTGGCGTGCCCGGCGCCGCAGGACGGGATCGAGGATGCCCGGGATGTCGAGGGGCTCCGCCTCACCGAGAGGTCGTCCCAGCTCGACTGCGGCCGCTTCGCACTCGGCGCGCCGAGCGGCGTAGGGCGTCGCTCTCAGCCGGCGGGTGACACCCGAGTGGAGCACGACCAGCTCGAGCTCGGAGGGGACCGGAACCTCGACGATGTCCGAACGGGCGAAGTCGATCAGCAGCGCGTGGCCTTCCCTCCCGCTCGCGCTGGCCAGGTAGTCCATCTGCCCGACATCGGCGCCGGCAGCCGCTTCAGCTCGCTGGCAGAGCGCCGCCATCGACCAGCCCGCCGGCTCGACGCCGAAAGCCGCGGCGAGCGCCACCGCGAGCGCTGCGCTGGAGGAGAGACCTGCTCCCACGGGCAACGTCCCGGTGATGCGGCCGATCCCGCCGCGCGCCGGCCGGGCGAGAGCGGCGATGGCGGCCGGCAGGCGTCCCCACGAGGGCTCGACCGCATCGATGGCCCGGGGCGTGAAGGGCATGTCCAGCGGGAGCTCGCACGGAGTCTCGTCCGCGGTGGTGTAGAGGAGCAGGCGTTCCGAGTCGTTCTCGGTGAACTGCACGTCGGTCGTGAGGTCGATCGCGACCGGGAGGGCGAGCCCTGCGTTGTAGTCGGTGTGGTCGCCGATGAGGTTCACCCGGCCGGGCGCCCTGGCGACCACGGTGCGAAAGCCGTCCGTCACTGCTCGAGCACCGATCGGTCGCCCTGGCGCAATCCCCCGATGATCCGTCGGTAGGTGCCGGCGGCGTCGACTCCCATCGAGTCCAGCTCGGAGAGACGCAGTCCTCGCTCCCGGTCGACGCCGTAGAGCCCGAACCTCGGCTCGTAGCTGCCCCATTCGTAGTTGTCGGCCAGCGTCCAGTGCCAGTACCCGGTGACCGGTACTCCTGTGTCGACGGCCGCCACCACGGCAGCGAGGTTCTCTTGCAGGTAGCGGTCCCGGGTCCACCCGTCGAGGCGGGGGTAGGAGCGCCCGCGGCGTACCCGGTTGCACATGCCGTTCTCGACGACCCAGACGTCCCTGCCCGGGAGAGCTGCTTCTGCGAGGATCGGCACGAGGGTCGCAGGCCGGGGCGGATCGTCCCACAGGTCTCGAGCCGGCTGGAGCGAGCGGCCACCGGCAGTGCGGTGCCCGGGCCACGAGAAGTGCTCGGCTGCCACCGGCGCGTAGAAGTCGACTTGTGCCACGTCCAGTTGGCATTCGTAGCCCGAGCTCGCCACCGCCTCGGTCGTCCGCGGGTACCCGTCATCGAGCGGGACGAGGCGGGACGCGAGAGAGCGGAGCGCGGACTCGAGGGGGCGAGAGAGGCCGGCCGGTCGCCAGGAGATCCTCTCGTGCATTTCTCGACGGGTGCCGAGCCACTCTGCCAACCCGCGGCGGTCGATCCCGTGAAGGGGCGCAGCCAGGAGGTCGAGAGGAAGGCGGTCGAGCTCGTAGAGAGACAGCGCGTAGTTGTTCGTCGCCACGGTCGCTTGGGGCTGGAGGTCGTGGATCGCCGCATACGCGAGGACGTGAGCGGTCATGAGGTGGTCGAGCGCGCGAACGGCTGTCCGGAGGCGACCCACGGCGCCGGGTGGAAGAGTGCCGGTCACGAACGACTCGATCGCCAAGACGTTCGGCTCGTTCACCGTGACCCAGTTGATGCAGAGGTCCCCGAGCTCGCCCACTGCGGCTCGGACCCACTGGGCAAATCGCTCGGGGGCACCGGGCTGGAGCCAGAAGTCCTCACCCAACCACCCTGGGTGGGTGAAGTGATGGAGGGTCACCAGAGGTTCGACGTGCCGGTCGTGGCAGGCCTGGAGGATCCGGCGGTAGCCGGTGAAAGCCGCCGCGTCCAAGGCGCCGTCCTCGGGCTCGGCCCTGCTCCACTCGACCGACATCCGGAAGGTGTCGCACCCGAGCCCGGCGACCAGGTCCAACTGCTCCTCGAAGCGGTCCCAGAAGCCGATGGCCGACCCGGACGGCTCCACACGGCCCGAAGACTCCCAGCGGTACCAGTTGTTGGCCGGCTCCCCGGGGCCGTTGTAGCCGCCTTCGATCTGGAACCCGGCCGTCGCGACGCCGAAGTGCATGCCGCGAACAAGCGCGTGGGCACCCCCCTGCCGTATCCCGCCGCCTTCCGCCGTTTCCACCGAGGGAGAGTGTGGCACGCCGACGAGGTATCGTGCCGGAGGCATCGCCCCAGGCGCCGTTCCCGGCCTCCGCCGTGCTTCCTGCCGGCGAGGCTGGGCAACGCGATGGCCACCCCCGTGCCCGGTGCCAGGGTCCAGTTTGACCCGGTGGCCGGTGACCCGGCAGCATCCCTCCATGTCTGACACTGCTGTGCAAGGAATGGGGGTGGACCGATGAGTGGTCCGTTGGCCGGAGTGAAAGTGATCGAGTTGGCCGGCATCGGCCCCTCGCCCTACGCGTGCATGCTGCTGGCCGATGCGGGAGCCGATGTGCTGCGATTGGAGCGGGCGCCCGCCGGCGGGGCGCCGGCAGCCGACGGGCCCTACTGGGACGTGTTGAACCGCAGCAGGCCGTCGGTGGGCGTCGACTTGAAGCAACCGGCCGCGGTCGAGATGGTGCTCGACCTCGTGACCCAAGCTGACGCCCTGGTGGAGGGTTTCCGCCCCGGGGTCGCCGAGCGCCTCGGTCTGGGTCCCGACGCGTGCTGGGAGCGCAATCCCAAGCTCGTGTACGGGAGGATGACCGGGTGGGGGCAGGATGGCCCGCTGGCGCAGACGGCGGGTCACGACATCGACTACATCGCCATCTCCGGCGCGCTGTGGCCGCTGGGCCGCAAGTCGGATGTACCCGTGCCACCGCTGAACCTGGTCGGGGATTCCGGAGGCGGGGGGATGTTCCTCGCGTTCGGGGTCGCCGCCGCGCTGCTCGAGGCCGGCAGGTCGGGGAAGGGCCAGGTCGTCGACGTGGCGATGACCGACGGGTCGGCGTCGCTCATGACGATGATCTACGCGTTCCGACAGTTCGGCTGGTGGAGCGAGGAACGCGGGTCCAACATCCTCGACACCGGCGCACCCTTTTACGAGGTGTACGAGACCTCTGACGGCAAGTACATGGCCGTCGGCGCGTTGGAGGCGAAGTTCTACGAAGCGCTGGTGAAGGGGCTGGGCCTCGACCAGGCAGCGCTCCCGCATCAGATGGACCGGGAGCGCTGGCCCGAGATGAAGGAGCGGTTCGCCGCCGTGTTCCGGACCCGGACCCGTGACGAGTGGGCGGCAGTCTTCGCAGGCACCGACGCCTGCGCCGCACCGGTGCTCTCCCCTTGGGAGGCGCGGAATCACCCGCACAACGCCGCCCGGCAGACCTTCATCGAGGTGGACGGGGTCGTCCAGCCGGCCCCCGCTCCTCGCTTCAGCCGGACGCCGGCCGAGGTGCGCAGGCCGCCGTCACCGCCTGGAGCCGACACCGACGAGGGGCTCTCGGGATGGGGCCTCTCGCCGGAGGCCATTGCGAACCTGCGGGACGCCGGGGCCATCTGCTGATCGCAGGCTCCGGCGCCGGCGATCAGCCCGGGGAGGCCCCGCCGGCCGGCCGGATGCGGGTCACTCCGGTGCGGCCAGCTGCTCCATGAGCTCGATCCTGATGCCCCCGGGTGCGTCCACGAAGGCAATGCGGCGGGTGCCGAAGGAGCCGCTCACCACCTCCGGACCCCAGCACACGTCGTGACGGGCGAGCTCCGAGTCGAGATCGTCGACAAACAGCGCCGCGTGCAGGAACCCCTCGTCGGGCACCGCGAGAGCGTCCTCGTAGATGGCGCGGGTGAACAGCGTGATCTGCAGGGGACCGAGCTCGACATCGGCCCTCCGAGCCCCTTGCCAGTCGACCGGGTCCGAGACGACCGCCCCCGCATCGCGGTACCAGCGGCATGCTGCGTCGAGGTCAGCTACTTTGATCGCGAGATTGGCCAGCTTGGTCACCACCATGCCGGCGATCGTAGAGGACCCCCGTCGGCGCCGCGTGGTCGACCGGGTGGAAATGACCAGGAAAGGCCTCGGCGAACCGGCCCATCGCTTCGACGGCATCCGACGAGCGCTTCCATGGCCGGACGATCAGCCGATCGACCCCGGCCTCGCTCCAGCCAATGAGTGCTGTGTGGTCGTCGCACTCCCCGCTGACGGTGACTTGGACGGTGCCGGCCGCACGCCCGTGTTCGCGGGCAGCCTGGCGGAGGCTGGCCACTCGTGGGGCAGCGCTCTCGGGAGTGTGGGCCATGCCGATCCAGCCGTCGCCGCTCCGAGCGGCCCGCCTGAGCGCCACCGGCGATTCTCCCCCGACGTGCACCGGAATGGGCTGCTGGACCGGCTTGGGCTCGAAGGCAACGGGCTCGAACTCGAAGAATGGACCATGGTGCTCGATGACGGGCTCGGTCCACAGGCGCCGGCAGATCTCGATCGCCTCGTCGAGCCGCTCGCCGCGGGTGCGCGGATCGAGGCCTGCGGCCCGCCATTCGGCCGTGAGCCACCCTGCGCCGACTCCGGTCAGTGCCCTGCCGTTCGACACGATGTCCAGCGTCGCCCACCCGCGTGCCGAAGCGAAGGGATGCCGGAGCCCGAGCAGGTAGACGTACGTGCCGAGGCGCACCTGGGAGGTGAGGGCGGCGAGGTAGCAGAGGTACCCGATGGGCTCGTGCACCGGGGTATCGGCGGGGATCGGAGGGTGGTCCTGCCCCTCGAACGGGCTCCCGCCGGCGTGGATCGGGAGGACGAGATGCTCGGGTAGCCAGATCGACTCGTACCCGAGCCGGTCGGCCGCAAGAGCGACGTCGAGCCAGTACCGCGACGACACCGTGCCCAGAGTGACGCCGAATTTCACCGTGTGGCCGGCTCGCCGGCTGCGGGCCCGATGGACGGCGGGGGCATCGGGCTCAGAGGTTGACCACCGGGCACGTGATGGTGCGGGTGATGCCGTCGACTTGCTGGATCTCTCCCACGATGAGGCGGCCGAGCTCGTCGACCGATCGGGCCTGGGCCCTGGCGATCACGTCGTAGGGGCCCGTCACGTCCTCGGCGGTGACGACGCCTTGGATGCCGGCGATCTGGCGGGCCGCGTCGGCTGCTTTGCCGACATCGGTCTGGATCAGCACGTATGCGGTGACGGCCACCTGGGTCCTCCTGCGGCCACGATAGCCCGAGGCCCGCAAGACTGCCGTCGGGACGGGCTGCTGGTCGTGATGCACCTACGCTGGCACGGTGGCCGTGGGAGACAGGGTGGACCAGTTCCGTGCCCTCGCTCGCCAGGCACTGCACGATCTCTTCGACCAGCGCAAGCCCTTCGGTCGGCTGGCGCTGACCCAAGTCCTCATGCTGGCCGGCGACACCCTCGTGACCATCTCTCTCGCCGGGTCCCTCTTCTTCTCCATCTCGCCTCACGAGGCGAAGAGCAAGGTGTTCTTGTACTTGGTGCTGACCCTGGCGCCGTTTGCCGTCGTGTCTCCGTTGCTCGGGCCGCTGATCGACCGCTCCCGTGGCGCGAGGCGGGCAATGGCGATGGCCTCGGCGCTCGGGCGCTGCGCCCTGTGCCCGCTGATGGCGTCCGACACGCACAGCCTCTTGCTGTTCCCCGAAGCCTTCTGCATCCTCGTCCTCTCCAAGCTCTACTTGGTCACCCGGGGCGCGCTCGTCCCGGAGATGGCTGCTGCCGGAGGGATCGTGGGTTCCGGCGAGCGAGACGGAGCAGGCGCGCCGTCCGCTTCGAGCGCGCACCCCGGCTCGGGTCAGCGGGTGCGGACCGAGTTCGCGGCCTTGAATGCCCGGCTCACCTTGCTCGGGACGCTGGCGGGGTTTGCAGCCTCGGTGCCAGGCGTCGTGCTCCTCAAGGTGACGGGCGCTCCGGGAGTCTTGGTCTTCGACGCGTTCGTGTTCGCCTCAGCTGCGGTCGCTGCTGCCAGGTTGCCCGTGCCCCGGGTCAGCCGCCGCACGCGGACGGCTGCAGCCGGTGCACCGAGAGCGAGCGCGCACCACGTCGCCGCGGACGACCTGAGGGGTTTGCAGCCGATCGCCCATCCGGAGGTCATCTTCGGTCTGACCACGATCTCGCTCGTGCGCGGGCTGGCCGGCTTCCTGGTGTTCCTGCTGGCCTTCGGCCTGCGGCGGGAGAACGCTGCGCTGTGGTGGTACGGGCTGGCGCTCGGGGCGAGCGGCGCGGGATCGCTCGGGGGACTGCTGCTCGTCGCCCGTTTGCGCCGCCGCCTGAGCGAGCAGCAGCTCCTGCTCACGGCCATCTGGCTCATCGCCGTCGCCGCCTTCGGCGCCGCCATGTGGGGCACGCTGGTGGCCGAAGCCGGCCTGGCCCTCTTCGTCGGCCTGGCCGGCGCGTTGGGCCAGCCTTCGTTCGACGCCATCGCCCAGCGCAACGTGCCCTTGCCCGCCCAAGGACGGGCGTTCGCCCGTTTCGCCACGCGCCAGCAGCTCGTGTGGGTCCTGGGAGCGCTCATCCCGGTGGTGGTCGCCCTCCCCTTCCCCGACGGCGACGTGGTCATGGCGTCGGTGGCGGCGGCCGGCGGGCTGTTCTACGTGTCGAGCCGCCGGGCGGTCCGCCATCGGGCCCTCCCGCGCAGCCACGGGATCGAAGAGGCCTGAGCGAGCGCCGGTGAAGCCCGGGCCGAGCTGGTCAGCTCGCCTGGCGGACGAAGAGCACGCCGACCGAGGCCTTCCCGGCCACCGAGCGCGAGCCCCCCGAGGCGCCCGCGACTGTGAGCGGCGAGCCGAACGCCATCCCGTTCTCAGCGGTGTATGTGCTGCCGGCGTAGATCTCCCCCTCGACCACCTTGGCCGAACCGGTCATGGAGATCTTGCACGGCGTGTAGAAGAGGGTGTCCACTCCTGTGTAGATCTTGCCGGTGAATGTAATGAGCCCGTTTGTCCCGGTGCACGAGACCGGTGACCCTGTGGACTTGTCGGTCGGGACGATGAGGCCGAGCTGGTGGGTGGCGCCGGCCGTCGAGACGCTCACGTTGGCCGGTGTGGGAAGGTCGAAGCCTGCGGTCGAGAGCACGACCAGGTTCCGGGCCAGGACGAGCTTTGTGCAGTAGTAGGCTGTCTGCCACGACGGGCAGTTCGGGTGGCGCTGAGGGAGTGTGACCTTGCACGACGTGTACAGCGCCACCGGCTTGGATGTCCCTGTCGCTGTGCTCGCTGTGTGCATGGCGAACATCGCCTTGTAGACCTTGGCGCATGTGCTCCCGGCGTTCAGCGCGCGGTACCCGCTCGCGACCCATCCACTGGGTGTCCAGATCACCTTCGGGAAAGTCTGGGTCGTGAGCGAGCCGAGACTCGAGTCGTCCTCGACGATATGAGCTGCGGGGTGTGTGCCCGGCCACCACGAGGGGGTGGTGATCTTGGTCTTCGCGACGACGCCGTGGAGTGTCGGGTTCCCTGCGATGTCGATGCCCGGTGTCGCGGTGCTGAAGGAGACGAGTGTGCCGCCGACAGAGGGGCTCCCGCTCGGGATGGAGATCGCCCCCCCCGCCTTGGCGTTGCCGGCGATCTTGCAGTTGCCTGTGAGGGTCATGTTCCCGGTGGCCACCAGTGTGCCCGTCATGCTCCCCCCGCTGCCGCACTTGACGCTGCCGTTCACGTAGACGGTCTTTGTCGGGGTGTCGAAGGCATCGGCACCTGAGACTGTGAACCCGGCGCCGATGTAGGCGGCGTCTCCGAACACCGAGCCCAGCGGCGAGACGGCGATGTCCGCCTCGGAGACCACGCGGGCGCTCTTGGTCCCGTCCTTCCCGGTCGAGGTGAGCAGGACGGCCTTGGGCAGTGTTGTCGCCTTGCTGGCTGCCGAGAGGCTGGAACAGGCGAGCTTGGTGCGAGCTGTCAGTGTCGAGAAGTACGTGGCTGTGACCGAGTACGAGGAGGAGCGGGGCGCGCTGCCCAATGTGCCGCGCACTGCTGTGGCACCGCATGGAGCTGTCTTGACACTGGCCTCGGACTCGATGCGCTGGTAGGCGGCGTCCACGCCGGACTGGGCTGATTGGAGCGCCTGCTGGTAGTCCACGTTCGAGATCGTGGTGGCGCTGTCGGTGACGAGCACTTGGGACCCGACCATCCCGACGAGGGAGAAGACGACGGCCATGATCACCACGGTGACGAGCACTGCGAACCCGGCGTCGGGGGACCGGCGGGCCCACGCGCGCTGCGCTGCTCTCCCGTGTCCTGCGGTCCGCGTGCGCCGGGAGTGCTGATGGCGGTGGGAGCCAGGTCGTACATGCATGGCTGTCCTCCTCTCGGTCTCCCTCGGCGAGACGGTGCGCCACGAGGTCATGGTGCACC
>JAJYZN010000204.1 GCA_021799915.1 Actinomycetes bacterium
TTCGGCCTGGCCACCGCCGCCATCAGGGCGCTCGGCTCCGACTTCGGCTTCTATCGAACCGAGATCAAGCTCACGCCTCGCGGGCGCAAGATCATCGAGATCAACGGCCGCCCGACGGGCCTGACGCCGGCCACCGTCCGGCTCGCGTCCGGGGTTCCGTTGCTCCAGCTGACGATGCGCCTCGCCCTCGGAGAGCAGCTGACCGTGGACGGTCCCGTCCCCTGCGACCGCATCGCGTACCGCTTCTACCGGGAACCGCCCCTCTCGGCGACGAGCGTCCTTGGGATCTCCGGGCTGGACCGCCTGAGGGAGCGTCCCGGAGTGCTGCAGATCGACGTCCAGAAGGAAGTCGGCGATCCCGTCGACTGGCGCAACGGCTCTCTGGACAGGATCTTCCAGGTCACCGGGGTCGTGGACGACTATGCCGAGTTGGCCGATCACTACGCCGCATGCACCGTGGAAACAGACGTCACCTACGAGCACGAGGCATGAGGGTCCGACCCCCTTCGCTCGGCGCGCGCCGCGTGTGGGAAGGCGACCGGACGCCGGCCGTCTCCTGCGCAGTTCACATGCGTGAATCGCGAGACGGAAGCCATCGGCGTGCGGTGGTGATCCACCCGTCGGTGCGGCGCAACGGTGCGCCGGCGCCCCCGTGCTGCCGCACCTCGACAAGCACGACGTTCGGCCTTACCGACCAGTGGTCGTCGGCTCTCGCCTTCGGTTGGAGGATCGTGCCGACACCGAGCATGGCAGCTCCTACGACCGCCCGGACCACATGCGGTCCATGGCGTGCACCCATCGCAAGCATGCAAGCCCCGTCTCCCTTTCGGGCGCCCTGCACCGCGCCCGCTGCGGTTGCGACCGCCCCCGATCACCGGAAACCCGAGCGGCGGCGTCACCGGGCCGGGCCCCAGTGCGGGGGTTCCGGAGCCGGCACGGGTCAGTGGGCGGTGGCCGATGCCAGCGTGGCGGCAAAGATCTGCCATGCAAGGAGGCTCTTGGCCACGAGGGACAGCGTCACGTACACCCGCTCCCCCACCAGGTACGCGCGCCATCGCCCCACCTGGCGGTACTGGAGCCACTGGTTCACGGCGAAGGAGTTGAACGCCACGAACAGCGAGCCGAAGATGGCGTACACGAACGCCGGCGGGTGGAGCGCGGTGCCGGGTCCGGCCAGGTAGACCCCGATCGCCACCCAGGGGACGATGCCCGCCAAGCATCCGAGCCAGAACGGGCCGAGCCGACCGCCGGGAGGCTCGTCGCGCTCCTGGAGCCAGCCGAACCCGATCATCGCGGCGTTGACGCCGGCGAGGGCGATGAGGGCCGCGATGTCGTCGATGCCGACGAGCATGGCGATGAGCACGATCATGATCGAGGCGCTGAGGGAGTACTCGAGCCACCGGAACGGGTTCCGCCGCTTCGCCAATTGATTCCGGTACGCGTCCCATCCCGGTCCGGCAACGACGAGGTGGGCGACGGCGGACAGCGCGAAGAAGGCGGCGATCGCCCAGGCGAACCGCAGGTCGAAGAGCGTCACCGTCCGCGTGCCGACGTCCCGTCCGGGAGGGCCCGTCATGTAGGTGGCACGCACGGGCAACGAGAAGGCGTTGGCGAAGACCACGACGGCAGCGGCCTGCGCGGCATGCAGCGTGGCCGCCGCCAGGTTGTACGGGCGAAGCCTCGCAAGCGACCGTTCACTGCCGACCATCACCACCACCAGACTCCCCCGTCGCCGCGAGCCACCAGGGGCGAACGTCCCGTCCCCCGCGGAGCCCTTCGCCCGCGCGGCGCACGTCCGGCCGTGACGGCTCCGCCCGGAGCGAGTGGTTCCGCCTCCAGCGAGCAGCTCCGCCCGGAGCCAACGGTTCCGCCCGGAGCGAACGGTTCGTGTCGGCAACAGGCGCGGCGCGCAATCGTGGGCTTCGGGCACCGTGCGCTACCGATGGCCGCCCCAAGCTCGAACCGGCGCTCGGCTATGGTCTCGCCACGCCGTCGGAGCCAGCCACCCCCGGTCGCAGTCCTTCGTCCACCATGGCAAGCGACATGTCCCTCGTCCGCATCGACGATCGGCTCTACGAAGCCGTGTTCGACCAGAGCCCCGACGGCGTCCTGATCACCGTTCCCGACGGACGGATCCTGGCAGCCAACCCGGCAGCATGCGCCATCCTCCGCGCCTCGGAGGAGGAGATCTGCAGGCGCGGACGGCAGGGCCTCAGCGACGAGCGCGATCCGCGTTGGGCACCGGCCCTGGAGGAGCGCCGGCGCGCCGGTCGTGTCCAGGCCGTCGTCCCGATGCTCCGGGCCGACGGTGCGCCATTTGTCGCCGAGCTGTCGTCCACCGTCTTCGTCGCCGAGAACGGCGAGGAGCGAACGTGTGTGATCTTCCGCGACGTGACGGCGCGGGCGCGCCTCGAGCAGCAGTTGCGGGCGGCCAACGAGATCACCCAGGCTCTCCTCGCCGGAGAGACGACGAACGGGGTGTTGACCACGGTCGCCCGCCACGCCCGGCAGCTGGCGGGCGCTGCGGAAGCAGGGGTGGTCACGGCCGGCGACGAGCCGGGGAGCGTGGTGGTGGCCGCGGGTGACGGACTGCGCATGCCTGGGCTCGTCCGTCGTTGGTACCCGCCGGGAAGCCTCCTCGCCAGCGTCATGGCCTCGCGGCGCTCCACGATCGTCGACGACCTGACGGCGGCCGCGACCGAGGAGGACGGTCGGAAGCTCGGTCTCGGCCCGGCCATGATCGCACCGATCGTGAGCGGGGACACGGTGTTCGGCAACCTGCTCGTGGGTTCGGAGCCCGGGCACCGGCGGTACGAGGCCGACGAGCTCGCGGCGATCGAGATGCTGGCGCAGTCGGCCGGGGTGGCCCTCACCCTGGCCCGGGCGCGGGCTGAGGCGGAGCGGGCGACGCTCCTCGAGGAGCAGTCACGCATCGCCGCCGATCTCCATGACAGCGTGCTCCAGCAGCTGTTCGCCCTCGGCCTCCGGCTCCAGGCCGTGTCGGGGTTCGCCCCGCCGATCGTCGCCGACCGGATCAGCGAGTCGGTCCTGCGCCTCGACGAGGTCATCGCCGAGATCCGGCGAACCATCTTCGGACTGCACCGTGCCGAGTCGCGCCGCAGCCTCGCCGCCGAGCTGGGAGCGATCGCCGACGAGTACGCCGAGCACCTGGGGTTCGCTCCGACGCTCACCCTCTCAGCGGCGGTCGACGACTGTGACAGCGTCACCGCAACGCACCTGGTGGTCGCCGTGCGCGAGGCACTGTCCAACGTCCTCCGGCACTCGCGCGCCACGCGCGTCGACATCTCGCTCAGCGAGTCGGCGAGCGAGGTCGTCCTGGACGTCGTGGACGACGGCGTCGGACCGCCCGCCGCCACGACCGACGGCAACGGGCTGCGGAACATGGCTCGTCGTGCCGCGTCCCTGGGTGGGCACTTCCAGCTGACGCCGGTGCGTCCGCACGGAGCGCACTTCGAATGGAGGGTGCCACGTGGGGTGGCGGCTCAACGCCCCGTCGAGTGAGGCGACGTGTGCGCACCGGGCGTCTGGCCGAGCGGGCGGCGGTGAGCCTCCGGACGTGAGAGCCCGACTCGCGGCCGGTACCTCGACGGTGGCTATGCGAAGAAGGAGGCCATCCGCTGCGGGTCGCCTGTGAACACTGCCACCTTCGAGACCTTGCCGTCCCGGAACTCGAAGATGTGCACGGCCTCGCCGTCGAGGGTCCGGTCGCCTCGGGTGAGCCGGAAATGCTCGTGGGCGACGACCTCGGTGTCGTCGGCGAAGTACTCCGCCGACTCGAACTCCGTCGCCACGCCGAACTGGTCGTCGAATCGCTTCATTTCGGCAATCATCTGGTCGGCACCCCTGATCGTCTGTGCCAGGGCGCCCGACCAGACCACGTCGTCGGTGAGCCACGGCCGCAGCTGGTCGTACTGGCGGTGCGCGATCAGTGTCAGCCCGCGCTTCACGAGCTCGATGTGCTCTTCTCGTCCATCCATGCGATCCACCTCCTTTTGCCTGGCGAGGATGGGCCCCCCACCTCGTCCCGACCAGAGGCGAAGGTCCTGCGTGCTCGCTGAGGGCGCCCGCGCGCCCGCCGGTGACAGACTGGCACCGGTGTCCGCGGCCCAGCTGA
>JAJYZN010000035.1 GCA_021799915.1 Actinomycetes bacterium
GGGGGCCGAGGGCGCGAAGTGCACCGAGTCGGGGCTCCGGCAAGTGCCGACCTCCTACCGGGAAGGGGCAGAGGCACTCGGCATGCGACAGGGCTACGCCCTGCGAAAGCTGGTGCTCCGCTCGGCTATTCCCGGGGTGGCCACCGGTCTGCTCATCGCCTTGGCCATCTCGAGCGGCGAGACGGCACCGTTGCTGTACACCGCAGGCTTCACCAACACACTCCCCAAGGTGGCGCTGATCCACCACCCCGTGGCCTACCTCACCTACCCCGTGTGGACCTTCTACGACTACCCGACTCCGGCCGCCCACTACCTGGCCTACGACGCCGCCCTGGTCCTGCTGGTTCTCGTGCTGGTCCTGCTCGTGGCCGCCCGCTTGATCGTGGCCCGTACCCAGCGCCACGCCGACCGCTGACGGTCGGGGTCGGGAGCGGGCGCCAGCGGGGCTAGCGTGCTCGCCGGAGGTACGACATGTTCCAGTGGACCGACGAGCAACAGGCCATCCGCGACGCCGTACGACGGTTCGTCGCCGAGGAGATCGAGCCCCACGTCGAAGAGCTCGAGCACGGAGATATGGCCCCCTACGACGTGATGCGCAAGATGTACGCCACGTTCGGGCTGGACCAGGCGGCCCGCGCCGGGTTCCGCCAGATGCTCGATCGCAAGCAGTCCGGGGACGCTCCCCGGAGCCGTCGCCCAGGTGACAGCCGGGCCGCCATGACCCTCATCCCGATCATCGAGATCTGCCACCACTGCCCAGGGATCGTGACCGCTCTCGGTGTGAGCACCGGTCTGGCCGGCGGGACGATCATGAAGCGCGGCACGCCGGCCCAGATGGAGCGCTGGGGCCTGGACCTGCTCACGCTGGACAAGATCGGCGCCTGGGCCATTACCGAGCCCGATTCGGGGTCCGACGCACTGGGCGGCATGAAGACCTCGGCCCGAAGGGACGGAGACGAGTACGTCATCAACGGGAATAAGACCTTCATCACGAACGGTCCCTACGCCGACACCGTGGTCCTCTACGCCAAGCTGGACGACGGATCGGACACCCCGGTGCGCGATCGACGGGTGCTGACGTTCGTCCTCGAACGGGGCATGGAGGGGTTCGAGCAGTCGAAGCCGTTCCGCAAGATGGGGCTCCACTCCTCACCTACCGGTGAGCTGTTCTGCACCGACGTGCGGGTGGGCCGTGATCGGCTCCTGGGGGAGACCGAGGACGAGCCGGGAGGTGGGGGCAGGCAGAGCGCCAAGGACAACTTCGTGACCGAACGCGCCGGTGTGGCGGCCATGGCCCTCGGAGTCATCGAGCAGTGCCTGAAGCTCTCGGTGGCGTACGCGCGGGACCGGCTGTTGTGGGGGAAGCCCATCGGTGACTTCCAGCTCATCCAGCTCAAGCTGGCCCGCATGGAAGTGGCTCGCCTGAACGTGGAGAACCTGGTCTTCCGCCACATCGAGATGTCCGAGGCCGGACAGAGCCTCACGCTGGCCGAAGCCTCGGCCATGAAGCTCTACTCGGCCCAGGCGGCCACCGAGGTGGCGATGGACGCCGTCCAGCTCTTCGGCGGCAACGGGTACATGTCGGAGTTCCGGGTGGAGCAACTGGCCCGTGACGCCAAGGTGTTCCAGATCTACGCCGGCACCGACGAGATCCAGGTCACCCACATCGCCCGGGACCTCCTCGGTCGCTGACGCCGGGGTCCGGGCGGCCGGTCGAGGTCAGTCGCCGGTCGGCTCCTCCATCGCCTCCTTACCCGTGAGCCAGGGACGCCCGGCGGCGGCCAGGTCGGCCCACTTGTCGAGGTCTTGGCCGGTCTGACCGAGGTCGTGAGGGGTCGGCCCGATGCGATCGGCCAGGGGTCGCAGGGCTTCGACGTCGAAGTGATAACACGCCGCCGTGTTCCCTCCGAGCATCTGGTCGGTCTCGTCCACCGGGATGTCGTGGAAGGCTCGCTGGAGCCACTCGCGGGTGTGGGGCCACGTCCCCTCCGGGTGGGGAAAGTCGTTCCCCCACATGATGTTGCCGACACCGATCTCGTAGCGCTTGGCCAGCTCCCGACGTCGGGTGTTCGACGCCCCGATGTAGCAGTTCCGGTCGAAGTACTCGCTGGGGCGCATCGACATATGCGAGGTGAGCTGGCTCCCGAGCTTCTTGGCCGCGTGCTCCCGGTCGTAGACGATGTCCGAGCTCCAGAGCAGGTCCGGCGCCCAGAATGCCCCGCACTCGGTGGTGACGAAGGTCAGGGTGGGGAACCGCTCGAACACCCCCGACCACAAGAGGAACCACAACGGCCGCGTGGACCACCACCGGACTTCGGCCACGTAGATGCCTACGTACTGGCCGTAGCTCGCCCGGTCAGCCGCCCCCGAGTGCACGTGGACCGGCATCTCCAGGTCGGCGCAGGCGGCCCACACCGGGTCGTAGACAGCGTCGTGGTACGGGGCGTGTGGCTGCCACATCGAGGGGATCAGGATGCCGCCACGCAGGCCCGACTCACGGGCCCGGGTGATCTCGGCCACTGCTGCCTCCACGTCGAAGATCGGGACCACGGCGACGCCGGCCCGACGCTCGGGACTGGTGGCGCACAGCTCGGACAGCCAGCGGTTGTGCGCCCGGGCGCCGGCCATCAAGAGGTCGATCGGTACTTCGGCCGAGGCAGCCAACCCGGCGCCGAACGGAGCCGACGCTCCCCCCGACACGGCGTCGGCATCGGGGAAGATGACCTCGCCGGCCACGCCGTCGGCATCGAGCTCCCGGTCCCGGCGCCCGGCGTCCCAGCCACCCCGCAGGCCCTCGGCGTTCTCCGCCTCCCACTCCTCGGCGAACTCGGGGTTCCGCAGCCCCCGCTCGACGAGCTCGGCCTCCATCGCTGCCCGGGCCGCCATGGAGCGGTCGAAGGGCTCTCGGTACTCGGGATCGAGCCACTCGCGGTACTCGGCGTTGGGCAGGCCGGCGTGGCAGTCCGACGAGATCACCAGGTAGCGGTGGTCGGGTCGTGGGGGGGTCATGGTCGCTCCTTCAGGTCTCGCAGGTTTCGCAGGTCTGGCGTGTCTCGCTGGTCTCGCAGGTCTCGAGGGTGTCAGCTCGTCGGGGTCACCGTCATCCGGGAACGCCCCGCAAGTAGGACGGGTTGCTCCGGTGCAGCATGGAGTCGGCCCGGGCCCGGATCTGGGCGTCGGTCGTGGCGCTCGGGGCCATGATCCAGAAGGCTGCGTTGCGCACGCCGGCTACCACCTGGTCGGCCACCTCGGACGGATCGGTGTACTCGGGGGTGATCCCGGCCGCCTCCATCTGGGCTTCGATGTCCTCGATGGTCGGGTACGGCGTCGAGCGCGGCCGTTCCTTGGCCAGGTCGGCCGGCCGGTTTCGCCACGAAGTGAACAGCCCGGTACGGAGCATGTGGGGCCCGGGGAACAGGACGGACGCTCCGACCACCGAGCCGGCGTCCTGGAGCTGGGCATAGAGGCACTCGGTCAACGTGACCACTGCTGCCTTGGTCACGGCGTACTCAGGCGTGCCGCGCAGCGGCGACACACCGCCGTTCCCCGACGAGGTGTTCACCACGTGGCCCTCCTGACCGGAGGCCACCATGTGGGGGACGAAGGCGTTGATCCCGTGGATGACCCCGAACACGTTCACCCCGAAGGCCCATCGCCAGTCGTTCAGCTCGTGCTCCCACTGGGGTCCCTCGGCACCGGCGCCGATCCCGGCGTTGTTGCACAGGAGGTGGACGCCTCCGTAGGTCTCGAGCGTCCGGTCGCGGAGCTCGGTCACCGACTCGTAGCTGGACACGTCGGTGAGCACTCCGGTCACCTCGAGTGTGCGAGCCCGCAGCTCGTCCACCGTCTCGTCCAAAGCCGGCTGCTCCACGTCGGCCAGGACGACCGACATGCCTTCGGTCGCGAAGCGTTCTCCCATGGCTCGCCCAATCCCGCCGGCTCCCCCGGTCACGACCGCGACGCGGCCGGCCAGCTCCTCCACGGCCCTACTCCCCTCCTACCGGTGAGAGGTCGTCGTAGCGCTGGTGGGCGAAGGGGAGGATCCACTCGGTCGGCACCGTCTGGTGGAGCCGCCCGCGTTGGACGCTGCTGCGCTCGGAGAGGGTGATGCCCCTGAGCTCGCGCACGGGGAGGTCGGCTACCGGGTCGAAGCGGGACTCGCGAAGGAGCACCTCCCCGTCGACTTCGGAGATGGAGCGGACCCGCTCGGTGCGATCGCAGTAGACCAGGTACGGATCGCTGTCGAACCCCCGGCCGTCCGGGGCCGGAAGGAACTTGAAGTAGAAGTCCGTCCGCGTCTCCTCGGGTGGCGGGTCGAGGTCCCCGGTCACCGTGCCGGTGATCTCGATCACCGTCGTCCCCATGCGGGCGACGGTCCCGGTCACCCGGTCGCCCTCGCGGTCGAGCACTACGCTCCCGAGCTTCTTGGGCTCGCCGAACGTCTCGCGCCCGCCGACGACCGACTGCTCGGTGGTCATGGGCATGAACAGGGCGTAGTACCCCTCGGTCTCTTCGTGGCGGGCCCGGACCGAGAAGCTGCCGGCACCGAACGTCGGGTAGCCGGTCACATCCACGGTGGCCACCGTGACTTTGACCATCGGGTCACCCCCCGGTTCGAGGGGTGGGGGGAGCACGGCGGCGATCACTTCGGGATCGGTGAGGTAGGTGGCGACCAAGGTCGTGGCCCACACGTCCACTGAGGTGGCCTCCACTTCGCGACTCCGCAATTGCTCGGCCGCTCTCGCTCCGAATCGGACTACGCCCATGCTCGTTCCTCGCTCTCGCTCTCGTCTGCGTTCTCGTTCACCGGGCCACTCCCACGAACGCCGGGCACCGGTCGGCGTCCGGCGGGACCTCCACGGGGGAAAGCGGCTCGGCGATCTCGGCGTGGGTCGGGCCGATGCGGGCGGCCACCGGCGCCAGGAGATCCAGGTCGAAGCCGTAGAGCTCGGCGGCGTTGGCACCCAGCATCCGAGTCGCTTCGGCCGGGTCCACCCCCGAGAACGTCAGACGGAGAGCTTCCCGGCTGAACGGGAAGCTCGACTCGCGGTGGGGGTAGTCGCTCCCCCACATGATCCTCTCCACGCCGACGGCATGGCGCAGCACCGCCTCGGCCGGACGCATGAAGCTCGATCCCACATGACACTGGCGGGCCCAGTACTCGCTCGGGCGGAGCGCCAGCTTCTCCACGACCGGATGTCCCCACTCGTACTCCTGGGAGCCTTCGGCCGTGCTCATGCGGTGGTAGAAGTAGTCGAGAGTTCCGAGGGTCTCGGGGATCCAGCTCGTGCCCTGTTCGGTGAAGACGAATTGCAAGTTGGGATACCGGTCGAGCACGCCGCCGAAGACCAAGTGCCAGAAGGCTCGGTGGGCCCACCAGGTCACCTCGAGGAGGAAGGTGACCTCGTCGATGGGCTGGTCACCGAGCGCGGGGACGGCACTCCCGCTGTGGTGGTTGATCGGCAGGCCGGCGTCGGCACACGCTCGCCAGATCGGGTCGTAGTCGGTCGAGTAGAGCGGCGCCAGCCCCGAGCCCGGTGGCGCACCGGGCAACAGGATCCCGCCCCGCAGCCCCGCTTCGGCCGCCCAGTGGATCTCGGCCACGGCGGCGTCGACGTCGTGGAGCATGATCTGGGCGATGCCGGCGCGCCGTCCGGGGGCGGCGGCACAGAAGTCCACCAACCAGCGATTGTGGGCTCGAAGACCGGCCCAGCGCAGCTCCAAGTCGCCCTCGCTGGCCCCTGGGGCCTGGGCCTTCAACGAGGGCTCGGGATAGAAAGGGGGGATCGTGTTGGGGAAGATCACCTCGGCGGCGATCCCGTCGCTCTCCATCTCTTCCAGGCGGCGCTCCGAGTCCCAGTTGCGGCTCCCGTCCTCGCCGAGGAGGTCGGCGTAGGGCACGGCGTAGGTACGGGCCCACTCGTCGAACAGCTCGAGATGGCGGTGCTCCAAGTAGTCGCGGTACTGGTGCAGGTCGGCGCCGGCATGGCAGTCGGCCGAGATGACGGTGTAGCGCTCCTCTCCGGCTGGGTCCATGTCCGACGCTCCTCCCCCTCGTTCTGTAGCATCGTTACATGACCGTATCGAGCCGTCAAGGGGGAGGTGGGTCACCCGGGGTCCCGCGGCGGACCGGACCGGAGGACCGTCGTCGGACCCGGGACGTGGGTCTCTCCCGGTCCCAGGTCATCGACGCCGCTATGGACATCCTCACCACCCAGGGGCTGTCCCGCCTGACCGTACGGGGTCTGGCGACCAAGCTCGGGGTGGCGGTCACCGCCGTCTACTGGCACGTCGGGGACAAGCAGGCGCTCGTCGACGGCCTGGTGGACCGGATCATCGAGCAGTTCAGCGCCGTGACCGTCGTCGCCCGGGGTCGGAGCCACGAGGAGCGGCTCATGTCATTGGCCAGGTCGTTGCGGCGGTCGCTCTTGGAAGAAGCCGACCTGGTCACCGTGGTCCACCGCCAGGGACGGATCGCCGCGCTGTTCCAACCGGCCCGGCGGGCGTTGGTGGTCGAGCTGGTCGACGCCGGTCTGGACGGGCCGGCCGTGGCTCTCGGCACCCAGGCCATCATCAAGCTGGTGGTGGGGTCGGTCCTCTTGGACCGCCAAGTGGAGCGCCAGCCGGCCCAGCAGGAAGGGCTCGCCGAGCTGTGGGCGACCGAGGAGCTCCCGGGGGGACCGGACCTGCTGGCCCACCTCACCCGCCCGGTGGACGAAGACGAGATGTTCTCCTACTCCCTGCGGGCGCTGGTCAGGGCCGCCCTCGGCGGGCGTACCGCCGTGGACGGGGACGGATCTCGGGGCGGTCCCCGTTCCCGGGGCCGGCGCGATCCCCGCCCCCAGGGCCGGCGCGGGCCACAATGAGGGCCATGGCCCACGACGAACTCTTCTCCCTGCAAGGCAAGACCGCCCTGGTGACCGGAGGGTCGCGCGGGATCGGACGGATGATCGCCACCGGTTTCGTCCAGGCCGGGGCCGCCGTGTACGTGGCCTCGCGCAAGATCGCGGACTGTGAGGCCGTCGCCGCCGAGCTGTCGGAGGTGGGCCGGTGCACCGCCCTCGAAGCGAACCTGTCGACCGAAGGCGGCTGCCGGGCGCTGGCCGATGCCGTGGCGGCACGAGAGCCGCGTCTGGACATCTTGGTGAACAACGCCGGCGCCACCTGGGGAGCCCCCATCGAGGAGTTCGACGAAGCGGCCTGGGAGCGGGTGCTGGCCCTCAACGTGAAGGGCGTCTTCCACCTGACGAAGTTCCTCCTTCCGCTCCTCGGGGAAGCCGGCACGCAAGAGGATCCGGCGCGCGTCATCAACATCGGCTCGATCGACGGCATTCACGTCCCTTTCCTGGAGACGTACTCCTACTCGGCGTCGAAGGCCGCGGTCCACCAGCTCACCCGGCACCTGGCTCGCCGGCTGGCCCCCGCCATCACGGTGAACGCCATCGCCCCGGGACCGTTCGAGTCGAAGATGATGGCGGCCACCTTGGAGTCCTTCGGGGAGCAGATTGCCGCCTCGGCTCCTCTGAAGCGGATCGGGCGCCCCGACGACATGGCCGGTACCGCCGTGTTCCTGGCCTCCCGGGCCGGTTCGTACCTGACCGGAGCCGTGATCCCCGTGGACGGCGGGATCGCCACCCTGGGCTGACACCGCCGTCAGCTGACGCCGCCCTGGTCCGGACGGACCAGCCGGTGGGTCGCCCCCGGGTCGGGGGATGCGACGGTTCACCTCGAATTCACCGCCAATTTCCCCTCGTGCAACCTTGGCATTGCCTCTGGGTAACCCACGTCGGTCATCGTGTGGATGAGACCCGTATACGGGGCCGCGGCCGGGAACGAGGCCGGGGCGAGGAGGAGACGAGGAGTGAGCACATCGATGGCCACCATCACCGACCTGTACCGCCCTCTGGACGAGGCCGACGTGGGCCGGAAGCACTGGTTGACGGTGTTCACTGCCGGAATGGGCTTCTTCACCGACGCCTACGACCTGTTCATCATCGGCACGGTGACGGTACTGCTCACCCCGATCTTCCACCTGAGCACGAACCAGATCTCGCTCCTCAACTCGATCTCGCTCTTGGCGTCGGTCGCCGGAGCCCTCACCTTCGGGCGCCTCATGGACAAGCTGGGGCGCAAGCGTATGTACGGCGTCGAGGTGGCCATCTTGGTGCTGGGCGCTGTGCTGTGCGCTTTCGCCTGGAACTTCACCTCTCTGTTCATCTTCCGCCTCATCGTTGGGTACGGAGTCGGCGGGGACTACGCCACCTCGGCCGTGATCACCTCGGAGTACTCGACCCGCAAGTCCCGGGGCCGGCTGGTGGGGTCGGTGTTCGCCATGCAAGGGCTCGGACTGCTCGCCGGCCCGGCCATCGCTTCGATCTTCCTGGGCGCCGGGGTGTCCAACGGCTTGGCCTGGAGGCTGATGCTCGGGCTCGGGGCGGTCCCGGCGGCGTCGGTCATCTACCTGCGCCGGAAGATCCGGGAGACCCCCCGGTACACGATGACCGTCCAGGGTGACGCCACGGCCACGGCCCAGACGGTGGCCTGGATGACCGGCCAGGAACCGGCCAGCCGGTCGAACGGCACCGGCCACGGAGCCGAGGCCGTCAGCGGTCCCACTGTCGCCCCGGGTCCCACTGTCGCCCCGACCCCCGCCGCCACTGGCGCCCCGACCCCCGCCGCCACTGTCGTCCCGGTCTTCACTGCCGCTGTGGCCCCGACCCCCGCCGCCCCCACTGCCTCCGCTGCCCGACGGAAGCTCACCTCCCGTCCCTTCCTCCTCCGCCTCATCGGTACGGCGGGGAGCTGGTTCCTCCTCGACATCGCCTTCTACGGAAACTCGGTGTCCAGCCCGCTCATCTTGAAGCTGCTCCAGCCCAAGGGCACGCTGCTGGACCACACGTTGATCTCGTTGGCTATCTTCGCCGTGGCCGCCTTGCCCGGCTACTGGCTGGCGGTCTTCCTGATGGACCGCATCGGCCGACGCCGGATCCAGTGGCAGGGCTTCGCGGTGATGGCCGCAGCTTTCGCCCTCATCTGGCTTGTCCCCGACGGGGCGACCGCTGTGGGGGTGTTCCTGCCGCTGTTCGCCATCAGCTACTTCTTCACCGAGTTCGGGCCGAACGTCACGACGTTCGTGTTCCCCTCCGAGATCTTCCCCACCTCGGTTCGGGGCACCGCGGACGGGATATCCGCCGCGTGCGGGAAGTTCGGTGCCTTCCTCGGGGCGCTCTTCGTCCCCCACCTGCTGAAGGCCGTCGGCATCAGCGGCGTGATGGGGGTCATGGCCGCCGTCTCGGTGGTGGGGATTGCCCTCACCCTCGTGGCTCTCCCCGAGCCCATGGGTCAGACGCTGGAAGAGGCAGCCGGTGAGATCGAGCCGGAGTCCAAGCCCGGGCCGGATTCCGGGTCCGACTCGTCTGACCCTCGCTCTCTGGAGCCCCGGTCTTCGGTGCCCCGCTCATCTGAGCCCGAGCCCATCGTGGCTTCGGCCATTGCCTGAGGCCGTCTGAAGCCGCCTTGGGCCGCCCTGGGCTTCCCTGGCGCCCGCCGTTCAATCCCCGGGTGCTGGCCGGCTCACGCTCGACTACCTAAGTGAACACCACGGTTCGTCCGCCGTTCTCCAGCACCCGGTCCTCCAAGTGCCAACGTAGTCCCCGGGCCAGCACGGTGCGCTCGATGTCGCGGCCGATACGGAGCAGCTCGTCGACCGTGTCGGAATGGTCGATCCGTCGGATGTCCTGCTCGATAATGGGACCGGCGTCCAGGTCGGCGGTCACGTAGTGGCAGGTGGCGCCGATGAGCTTCACCCCTCGTTCGAAGGCCTGGTGGTACGGCCTGGCCCCGGCGAACGAGGGCAGGAAGCTGTGGTGGATGTTCAGTATCCGACCCCGGTACCGGTCGCACAGCCCGGCGGGGAGGATCTGCATGTAGCGGGCCAGCACCATCACGTCGCCGCCCGCCTCGTCGAAGAGACGGGCGATCTCGGCGAAGGCCTCCTCCCGCCCGGGCTCGCGAGCTCCGGCGGCCGACCCACCGGGTACCTGGACATGGTGGTAGGCGATGCCGTGCCACTCCACCAAAGACCTCAGTGTGTCGTGGTTCGAGATCACGCAGGGAATGTCGCACTCGAGATCTCCGCTCCGCCACCGGTAGAGGAGGTCGGCCAAGCAGTGGTCCTCCTGGCTGACGAGGATCACGACCCGCTTCCTCACGTCGGTGTCCGAGAGCCACCAGGTCATCTCGAACTCCCTGGCCACGGGCTCGAACCGATCACGGAACCCGTCAGGGCCGAACGGGAGGGTGTCGGCGATGACTTCGATCCGCAAGAAGAACCGTCCGGTGGACAGGTCGCCGTGCTGCGCCGCCTCGAGCACCCAACCGCCGTGGTCGGCGATGAACCCGCTCACGGCGGCGACGATCCCAGTTCGGTCCGGGCAGGTGACGGTGAGGATGTAGCGCCGCATCGGCTCCCATCATTCCCGATCGGCGGGCTGGCGGTCGTCGGCTCCCGACCGAGCTGACGATCCGGCACCGGCAGCACCGGACCGAGCGGCCGCGGCCGCAGTCGCTATCTTCGCCAGGACGGGATCGAACCCGTTGGTCCTGACGACAGGAGGCAGGCAGTGACCTCGCTCACCATCTACGAATACGTTCCCCACGAGCGGACCAAGTCGAAGCTGGTCCTCGGGACTGCGGCCGCCTCTCCACCGGAGAGCCCACTGGCCCCCGGCACAGCGTTTCGACGCTTCAATTCCTGGCTGGCCCTGAAGGTGACGAACGGCGTCGGCACGATGTGGTGCGCCTACGCCTTCGCCGCCCTGGCCCTCGTCAGTCTGCCCACGGCGATCGGGTCCCACAGCGCCGTGGTCCTGGTGTCGTGGATCTCCCAGACCTTCCTCCAGCTGGTCCTCCTCTCGGTGGTCCTGGTCGGCCAGAACATCCTGGCCGACGAAGCGGAGCGCCGGGACGACGCCACCTCCCGGGACGCCGACGCTCTCCTTCACGAGGCCGTCAAGCTCCAAGAGCACATGGCTGCTCAGGACCGGCTGCTGGGGCAGATGGCGAGTCGCTTGGCCGCCTTGGAGGCCCGGTCGGGTTGAGCTCTCAGCCGATGTGCCCGCCGCCGGCCATCGAGTAGGCCGTCTCGGCGTGCTGGGTGAGGTCCAGACCCTCGAACTCCTGATCGGCCGACACCCTGAGTCCGATGGTGAGGTCGACGGCTTTGGCGATGAGGTAGGTCATGACGAAGCAGAAGCCCACGGCGACGACGGTGGCCAGGAGCTCGATGCCGACGAGGTGGAGCCCGCCACCCTCGAACAGACCATTGGACCCGGCCGGGTCGATGGCCCGGGAGGCGAAGAACCCCAGCAGGACCATGCCGACGATCCCACCGACACCGTGAACGCCGAGCACGTCGAGCGAGTCGTCATATCGGAGCTTGAATTTCAGCCTCACGGCCAGCGCACACACGATCCCGGCGACCGCCCCCACCAGGAGGGCCGGCATGGCGCCGATGTACCCGGCACACGGGGTGATGGCCACCATGCCGGCCACCGCCCCCGAAGCGGCACCGAGCGTCGTGGCCACCTTCTCCTTCACCGACTCGAACAGCAACCATCCCAGGAGGCCGGCCGCGGCCGCCAGCTGGGTGTTCACGAAGGCGTGGACGGCCACGTCGTTGGCCCCGAGCGCTGATCCGGCGTTGAACCCGAACCAACCGAACCACAAGATCCCCGCACCGAGGAGGCTGAGGGGGACCGAGTGGGGGGGCATCGGCTCCCGGGGCCAGCCGCGGCGCCGTCCGAGCACCAGCACCAGGGCCAAGGTGGAGAAGCCCGAGTTGATCTCCACCACCGTCCCGCCGGCGAAGTCCAGCACTCCACGCTGGGCCAGCCACCCGGTCGGGCTGAACACCCAGTGAGCCAGCGGCACGTACACCAGGACCAACCACAACACGATGAACACCACGAAGGCCGGGAAACGAATCCGGTCCACCGCGCCCCCGCTGATGAGTGCAGCGGTGATCACGGCGAACATCATCTGGAAGACCATCACCGCCAGCGGTGACACCGTGAGATCGTGGTAGCCGGGGAGACCGTGGACCATGTGTCCCAGTCCGGCCAACCCGAAGGTGCCGATCATCCCGCCCCCGGCGTCGGGACCGAAGGCCAGGCTGAAGGCGAACGTGGCCCAGAGCACCGTGACCACCCCGATGCAGATGAAGCTCTGCATCATCACCGCCAGGACGCCTTTGGAGCGGACCATGCCCCCGTAGAACAGGGCCAGGCCGGGCGTCATGAAGAGCACCAGGGCGGCGCTGGCCAGCACCCATGCGGTATCCCCGGTGTTCAACGGCCCTCCTGTCCGATCGGTGGCTCAGCTCAGGACCGGCACGGCGGGATGGGAACAGCCCCGGGGCGAGCCGGTCGTCGGGCGCTGACCCTACCGCGGCGAAGCCCCGTCGGGGTGGATCGGGTGCGGACCGACGCCGTGTCGGCGTGCGCCGGCTACGGCGTCGGTGCCGCGTTCAGGCCGACAGCTGCTGACGCTCGGCCGACCCCTTGACTTCGATGCGCCGGGGCTTGGCGTGGGCGGCCACGGGGATGACCACCGTCAGCACCCCGGCTTCGTACTCGGCCTCGATGTGCTCGGTGTCCAGGTTGGTCCCGAGGAACACCTGGCGGCTGAACGTCCCGTAGGGGCGCTCGGTGATGACCGAGTCCACACCGTCGGTCGACGGCGGGAGCGGGCGTTCGGCCTTGATGGTGAGGACATTGTCCTCCACGGTCAGGTCCACCGACGCCGGGTCCACCCCGGGGAGGTCCACCCTGATGAGGAACGAGTCGTCCTTTCGATAGGCGTCCATGGGCATGGTGAGAGCCCTGGTGCCGTTTTGGGGACCCCAGAGCTGCTGGAACAGCCGGTCGACGTCTCGGAACGGATCACTTCGGACAAGAGCCATGATCTCCACCTCCTCGCTTGCTGAGGGTTCCTGCACTTGGGCCACCTTCGTGGTGGCTACGCTGCCAGTTTAGCACTCGATAGGCGAGAGTGCTAACAATTTTCGGACGGGCCCCCGAAGGTCCGGGCCACCCGCCGCCCGGGACACCCGAGCTCCAGATCCGGCTACGCGTGCGGGGTGGAGGCGATCGACGGGACGACCTGGATCCACAGGACGACCAGGAAGGCGGTGGAGAGGACCATGGTCACCACCACCGGCTTGACCGAACGGACCAACGAGAGCGTGGCGGCCACGACGAAGAGTCCGAGGATGGTCAAGGTGGCGTAGGTGTAGCGGGCCACCATGGCCCCGGACTCCCACTGCTGGCCGATGTCGATGTACCAGCACAAGAGGACGTTCACCACCCAGGGAGCCACCAGCACCCAGTACCCAGTGCGGAACAAGCGCCCCCCGAGCACCACGGTCAAGAAGATGGCCAGCGGTACCAGCAGGACCTGGAACAGGACGCTCACGTAGTTCGTGAGCGGGTGGGGGAACGTGAGAGAACCCCATTCCTGGGGCATGAGCGGTTGGAACAAGGAGTCCACCGTGAGCGCCGGCAGCTGCCCGACGGTGAAGTGCAGATGGTGGGGGTTCACCGTGGACAGTTGCTCGGCCTTGGCCACAGCGCTCGCCGTCAGGGCGTGGTACTCGACGGCGTTGAAGACGAACCACGGGAGGGCGACGACCACGCCCACCCCGGCGGCCAGGGCCACGCGCACCACGTCGCGCCAGGTCCGAGAGCTCCACAGGATAACCGCCGCCACACCGATGAACACCGGCACCATCTCGGCGAGGTATAGGTCGGTGAGCACCCCGCAGGACACGAGGGCTCCGGCCGCGATCAAGCGCCCGCTGGACCGCCGCTCGAGAGCAATCCAGAGCTCGGTCACGGTGGCGATGGCTATCGGGATGGCCAGGGAGTCGTTCGAGATGGTGACCGACCTCACGATGATGCCCGGCATCAGGAACACGAGCAGCCCACCGGCCAGCCCGATGCGCCATCGCTTCTTGAGCACGTGCCGTGACAGGCGGGCGAACAAGGCGATCGCAAGCAGGAGGAATGCCAGTCCCAGGAACCGGAGGATGATCGCCTTCGAATGGAAATTGCCGTTCAAGTAGAAGAACGGCGTGGCCACGAGGTAGTAGAGGGGGGGCTGGAACGCTTCGTAGTCCAGGCCTGCCAGACCGTCCTTGGCGGCGTCGATCTTCACGCGGCCGGGGTACACGCCCTTGCCGATGGCCAGCTCTTGCTCGGTTGCATGGGCCTTGCCCAGGACTGGGAGCGAGTGGTGCTCGGCGATGTAGGCGATGTTGTCGAAATGGGCACCCTCGTCGACCACGGACCACAGTGGGTACCTGAGGATCGTGATCGACCCGAAGGCGATCACGGCACAGATCTGGACCACGATCATGCTGTTGAGCAGCAGGTTCAGGTTCCATCGCCCGCGGTCGCTCTCCTGCCCTTCGGGCTCCGCGACGGGCACGCCCAGAACGCGTCCCTCCGCTGCGAAGTCCGGTGACATGTGCCCGAGACATTAGACGTGGAGGTGGCGCCCACATTGAGACCGACGCCGCCCGAAGGCGGTGACGAGTTCGGTAGCGGGCGCCGGTGACGGCGAGAAGCGATGGTGTCCGAAGGGTGAGGCCGGTACTGTTCGCCCGGTGACGGCTCGCGCGGCGGTGCGGGGGGCGGGCGTGCTGGTCCTGGTGCTCGGCACCCTGGTCCTCCTGTTCGCGGCCTACGAGCTCTGGGGCACCGGTCTCATCACCGCGTCCCACCAACAAGCCCTGCGCCGTCAGTTCCACTCCGAGATCGAAGGCCGCGGCCCACCGCTCGGCGCAGGCGGCTCACGCGCGACGGCACCAACCGTACGCTCCACTGCGCCGGTCACACGGAGTGCGGCAGTCCCGACAGTCCTGGCGCCACCGGGGAACGGGGAGCCGATAGGGGTCATCGACATCCCGGCTGTTGGCGTCGACTTCGTGGTGGTCCAGGGCACCGACGAGCACGACCTGGAGCTGGGACCGGGCCACTATGTCGGGACGTCGATGCCGGGGAACCCGGGGAACGCGGCCATCGCCGGCCATCGCACCACCTACCTTCACCCCTTCTACAGCCTGGGTGGCGTCCGACGTGGCGACCCGATCTACGTGACCACTCTCCAGGGACGGTTCCGCTACGACGTGACCGGCACCACGGTGGTCGCCCCGACGGACGTGGCCGTGCTGGATCCCACCTCGGTCCCGACCCTCACCCTCACCACGTGCAACCCCCCCTACAGCGCCGTCACCCGACTGGTGGTGAGAGCGGTGCTCGTGTCCCCGTCAGGGTCGCCAACGGGGTCGCCAACGGGGTCGCCAACGGGGTCGTCACCTGGTGCCCCGTCGTCAGCCGGCCCGTCACCGGGCGCCCCGTCAGCGGGCGTCGCCGCCCGCGCCCGCACCCTCGGGACCGGGACCGGGACCGGAGGGTTGGGACCGGCGCTGTGGTGGGGCCTCCTGGCGCTGGCCGCGGGGGTGTCCACGGTCCTGGTGTGGCGCCGGACGGGGCGATGGTGGGTCGGAGCGGCCGGGACCATCGTGCTGCTCGGGCTGTTGTGGGTATGGTTCGGCGCGCTCAGCCAGGTGCTCCCGTCGGGCTACTGAGGGCCCGGCCTCTACTCAAGCGCCGATCAGGACCTCGGCCGCCGCGCCCAGTAGGGCGATGTGACCGTCGACCACGGACCCGCTCTTCGAGCCGTCGGGTCCGTCCTCTGCTCCCGCGACGGCGCCCATGGTGTTCAGGGCCAGGTGGCTGGCGCCGGACCGTCGCCAGCGGTCTGCGTGGTGGGCGAGGCGGTCCGGGTCGTCCGGCGTCCAGAGCACCTGGCCCTCCATGCCGATGGTCCCTGGGTCGCGACCTACCTCCACCGCGGCACCGGCGATGACCTCCAGCGCCTCTTCGAGACCGCCACCGGGTCGGACCTGGGGAAACCAGCCGTCGGCGATCCGCCCGACGCGCCTGAGCGCGGCCGGGGCCATGGCGCCGAGCCAGACCGGGATCGGACGGGTGATCGGGAGCGGAGCGATCCCGGCTCCCTCGATCGTGTGGAAGGCGCCGCTGAAGGTGACGCTCGGCTCGGTCCACAGCCGGCGCAGCACCACCACCTGCTCTTCGAGGCGGGCAGCCCGATCGGAGAAGGTCTGGCCCAGTGCCTGGTACTCCACCCGGTTCCACCCGATGCCCAGGCCGAGCCGCAGGCGTTCCCCGCCCGAGAGGATGTCCAGCTCGGCCGCCTGCTTGGCCACCAGCGCGGTCTGGCGTTGCGGGCCCACGAGGATGGCCGTGGCGAACTCGAGGGTGGTCTTGGCGGCCAGCCACGAGAAGAGCACGAACGGCTCGTGGAAGGTGTCCTCGAGGTCGTAGGGCCCCGACCAGCCGGGGTGCACCGTCGTGTCGGCGCCGAGCACGTGGTCGTAGGCCAAGAGGTGGCGGTAGCCGAGGGCGTCCGCCGCCTCGGCGAACGCCCGGACCGCACCGGCGTCGGCACCGATCTCGTTCTGGGGGAACACGGCGCCGATCTGCACGCCGCCCTCTCTACCACCTACCCGGAGGCGGGACCACCCGACCGACCCCGACCACCCGACGGCGCCTCTCGGGCTCGGCCGCTACGGTGGGGGCGTGCTGGTCCGCGTCTTCGTCGAGCCCCAACAAGGCGCCACTTACGACCAGATCGCCGCCGCAGCGGCCGTGGCCGAGGAGTGTGGTTTCGACGGGTTCTTCCGTTCGGATCACTACCTGACCATGGGCGGGGACGGACTTCCCGGCCCCACCGATGCCTGGGTTACCTTGGCCGGCCTGGCCCGGGACACCCGCCGGCTCAGGCTGGGCACGCTGGTCACGTCCGCCACCTTTCGCCTGCCCGGACCGCTGGCCATCTCCGTGGCTCAAGTCGACGCCATGAGCGGGGGCCGGGTGGAGCTGGGGCTGGGAGCCGGGTGGTACGACGAAGAGCACCGGGCCTACGGGATTCCCTTCCCGCCCATGAAGGAGCGGTTCGACCGCCTGGAAGAGCAGCTCGAGATCGTCACCGGGCTGTGGTCGACGCCGCCCGGCGAGCGCTTCTCCTTCGAGGGGAGCCACTACTCGCTGGTCGACAGCCCGGCCCTGCCGAAGCCCCACCAGTCCCCGCGCCCGCCCATCATCATGGGTGGTGCCGGACCGGTGCGGACCCCGCGCCTGGCGGCCCGTTTCGCCGACGAGTTCAACGTGCCGTTCCATTCGGTGAAGGACACCGAGGCGCAGTTCCAGCGGGTCCGGCGGGCCTGCACCGACGCCGGGCGTGACCCGGCCACCATGAGACTGTCGGCGGCCGTGGTGGTGTGCTGCGGCGCATCCGACGACGACCTGGCACGCCGCTCGGCGAGCATCGGGCGGGATCTCGAAGAGTTGCGGGCCCACGGGGCCGCCGGCAGCCCGTCCCAGGTGGCCGATGCCTGCCGGGCGTTCGCCGACGTCGGTGCCGAGACCGTCTACCTCCAGGTGCTCGACCTCGACGACCTCGACCACATCCGGCTCATCGCCGCCGAGGTGCTCCCGGCACTGATATGAACCGGGGCGTCTCGGGGCGGCGCGGCGTAGGACTGCAGAACACGACCAGAGGAGGTAGGTGATGGCGATATCGACCACGAGGGGCTCGGTGCCGACCGATCCGGCCGGTACGCCCCTGGACACCGCGGTGCTCGATGCCGCCTTGTCCGACGTCGGAGCCCGCGTCTCGTCGTGGGCGGCCACCGGCACCTTCCCCAGGAGGGCGGCGATGGTCTCCACCGCGTAGTCCAATTCCGCCGGGTCGCCGGGGCCGTTGGACAGAAGGACGCCCGCCGGACCCCAGGAGATGACCTCCGGCGCCGGGGTGCGGGCCGGCAGCATGACCACCCGGTTGCCCCTGGCCTGCAATTCCCGGACGATCCCGGCCTTGCAGCCGTAATCGAGCACGGCCACCGTGGGGCCGGAGCCGCCCAGCTGACGAGCCACAGCCTGCATTTCCGCGACATCGCCTTCACCGGCCGCCAGGCAGGCCCCCATGGTGCCGTGGTAACGCAGGTGGCGGGTCAGGGCGCGGGTGTCCAACCCCTCCAGGGCCACCACCCCGCGACCGCGAAAGTAATCGCTCATCTTTTCCCGGGCGTGGGGGTGGTTCGGCCGCTGGCAGGCCTCCCGACAGACGAAGCCGGCCGCTTGGGGCCGCGGCGCCTGCTCGGCCCCCGGCTCCAAACCGTAGTTGCCGATCAGCGGGTAGGTCATGGTCACAATCTGCCCGGCGTAGGAGGGGTCGGTGACCACCTCCTGGTAACCGGTCATGGCCGTGTTGAAAACGGCCTCTCCCCCGATGCGGCCTTCGCCGCCGAAGGAGTCGCCGTGAAAAACCTTTCCGTCGGCCAGCACCAGCATTCCCATGGTCTCAACCCTCTTTCCAGGCGATTTTCCCGCCCACGATGGTGCAGACGAATTTGCCGGCGAGCCGCCTCCCGGCAAATGGCGTGTTATGACCCCGCGAGGCGAAATCCCGCGGCTCCACGGTCCACTCCCGCGCCGGATCGAAAAC